>NZ_JBQAIE010000018.1:0-98941 GCF_051918845.1 Bacillus cereus group sp. MYBK101-2 | reverse complement strand
TAGCTTCACTTTTCACATACCAAATCATTATAAATTCATACTGGATAAACCAATGTATTGGGCCTTATCAAATTACACAGACTTCTTGACGGAACCAATATATCAGCGATTATCAAAATATATCGGCGCAACTTGAAATATATCAGCGATTATTAAAATATATCGACTTACCGACAGAAATCGACAATAATAGCAGGCTTTAAATAAAAGGAGGCTATTCAAAAACGAGCCTCCTTTTCGTTTAGTACAAAGACTTTGTCATATTATTCCGAATAATTTCAAGGGATTTCGCTACAGTTAATGCATTCTTTTCTTCAATTTCTGGTTTGCGGGGGATAGGTTTATACATGTTGTCTGGATCTTCCCATGTGAGAGGAAGTTCTGTTTCTGCTTGTCCTTTCCAAGCTTCAATCCATTCTGGAGGGAGATAACCTGAGATGTTTTGGATGTTGTTCATTTCAAGCCAAATGAGTGCCCAAGCTCTTGGGACGACGCGCCAGTGGTCATAACCACCACCGCCGACAGCAATCCAGCGACCTTCGCAATATTCGTTAGCGATTTCGCGAGCGAGCTTCGGTATCTCGCGGTAAATATTCATCGTTGCGCAAAGGTGTGTAAGTGGGTCGTAATAATGTGCGTCAGCACCATTTTGCGTTAAAATAATATCCGGTTTAAAGTATGCGGCCACTTCTCTTACGACAGTTCGATAGGAATCTAAGAAAGATTCGTCTTCTGTAAAAGCATCGAGTGGAACGTTAAAAGAATAACTATAGCCATTACCTTGTCCGCGTTCGTTTACGGCGCCAGTTCCAGGGAATAAATATCGACCAGTTTCATGTAGTGAAATGGTGCATACGTTAGGATCGTCATAAAAGGACCACTGTACACCATCACCGTGATGAGCATCTGTATCAATATATAAAACGCGTAAACCGTATTTCTTCTGAATATATTTCATTGCGATGGAACTGTCGTTATAAATACAAAAGCCAGATGCCTTGCCGCGGAAACCGTGATGTAAGCCACCTCCTAAGTTAAGCGCGTGCTTTACTTTCCCGGAAAGAACAGCATCGACAGCTGTTAACGTACCCCCAACGAGTAATGCGCTTGCTTCGTGCATATTCGGAAACATTGGTGTATCTTCTGTTCCGAGTCCATATGTCATCGCAATTGATTTTTCTAACTTTCCTTCTCCAGCACGTTTTACCGCATTTATGTACTCCTCTGTATGAATGTAGGCAATTTCTTCATCTGTAGCCATCCTTGGTGAGATGATTTGGGAAGGAGAGATGAAACCACCCTTTTGTAATAAATCATACGTAAGTGTGACGCGCAGTTGGTTAAAAGGATGATCGGGGCTAAATGAATAGCCCCGAAAGTCATCCGAATAAATAAACGCGCTACTCATGCTTGCATCCCCATAATGTTCGGCCATAATACGCGGTAGCCTTCTGCCTCAAGTGCATCAATCACTTTTAGCGGATTCATCGTTTGGATGCGGAAAACGAGTACTTTATCATTCTCATCTTTTGCTGGATAGACGAGAACGCTCACGATATTGATTTGTAACTCACTAAAAATGGCAACGACTTTCCCGAGAATACCAGGTTCGTTTTTTACTTGAATTTCAATTTGTGAACTCGGTTGATGTGCTCCTGTTAATTTCACTAACGTGTGTAGCACAGTAGATTCAGAAATAATCCCAACTAACTTTCCAGCCTTTGTAACAGGAAGACAGCCAATTTTATTTTCAAAAAATAAAGTAGCAATTTCCTCAACGAAATCGAGAGGATGGCAAGTCATAACAGGGTGTTTCATAATAAGTTCAAGTGGTTGCTTCAGCATATCGAGTGAAACTTGTTCATCTAAAATAGACGGACTTGCATCTCTTACATCCCGATCAGAAATAATGCCTACGACATGATTATTTTGATCGACAATTGGAATGTGCCGAATGCCTTTCGTGCGTATCGTTCGGATTGCTGTTTCGATTGTATCGTTTGGGTGTAGTGTCACCACATCTTGATTCATAATTTCTTCTACAATCATTCCAGTTGCCCCCTTTATTAATACATAAAACGATTGTGAAAACGTAGACGATCAAATGCTTGAATAGAATCCGTATCAACGCGTTTACCGATGCGGACCATTAAACAGTTAGCAGGATGCGAACAAATTTCAGGATCATCTGTAGCCATCCATTGTAACCCGCCAGCATTCATCATTTTTTCCATTACTTTTCGATACTCCCAAACATTTAAGCCAGTTTGTTTTAAATCCCAGTGCCAATAATATTCAGTCGTCAATATAATGTAATCTTCCATATGGTCGTCCATCATTGAAACTTCTAATAAGTTTTTTCCGACAGCGCAACCGCGGAAGGCAGGGACAACTTCAATCGCCCCAAGTTCAATTAAGTTTTCCATCTTTCCTTCTGACCATCGTTCAAGTGGATCAGGATACAAGTATGTAACATATCCAACAATCGTTTGGTCATGTCTAGCAATAATGAGACGAGCTTCTGGCAATTTAGAAATTTCGACAATTGCTTTATATTGTTGCTCGGCAGGACGAAACGCAATTAAGTCTGGATGAAATTCATACATTTCTAAGTTATGTGTAGAGACAGGCCCTTCAATAATTAAAGTGCCTTTCGCTGTTTTTAAGTTTCTAGCATTATATATTTTTTTATGAATCAATGTATTGCTCACCACCTTGAGGGTTTGTGAATCTATTCATATCGTACTTTATAATATATGCGATGTGAATCGAAATTTGTCATTAAAAATTTGTCTAAAAATCAACAAATATACTGAAAATTTTAAATAATGTTATTATAATAGATAATAGAATACATAGGAGGGGGATGTAAAGTATGAAAGTAGAAACGCTTCCTGTCATTAAAGGAGAAAATAATTTGCCGAATTATGATGAGGCATACGCGAATTTTAACTGGGAAGAGGTTAATAAAAACTTTACTTGGAATGAAACAGGCCGAGTAAATATGGCGTATGAGGCAATTGATAAGCATGCGAAATCCGATCGAAAGAATAAAGTAGCCCTTTATTATCAAGATGGATCGCGAAAAGAGAAGTATACATTTAAGGAAATGAAGGATTTTTCTAATAAAGCAGGAAACGTCCTGAAAAATTATGGCGATGTAGAAAAAGGCGATCGCGTTTTTATTTTTATGCCGCGTTCCCCAGAGTTATATTTCGCACTTCTTGGTGCAGTGAAGTTGGGAGCAATTGTTGGTCCGCTATTTGAAGCATTTATGGAAGGCGCAGTTCGCGATCGTTTAGAAGATAGCGAAGCAAAAGTGTTAATTACAACACCTGAATTGTTAGAGCGTGTACCATTAAATGATTTACCTGCTTTAAAAACAGTCTTTCTTGTTGGAGATCATGTAGAAGAAGGCGGTAAAACGGTAGCATTCAATCCTTTATTTGAACAAGCTTCAAAAGAATTACATATTGAATGGTTAGGCCGTGAAGACGGTTTGATTCTACATTACACGTCTGGTTCTACTGGTAAGCCAAAAGGTGTGCTTCATGCGCAAAACGCAATGGTTCAGCACTACCAAACGGCGAAGTGGGTATTAGATTTAAAAGAAGACGATGTATATTGGTGCACAGCTGACCCAGGCTGGGTAACGGGAACTGCTTACGGTATTTTTGCGCCGTGGTTAGTCGGAGCATCAAATGTTATTTTAGGCGGACGCTTTAGTCCAGAAGCGTGGTATGAAGCACTGCAAGATTACGGTGTAACAGTTTGGTATAGTGCACCAACAGCATTTCGCATGTTAATGGGCGCTGGACAAGATGCAATTAAAAAATACGATTTATCACAAGTGCGCCACGTATTAAGCGTTGGTGAACCGTTGAATCCAGAAGTAATTCGCTGGGGTATGAACGCATTTGGACTTCGTATTCATGATACGTGGTGGATGACAGAAACAGGTGGACAAGTTATTTGTAACTACCCTTGTATGGAAATCCGTCCAGGGTCAATGGGGAAACCAATTCCAGGTGTAAAAGCAGCAATTGTTGATAATGAAGGAAATGAAGTGCCTCCATACACAATGGGTAACTTAGCAATTGGCAAAGGTTGGCCAGCGATGATGCGCGGAATTTGGAATAACAAGCAAAAGTATGAGTCTTACTTCATGCCAGGCGATTGGTACGTATCAGGTGACTCTGCATACATGGATGAGGATGGATACTTCTGGTTCCAAGGGCGTATTGACGATGTAATTATGACATCAGGCGAGCGCGTTGGTCCGTTTGAAGTAGAAAGCAAATTAATCGAGCATGCTGCTGTTGCAGAAGCTGGTGTAATCGGTATTCCTGATCCGGTGCGCGGTGAAATCATTAAAGCATTTATCGCGCTTCGTGCAGGTTACGAACCATCTGAAGAATTAAAAGAAGAAATTCGTCAATTTGTAAAGAAAGGTCTAGCAGCTCATGCAGCGCCAAGACAAATTGAATTTAGAGATAAATTACCGAAAACGAGAAGCGGTAAAATTATGCGCCGCGTATTAAAAGCGTGGGAGTTAAACTTACCAACAGGTGACTTATCAACGATGGAAGATTAAGAGAGAAAGGTCTGAACGAAATAGCGTTCAGACCTTTCTTTTTTTCTTCTCTCTTTAACCTACATATAAAGAGGGAAGAAAATGAAAACAGAAAAAGAAAAAATGATACTAGGAGAAATATATATACCGACTGATCCAGTTGTATTAAAAGATGTGTCAGATCATGTAGTAGTTGGCGGAAATCCTGCAAAGATTATAAAAAAATAAAATAATATTTGAACGAAGTACCTTCCTCGTCTGTATACATTTATGAAACAATAGATGAGGGAGGCTTTTTATATGTCTAATAAATTACTTCTTACTTTTGCTTTAATTGGAATTATAGCCGTATTTTCTTGTGGTTTACTATTACCGATGCCAATCGGATTTAAAGTGTCGATGATTACAGCTGGAGTTATGATGATTGTTATGTTTTCCATCATTATTCCGTTTGATAGAAAACATATAGTACGGAAAAAAGGATATAAAATTGATTTTACAAAAACAAAAGTGTACTTTCGTTGGAATGTATTTGATACGATTTCGGTTTGTCTTGCAGTGTATGCATGCATATGTGTGCAAGCATTAAACTTTTTAGTTTCAACCGGCGAGACAATCGAAAACCCATATGTTCAATTTTTTACGAATCAATCACAAGTATGGATTATTGTCGCAAGTTGCTATTTAATTTCCCGCATTTCATTAACGTTAAAAGGAATAAAGGAGATCAAAAATCATGGCGCAGATTGGGAGTGAAGAAGAGCTCATGCTTGCGTATCAAAAGGGAGATAAGCAGGCTGGGGAAAAACTATATGTTTTAATCAAACCAGCGCTATACACATTTTTATATCGATTTAATCGAGATGAACAATTGAGTATCGACCTTGTGCAAGATACGTTTTTGACGTTAGAACGAAAGAAACATATGTATGAACTTGAAAAAGGAAGAATAAAAACGTATTTATTTCAAATCGGTTATCGCCTTATGATTAATAAATTAAATAGAAGAAAAAAGTGGCGTACGCTTTTGCCATTTTTAGTGCCGATTCCGGAAAAAGAATTTTCTCACGAAGATCGGCTTACAGTAAGAGAAGCAATTTTGAAAGTTCTGGAAGAACAGCGAGCTGTCCTCATTCTTTCTTATTATCATGATATGCAGCAAAAAGAGATTGCGGAGATATTAAACATTCCGATTGGAACAGTGAAATCGAGACTCCATAACGGGATAAAGAAATTGAAACAATTGCTGGAGGTGGATAAAATTGAGCGAAAATCCCTTTAAGAGTGAATATAAATTAAGACAGCATTTAGATAGTGACCATGTAGAAGTACCCGACTTTCCGAAAACGGTAAGTCGCTTCGATCGATTAATCGGTTTTCTTGGTTCTCCAGCGAAAGATCCTGTAGAGGCGACGATTGGGAATGATTTATCGGTTGTGTTTCATGTATCGTTATTAATTGGGGTTCCAATTCTTTCTCTTATTACGATACTCTTTGCGACGTTGTAAAGGATTGGCAAGAAGAGAAACCCGACCCTTATTTGACACGCCTATATAAATGATGGTATAAAGAAAAGTATATGAATAATTGAGCGTGGAAAGGGAGAAGTAGTGATCATTTCCCTGTTTTAGAGAGCTGATGGCCGGTGAAAATCAGCACATAGATGATCGCGAATTACGCCCCTAGAGCATCTTTTTTCGATTGAATTGTATTCAAAAGGGAAGAGACGGTGCTAAGCCGTTATGTAAATAAGGTGGTAGGCTTTTTTGGTCTGCAACTAGGGTGGTAACGCGATAATCAAAATCGTCCCTTATTTGAAGGGGCGATTTTTTTATGTTTTCAACCTTCACGCCAGTAATGAACTTAAAGGAGAGTATGTAGGATATGGGTATTTTACAAGATCTTGAATTTCGCGGTCTAATTAATCAGCAAACAGACGCTGAGGGCCTTGAGCAATTATTAGAAAAAGAAAGCGTTAAATTATACTGTGGTTTCGACCCGACAGCGGATAGCTTACACATCGGTCATATGTTACCAGTATTAATGTTACGTCGTTTCCAATTAGCTGGTCACCAACCAATCGCACTTGTTGGCGGTGGTACTGGTATGATCGGTGACCCAAGTGGAAAAAAAGCGGAGCGTACATTAAATACGAAAGATACAGTTGCTTACTACACAGAAAGCATTAAAAACCAACTTTCAAACTTCTTAGAGTTTGAAAACGTGGACAACCCAGCAACGATGGCTAACAACTATGACTGGCTTGGTAACTTAGATGTCATTTCATTCTTACGCGATATCGGTAAAAACTTCGGTTTAAACTATATGTTAGCAAAAGATACAGTAGCATCTCGTTTAGAAACTGGTATTTCATTTACTGAGTTTAGTTACATGATTTTACAATCATACGACTTCTTAAACTTATACCAACACCATAATTGCCGCCTACAAATCGGTGGTAGTGATCAATGGGGTAACATTACAGCTGGTCTTGAATTAATCCGTAAATCAGAAGAAGATGCGAAAGCATTCGGTTTAACAATTCCACTTGTTACAAAATCTGACGGTACGAAGTTTGGTAAAACAGAAGGCGGCGCAATTTGGTTAGACCCAGAGAAAACAACTCCTTACGAGTTCTACCAATTCTGGATTAACACAGATGACCGCGACGTTGTTAAATACTTAAAATATTTCACATTCTTATCTCATGAAGAAATTCTTGAGCTTGAGAAACAAGTAGCTGAAGCACCAGAAAAACGCGCAGCACAAAAAGCATTAGGTGCGGAAATGACAAAACTTGTTCACGGCGAAGAAGCATTAGAGCAAGCGATTAAAATTTCAGCTGCATTATTCAGCGGTTCTGTAGCAGAACTGACTGCAAGCGAAATCGAGCAAGGCTTCAAAGACGTACCATCTGTAGAACGTACTGCAGAAGATACAGTATTAATCGACTTACTTGTAGAAAGCAAAATCTCTCCATCAAAACGTCAAGCACGTGAAGATGTAACGAACGGCGCAATCTACGTAAACGGTGAGCGTACACAAGCATTAGACTACGTTGTAACAGAAAAAGACCGCATCGAAGGTAAATTCACAATCATTCGCCGCGGTAAAAAGAAATATTTCTTAATTCGTTACTAATTAGAAACGAATATAAACAAATAGTACCCCGAATTGTAGGCTGAAAAGTTTATGATTCGGGGTTTTTTATGTATGGATTTAAATCGCTGTATCTTTTCTTTTAAATAGAATATAAAGAGTTAATATGAGCATATAAAGTAAGCTAATTAACATAACGATAAATGCTGTCGGATAAAATTTTGCTGCATATATAAAGAAATCAATTTGATAAATATCTTCGTAATTAGAAACGGTGCCTTTGAAGTAATTCGTAAACTTAGCGCTATATTTCCATTCATCAGGATCATCTATTAAATTACTCCCCTGATACCAATTAATAAGCGCGGAAGTAATAAACAACATACATGCACTGCCTAACTGAACCATTTGGTTTATTGTCAAAATGAATCAACCTCCTATTTTATGGTTATTATAGCGTGCATTCATATACTTGTAACCATTTTGTTGTAATCTCCTTTTCGAGTTCATACGGAAATCACATGTAAGCGGTATGATAAATGTATAACAACTAGAAAGGAGTGGTAAAACAAAATGTCACTAGAAGCGCTCATTATTTTTTCTTTGCTAAATGCGGGTCAGCTTGCAGAGAATTCGAAGGTTGATGTACATAAAGAGCAGAAAGATGCTTATGTATATGTTCAGAAAGAGGGAAATAAATAATTTTATTTTATATATAAACGAAAAAAGAAGGTGTCCAAAAAGTCAGTGAAAATGGTTTTTGAGAGATACCTTCTTTTTGGTATACACATATTATTTTTAATGGTTTCTTGTACAAATATTGATAAAAGAGCTAGTTGAATGTTGGTATTTACATAACTAAAGTTATCGGCAGTCATTTTGGTTTTCGTATGCAAATTCTATACATTGTGGAGGTACCTTCTCGAAGGCCCTACCCTCATAATACATGCATCGCATGTATTATGAGGGTAGGGGGGTGTGAAATGTCTAGGGGAATTTATAAATATTACATAATAAAAGTCACAGCTCGTGTGAGTGTGACTTAAATGTTTTTTTTTGCTAAATTGTCCCCTTCTTCATGGGGCTTATGTATATATTGGAAACCGTATCCAGCTTTCATAACTATTTCCTCAGTCTTTTCAAAAAACTCTTCACCGTACTCAGTACAACGATATTTTCCGTGTATGCTAATAACAAATTGTCGTCCCTTAGCATCAGGATACATTTCATATATCGCTCCACTTTCAATAACTCCTAAGTAAGCATAAATCTTCTCTATCAATAAAGATACGTGTTCTTCTTCGTCTGACCAATCCTCTTCATCAGCAATAATAAGATGAACATATCCTGTTTCTTTTTCAACGGCTAATAAGTCTATTTGTTCTAATTCTCTTAAAGACATATATACACCTCATTATGCTTCATTATATAAGCAGTCTAAGAAATCCACAAAAGTGTTACTGATTACTGCCATTTCATCTAAATCCATTCCCATTAAAGGTATTTCAATTATTTGAGTTTCCCCGCCTTTTTCAAAAAAACCGTAAGCTGCATTCCCACCGTCTGAACCAAACAAAGTGACTCCTGGTGCAAATTCTTTTACTTCGTAGCCCTCGTTATGCTGTATTAAAACATCAATTGACCACAATTGTAGATATCCATTTTCACCAATTGCACCTTCTGCACCGTTTGATTCTAGCATAAAAGAAATATAGTCTGTTGGAAAACTTATATTCAATTGAGATTCAATTACAGTGATATTTTCTAATGATGTGGGTTGTTCCAAATCCATATCTTCAATGTATTTATGAAATATATTATCCATGATTATTCATTCTCCTTTAGCTTTTTTAACTCTCTCATAAGTCTGTTCCAATAGTTATTATACTGATAGTGTTCTGTGGGGGATAATGGAAGTTTATTTGCTAAATCTGTAGGACTACCGCCGTATTTTACGGGGTGAACTTCATGGATTTGTTTCCCTTTAAATTCAGGGTTTTCTCTATGAATCTTCCTATTAGCACTATTTGCGGCTTTTCTTGCTTGGTTATATTCTTCACCTTCTAATAATCTAAATGGACCATCAGGTTTCGGACCATTTTCAGGATAACCATGCCAACTTCGGAGGGTTAATTACATATAAACTCACTATCAAAGTAAAACTTGTTTATTAAATTGTTTAAGTAACTTATTATTTTGTAAAGGTATTAACATATCTCAAAAGCAAACTTATCCATATTCCAACTGAAAGGGCGATTAAATGATAATTAGAGAAGGCATTGAAGTAACTAAAATAACCTTAGATGGTTATGAATTACCGATTTCAGAAGGATATTCTGAGTTTCTACTTCGTGCTGGATATTGGAGGTACGATGAAGAAATCGAAAAAATAAAGCGTGATGAAATTCTAGCGTATTATGACAGAAAGGTTGTTCTGGAAGATGGTAAGTTGTGTACGATACTTATTTACAAAGGGAATAAAAAGAAAAGGGATAAAAAATCATGAATAAAAAAGAAAGTCTTATGGAAAGAAAAGAACGTACTATATACGATAACTCACCAAGTAAAAAGTGAACGCATAGGAGAAATATTTGTTCACTTTTACTTCATTCTTTACGTTAAATATAATTCATAATCCCCATCAATACTGCTTGGATCTCCGAATGTTTCCACGTATAGATTACACGCTTTTGTAAACCTATTTTTTTAATGCAAAGTGGTAACCTGCTTTGGTTATGACTTCTTGTAATACTAAACGCTCGAAGCCCTTTTCTTTTGCGAATGTTTTAAACCATTCAAGAATAATGCTTCCTTTTCCTGGATTACTTGGTGTAATGCTTATAGCAGCAGCTCATGAGCTTGCTCACATATTAATTCATGAGCCTTATCTGGACTTATCTACGTTGTCTAAAGATGAAGAAAGGGAAATGGAACAGCAGGCAAATGATTTTGCTAGTGCATTTCTACTACCTAAGGAGCCTTTTATTAGAGATGTTAGTATGTTTCCGATTGATCTAGACCATTATGTCTTTATGAAGAAGAAGTGGCATGTTTCTGTGGGAGTAATGATTAGAAGAGCATATAATTTAGGGGTAATTACTTTCAATCAATATTCATATCTGCAAAGACAAATGAGTAAAAATGGTTGGAGAAAAAAAGAACCATTAGATGGACAATCTAAGCCTACAAGTCCAGTTTTAATTAAAAAATCAATTCTTGCATTGTTTGAAAATGATGTTTTTGATGGCAATAGCATTTTAGAAGAACTTTCAAGTGAGTATCAATTAAGTCTACGTGAAGATATGTTTGAAGCATTAACTGGTTTAGCAGAAGGTACACTGGCTAACTTTAGAAATGATAAATCTAATGTTGTATTGGCACTAAAAAGAAATACTAACACTAGATCGAATAAGACAGTATAAAATGGATTAGGTAATGAAGAAAGCCGCTCATTTTTAGATGGGCGGCTTGTCCTTTAATATTTTATTTTTCGTCTTTCTTATAGTTCCAAGCGATCTCTACTACTTCTTCGGGTGTCAATTCTCGCGCATCCCAGAAAATCAGATCTCCCGCACCAGGATAAGGAACATTTTCCTCGAAAATGTCTACAGCTTCACTAACTTCTTCCTCTGTCATATTAAGTTCGTATATTTTTTTTACAAGCTCAAGAACTTCATGTTTAGTTAATTTTTGAGTCATTGGTCTCCTCCGTTTCAAATTTTATGTTTATCCTTTTTTTCCAAAGTGATATTTTGGATCTAAAATATTTTGATGCATTTTTGGAGATACAATAATCAAGTTATCAAGATCGTATACTTCGCCACCTTGATGAATAGGTTGTTTGTGGTGCAAGATAAAAGTCTTATGATTTCCGTATCTCTCCGAACTCGGACAAAATGGTGCATATCCTTTTTCCATAAGTTTAATGTTCATAGAATTAAATTCTTTTGCATAACTTGACTCAGCAACGGTTTTCCAAAACTCTTTTCTAAATTCATCAAACGAACTAAATTCTCTTCCTACTAATTTTTCTCGAACTTCTTGAGGAATAACACCAATAGCACCATCATTAAACATTAACTGCTTTTGAGTACTTAAACTTCGTTCAAGATTAAAGCTTGAAGTCACTGCACCCGGTGAATTTCTTTTTACTGCACTTGAAGTTTTCGCAAACGAATATGTATCTAAAGGTTTAATAGTATCTACTTTATAATCTATTTTACCATAAGCAACGGCCGGTTCTAAACGAATTCCGAATCGAAAGGCCGACATAGATGGTAAATCTTTACCCCACCTTACGCCATTACCTACAGCACCAGCACCTTTGGTACCAACTGCAAGGATCGCCAAGGAAGTCGCTCCATATGCTAACGATTCTACATAGCTTTCTGTATCACCGTATTCTACGTTCTTTATATACCAGTCAGACAAAACGTTTCGCATATCATACATCTTTTGAATTGCTTCGTTTTTTTCATGATTCAGTGTTCCGATAGGGTCATTCCACAGGCCTCTAATAAATTCGTATTTATCTTTAAATTCCTCTTTCTTGTCATGAACAGAACTCTCCACAAAGTCCATGATTCCATCTTTCGCGTCTTCGAATGTTCCTTTTGGGTCATCAACTAAGTTTCCGAAAAAGTCTAATACTTGTTTTCCTGCTTTTTCAAGCGGCTCAATAAGCTGATCTCCTGCTGCCTTCCCACTTCCTCTCTGAAAGGCTGTCCAGATTTTATCAACTGGATTATATTCACCGTATGCTTTTTCATCCGCTTCACGAAATTTTTTCGCAATTCTTCTTAATTCTAACTCTGTGAACGTTAAATGTTTTAAGTATGACTCCATCTGCTTTTTCGCTTCAAAAAAATCAGCATAAAAGCGTTGTTGCGATGTTCCAATCCACTGCATTTGTAAATTGAAAATGATTAGTGTAAGATCTTGAATGGTTCTTTCACTATCTCCCTTTGCCCGTGCTACAGAACTTGCAATTTCCTCTAATCTTTCAGGAGTAACTCGTATTTGCCCCAATTGATTTGTTCCCCCCTTCTTTTTTGTGTGTATAAAATTACCAATACAAGTATAGCAAATTTATAGAGGGGGATTGCGGAAAAATATGTAATAGAGAAACGAAATACAAAAAATTCAATTTATAGATATTTTAAAAATCGAAACATCTAGCTAGTGGGTTTGAGTCACCACTTTTGGGGAGTGAATTAAATTAATTGATGAATATCCGAAAATAGATAAGTGAATTTTCACTAGTCAGACTCACTGTCCAAAATTGGACTACGAATGAGTTTTCGTTCCTGAAATTTTAGGGGCGAAATATTTTTTATTAATATACTTACACTTACCAATTTCTATACACACGCCAGCCTTTTTATTGTGGCCCCAAACTGGCCCCAATTACATTCTTTTTTATGCTTTATCTTGCATTATCAAATAAAATAAAAAAAGCCCAGAATCCTTGAATTAACAAGGTTCCTAAGGCTTTTAATACGACTCTTTTCAGAGTACCAAGATTAACGAGAGTAGAACTCTACGATTAATGCTTCGTTGATTTCAGCTGGTAACTCAGCACGCTCAGCGTGACGAGTGTAAGTAGCTTCTAATTTGTCAGCATCGAAAGTTAAGTATTCTGGTACGAAGTTGTTAACTTCGATCGCTTCTTTAACAACAACAAGGTTGTTAGATTTTTCGCGAACGCTGATAGTTTGACCAGGTTTTACACGGTAAGATGGGATATCTACGCGAGCGCCATCAACCATGATGTGACCGTGGTTTACTAATTGGCGAGCTGCACGACGAGTGCGAGCTAAGCCCATACGGTAAACTAAGTTGTCAAGACGAGCTTCAAGAAGGATCATGAAGTTTTCGCCGTGCTTACCAGGCATTTTACCTGCTTGGTCAAATGTGCGACGGAATTGACGCTCAGTCATGCCGTACATGTGACGAAGTTTTTGTTTCTCTTGTAATTGTAAACCGTATTCTGAAAGTTTCTTACGTTGGTTAGGACCGTGAGGACCTGGTGCGTAAGGGCGTTTTTCTAATTCTTTTCCTGTGCCGCTTAGAGAGATTCCAAGACGACGAGACAGTTTCCAAGCTGGACCTGTATAACGAGCCATAGTTGACTCCTCCTTTAAAATGTTTTTATTTACGTAAAATAAAAACAGACGTAATCGATATTTACGGGCATTTTGTTTTCATGTACCTTCGCTCCAGCAGCAGGGAGTTACGAGATACACCTCCGCAGAGGAACAAAATACAAACGATAAACTCACATTACAAGGCTGCCTTTTTATTTTACACAAACGCTATTATATCTTTTACCCAGAGTTTCGTCAAGCGAGTACGTTTTTGTTTTATGCATATAAATTTTGGAAATGAACAAGAAGGAATTTAAAACGATATAAAAGAAGAGATAGAAACACAAATAAAACGCTTACATAAAATGTAGTAAAAACGTTCATCAAATTTTTGTTGGTGAATATGCGGCAATAAAAACATAAAAGGGGATGTTTTTATGAAAAAGAAGCATATGGAGACAGCGTTAATTCATCACGGTTATACATCAGAGGAACATAAAGGAAGTTTGACACCGCCTTTATTTCAAACGTCTACATTTACATTTGAGACTGCGCAGCAAGGAGAGGCGAGTTTTGCGGGAGTGGATCCATCTTATATTTACTCAAGACTTGGAAATCCGACTGTGAAATTATTTGAAGAACGTATGGCGGTGTTAGAAGGAGGAGAAGAAGCGCTTGCTTTCGGATCCGGTATGGCAGCTATTTCCGCAACGTTAATTGGTTTTCTAAAAGCTGGAGATCATATTATTTGTTCAAATGGATTATACGGATGCACATACGGCTTTTTGGAAGTGTTGGAAGAAAAATTTATGATTACGCATTCGTTTTGTGATATGGAGACAGAGGCTGATATTGAAAATAAAATTCGCCCAAATACAAAGCTTATTTTCGTTGAAACACCGATTAATCCGACAATGAAATTAATTGATTTAAAACGAGTGATTCGGGTTGCGAAGCGAAATGGTTTACTTGTCATTGTTGACAATACGTTTTGTTCACCTTATTTACAAAGACCGCTTGAACTTGGCTGTGACGCCGTTGTTCATAGTGCGACAAAATATATTGGTGGTCACGGTGATGTTGTAGCGGGTGTAACAATTTGTAAAACGAGAGCGTTAGCTGAAAAAATTCGCCCGATGCGAAAAGATATCGGCGGTATTATGGCACCGTTTGATGCGTGGTTATTGTTACGCGGATTAAAGACACTAGCGGTAAGAATGGACCGCCATTGTGATAATGCAGAAAAAATTGTATCGTTCCTAAAAAATCATGATGCGGTAGAAGGTGTTTGGTACCCAGAAGGAGAGTTAGCATCTCGCCAAATGAAACGTGGGGGCGGCGTTATATCTTTTTCAATTAAAGGCGGGAAAGAAGAGACGCAGGCGTTTATTAATGACCTTCACTTTATTACAATTGCGGTAAGTTTAGGAGATACAGAAACGTTAATTCAGCACCCGGCAACGATGACGCACGCTGCGATTCCAGCTGAGTTAAGACAAGAAATGGGCATTTATGATAATTTAATACGTTTATCTGTCGGTTTAGAATCGTGGGAGGATATCGTTTCTGATTTAGAGCAAGCGTTAAAGAAAATATCTACTGTTAGTAATCAATAAAAAAGAGCCAGCTATCGGTTTTGTACGTCATGTACTTAATCGATAACTGGCTCTTTTTTGTTACATATGTTTCAGGAGTGTTTCCACAAACTTTTCTAAATAGCGCTGATCTACTTCGTCGAAACGATCTTTTTCAGGACTATCAATATCAAGTACACCAATGACATTCCCATCCTTAATAATCGGTACGACAATTTCTGAATTTGAAGCACTGTCGCAAGCGATATGCCCTGGGAATTGGTGGACGTCTGCTACAAGCTGCGTTGTTTTCGTTTCAGCTGCAACGCCGCAAACGCCTCGTCCAAATGGAATGCGCACGCAAGCAGGCATTCCTTGGAATGGTCCAAGAACAAGCTGATTTCCTTCTGTTACGTAAAAGCCAACCCAATTAACGCGATCTAAAAATTGGTTTAATAATGCGGACGCATTTGATAAGTTTGCGACTACGTTTGATTCGCCAGTTAATAATGCATCCAGTTGTTTTATTACTGTCTCATATTGCTGCACGCGAGATCCTGCATAACTTTCTTTAGTAAACATGGAAACAGCTCCTTTTTTATCGAGATGTGTAAAATATTAGCAAAATACGATGTATTTCACATGACTTTGTCGATAGAAAATTAAAGGAATTTGTCTTAAAAGTCAAGAAATTTACACTATAGCTGTTCAGTGAGAGGAAGTGAGCGCATGAAACAGACGAAACAAAAAGTAATCGATGCGGCAATATCGTTGTTTAACACGAAAGGGTATGATGGAACGTCGGTGCGAGACATTGCAAAGCGAGCGGATGTGAATGTAGCGAATATTTCATATTATTTTGCTGGAAAGCAAGGTCTATTAGAGCAGCTTATTACTGATTTTTTAGAAGGATATATTCATGTGATTGAAATGTCGTTTGAACAGAGAGAATATTTGTCAGCTAAAGATGTGATGGTGCAAATGGTACGCGGGATTTTACGATATCAATTTGAAAATAGGGAACTGACACGTTTTTTTTACCGAGAGCTTTCGCTTGA
Source organism: Bacillus cereus group sp. MYBK101-2 (assembly GCF_051918845.1). Taxonomy (NCBI): domain Bacteria; kingdom Bacillati; phylum Bacillota; class Bacilli; order Caryophanales; family Bacillaceae; genus Bacillus; species Bacillus cereus group sp. MYBK101-2. Next base: position 82,551 of record NZ_JBQAIE010000018.1, on the reverse strand, counting down.
TACGACATTAATTCGCGAAGTGATGACTGTTTATTTTTCTAAAGAAAGATATTATATAGAGCAAATAATTAGACAGGGACAAATGAAACAAGAATTTAAAAAGGTATCTTTTACAATGTTTATGACGCAATTAAAAGGCATGATGAATATGCCGTTTTTATATCCGCAATATATATCAGAAGTGCTGCATTCTTTTCCATCTGAGACCTTTTTCTTAGAAATGTACACGAAAGAAATTGAACAATGGATAGAACAAACATTATGTATAACGAATATGTATTATGAATGGCCAAGAGCTGTTCATATGTGAGAAATCCCCACCTAACGAACGGAGGTGGGGATTTTTGTGCTTTCTTTTCTTTGCCATAAATTGTTGCATAATAGCGCGATAATTGTTAGTGAGGCTCCGACAACTTCAATTTTGTCGACTGTATAACCTCGAAAAATGGAACCAATAAGTGCAAGCACAGGAACTAAATTCATAAATAATATGCCGTTAATAGATGAAATATGGCGATTTCCTGCGTTCCAGCAAAATACTGCGATAACGCCTGCAATAATCGACATATATAAAAGTTCAAAACGAACGTTCATAATTGTACGTAGTGCCGGTATAGTAATGACGTTTGTGTAAGTAAAGAAAGTGACAATAACGATGAGTGATATTGAGCCAAATAAACAAGTTAACGTCGTGTACCTCAGTGGTGACCAAGATTGAAAACGAGCACCACCGCTTGTATAAATAACCCAGCAAGTAACGCCGCACAGCATAAGTATATTTGTTGAAAGGTGACTGGCAGCTCCAAATAATAAGTGAATATTTCCTTTTGAAATGACAAGCATAACACCGATAAGTGCAACAAACATATAAAGGAATGTGTAGTTTTGTGGACGTTTGTTTTTTGTTAGCCACTGCAATAATAAAGCGATGAGTGGCATAAGAGACTGAATCATCGCGGCATGGATGGCTCCAGACGGTCCGGCAAGTTGTTGTCCGTAGAAAACGAGAAAACCATATCCTGCGAAACCGACTGTTCCGTAAAAGAGTAACGAAAGTGTTTTCTTTTCTAAGCGGAGTGACTTTGTCCCTTCGGTAAGTAATAGCAGAATAAGAAAAATAATAGCTGCTGATCCATAGCGAATCGTTGTGAAGAAGAACGGATCGATAAACTGTAAGGCGTTTGCCATGACAGGAAACATAAATCCCCAAGCCGTTACGGCAAGTAAGCATAGGAGGGATCCGAGTAGCATTTGTTTTTTGTTCAAGAGTATCTTTCCCCTTTACATTTCGTTATAGTAAGTTGATGAAATAAGTATAAAGAGTAATTGTTTATAGGAGGAAATATCGATTTCTTATAACGGTTATAACTTTTTGTTAGAGGTGTGTACGATGGATTTGGAGGCAGTACGATCGTTTATTGAAGTGAAAAATACGCGAAGTTTATCAAAGGCGAGTAAAATTTTACATATTTCTCAGCCGGCGCTTAGTAAACAAATTCAAAGGTTAGAGGCGGATTTAGAAGTTACTTTACTGAAGCGTTCCGCGCAAGGAGTGGAGTTAACGGAGGCTGGAGAGTTATTTATAAAAAGAATGTTACCGATTTTGGGACACATACATGAAGTGAAAGCCGAAATGAAGAAGTTTCAAGAGAAGAGGAACATTTCTATAGGGATATTGCCAAGTTTAGCAGCACATTACATAGCAAAATGTAAAGATATATTAGGTGACGGGTTCGAAATAGAATGGAAAATTGAGCATACGAAAGTACTGATAGGACTTTTTAAAGAACGGAAGATTGAAGCGATGTTCATCGATTCAGTAGTAGAAGGTGCTACGTGTATAAAAGAAATACGAGAAGAAAAAATTGTGTGTGTCGTTTCAAATGATCATCTTTATAAAGAGAAAACAGTAATTCGAATGGAAGATTTGCAAAATGAAAAGTTAATCGTATACCCAGAAATCTGCGATGTAAGGAAAATGATTACGAATCTGTTTCAAGGGATAGGTGCGAAACCGATTATTGCATTTGAAACTTCTTATGCAGAACCGATGCTTGCGATGGTCAGTGCTGGACTTGGCATCACGTTACTTCCAGAAATATTAGTAGAGCAAGCGGTAAGGCAAGGAAATGTGCATGCGATTTCTATTGAACCGCCACTTGTACGTAAAATATATTTCGCATCTCATATGGAAGAAGGCCCTTTGCTGCATTCATTTGATGAGGAGAGGTAATCCAAACGGAATATTGAGAAAGATTACAATTGCATTGAAAGAAACATGAAATTTTAAAAAAACTAGGTCAAAAACAAACCATTACATGGTATGATTAGTACATTGTTAGTTGTTAAATATAGGGGAATTCCCTTTTTATACATAATGCCTTCCATTTCATAAACGGAACGGACAAAAAAAGAGATATAACTAGGAGGCTTTTTTGCATGGATTCTATCCTGACGATCGTTATCATTGTAGTAAGCTCTATTCTAGTGCTGCTCATGATAGAGCTTGTGATAAGAAATCGTTCATATAAAGATATTGAAGCACTTGAGCAGTGGAAACAAGAGATAAAAGATAAACCTGTGGCAGATGAACTAAAACGGGTGAAAGATTTAAATATGACGGGTCAAACAGAAGAACTGTTTGGTAAATGGCGTGAAGAATGGGATGAAATTGTATCAACAACCATTCCGAAAGCTGAAAAAGATTTAGCGCAAGCGCGAAAATTCGCCTCGCAATTCTCCTTCCGAAAAGCAAAGCATGCGATGAATGAATCCATAAGTGGTTTAGATGACGCTGATAATCGTATTACAGACATTTTAAATGAATTACAGCAATTGTTAGAAAGCCATGAAAAAAATAGCTCGGAAATTGAAGGGTTACGTGATACATATCGTAGTATGAAGAAGAGTGTTCTTGCTCATAGACATATGTATGGAGCAGCAGAGCAGAAAATCGAAGAGATGCTAGACGCTGAATCTGAGAAATTTAAAACCTTTGAAGAAGCAACAAATAATGGTGACTATTTAAAAGCGAGAGAAATTGTTATTAGTTTGGAAGAAGGTTTAGCAGATTTAGAAATCATTATTCACCAAATTCCAGATTTATTGGTGGAGTGTCAAGCGACGTTACCGGTTCAGCTGGAAGATTTATTACACGGACATAATGATATGGTAAGACAAGGTTATGTATTAGAGTATTTGGAAATCCCTAAAGAAGTTCGCGATATGAAGAAACAACTACAAATATGTTTAATGGATATACAGGAGCTTCACATAACAGAAGCGGCTGAAAAAGTAGAAAACTTAAAAACAAGTTTAGATAGCTTCTATGATCAACTAGAACAAGAAGTACATGCGAGACATTATGTGGAGCAAAAAACACTTTCTGTTTATGAAGACTTAGAAGAAATTCGCATTGAAACGATTGAAACAAAAGCAGAAACACAACTTGTGAAACAAAGTTATCAGTTACAAGATAAAGACATTGAGTCTCAAAAAGTAATTGAAAAGCAAATGCACATTTTAATGAAACGTTTTGAAATGCTGCAATTACGCGTTGCGGAACAAGATATTGCCTTCTCTATTATTCGTGAGGAACTAGAAGAGATTTATGAGCAATGTGAAACATTAAAAGTACTTCATGCAGAATATAAAGAAATGCTGCAAACGATGCGTAAAGAAGAATTTGAAGCGCGTGAGAAGTTACAAGAAATGCGAAATACTATTTTCGAAACGAAACGCTTTATGCAAAAGTCGAATTTGCCAGGGCTTCCAGAGAGCATTATGGAAGATTTAAAAAGAGGACAAATGGCAATGCAAGCTGTATATGAGCAATTAGAAGTGAAGCCGTTAAATATGAATGCTGTAAATAGCAGTTTAGAAGAAGCTTACAAAACTGTTAATGGTGTAGCTGAAATGACAGAAGAGTTAATTGGACAAGCGTATTTAGTTGAAAAATTAATTCAATATGGTAATCGTTACCGCAGTCATGATGAAAACCTTGCAGAGAGCTTAAATTACGCGGAGAAATTATTCCGTGAATATCAATACGATGCTGCTTTAGAACAAGCGGCTTCTGTACTAGAGCAACTTGAGCCTGGCGTTGTTCAAAAAATAGCTGAATATGTAGACAATGAACAAACCCTTTCATAAGGGTTTGTTTTTTTGTGTAATTTTGCAGGCGATGTTGCTATAATGAAGAGCGGAATACAGTAAGGTTATTCGTTTTAAAATATAACGGAACCTTTGAGTAGTCTTAGCGTAATGACACGTATTTGTGATATGATTATATGATGTGACAGCGCTGAAAGGGGAAGAACGATGATCTATTTTGATAATAGTGCGACGACAAAGCCATATCCAGAAGCTCTTCAATCGTACGTAACGGTTGCGGGGAAATATTTTGGGAATCCTTCTTCTATTCATTCGCTTGGAGGAGAGGCAGAGCGTCTATTAACACAATCAAGAACAATTGCAGCGCAGCTTCTTCATGTTAAACCTTCTGAAATTATTTTCACATCAGGTGGAACGGAAGGGAATAACCTTGCGATTAAAGGGATAGCGATGAGGAATCGTTCGCGCGGTAAACATATCATTACAACAAATATTGAACACGCGTCTGTGTTTGAAGCATATAAACAATTAGAAGATCTCGGTTTTGATGTAACATATTTACCGGTTAATGAGCATGGTGTTGTATCGGTAGAGGATGTAAAACGAGCGCTTCGTGAAGATACGATTCTTGTGTCAATTATTCACGTGAACAACGAGACTGGAGCAATTCAGCCTGTTGCTGAAATTGGAACGTTATTATCGAATTATCCGAAAATAAGATTCCATGTGGACCATGTACAAGGGATAGGAAAAGTACCGCTTAATTTATACGCTTCTCATATTGATCTTTGCTCAATATCTGGACATAAATTCCACAGTGTAAAAGGGACGGGTCTTCTTTACGTACGTGATGGCGTAAGATTAGATCCGATTTTATCAGGTGGTCAACAAGAGCTGAAGTACCGCTCTGGTACAGAAAACTTACCTGGCATTGTAGCGATGGTGAAAGCACTTCGCATGACGATGGAACAAGTGAAAGAAAAGGTAGCTCATTTGCAAAGCTTACAAGCAGAGCTTGTTCGTTTCTTTAAAGAGATGGAAGACGTAACGATCAATACGTCGCTTGCACACGCAGCGCCGCACATTTTAAATGTATCATTTGTAGGTTTAAAACCAGAAGTGGTCGTTCATGCTTTAGAAGAACACGGTGTATATGTATCAACGAAATCTGCTTGCTCTTCAAAAGCAAATGAAGTGAGCAGAGTGTTAGTGTCAATGGGAGTACCGCATGCGGCGGCTGCAAGTGCTATTCGCATTAGTTTGGCCCCAGAAAACACGATGGAAGAAGTAAAGCAATTTGAAGGTATTGTGAAAGAAACAATGCCAAAATTATATGAAGTGATGAGGTAAAGGAATATGATGACATATGAATATATTTTAGTTCGTTATGGAGAAATGACGACTAAAGGAAAGAACCGTTCTAAATTTGTAAGCACATTAAAAGATAACGTGAAGTTCAAACTGAAAAAATTCCCAAATATTAAAATCGATGCAACGCATGATCGTATGTACATCCAATTAAATGGTGAAGATCATGAAGCGGTATCAGAAAGATTAAAAGATGTATTCGGTATTCATAAGTTTAACTTAGCGATGAAAGTACCATCAGAATTAGAAGATATTAAAAAAGGTGCATTAGCAGCTTTCTTACAAGTAAAAGGCGATGTGAAAACATTTAAAATTACTGTACACCGTTCTTATAAGCATTTCCCAATGAGAACGATGGAATTATTACCTGAGATTGGTGGACACATTCTAGAAAATACAGAAGATATTACTGTAGATGTTCATAATCCAGATGTAAATGTACGTGTAGAAATTCGCAGTGGTTATAGCTACATTATGTGCGATGAGCGTATGGGAGCTGGCGGTTTACCAGTTGGCGTTGGCGGAAAAGTAATGGTACTTCTTTCTGGCGGTATTGATAGCCCAGTAGCAGCGTACTTAACGATGAAACGCGGCGTATCTGTGGAAGCAGTTCACTTCCATAGCCCACCTTTCACAAGTGAGCGCGCAAAACAAAAAGTAATCGATTTAGCACAAGAGTTAACGAAATACTGTAAACGTGTAACACTTCACCTTGTTCCATTTACAGAAGTGCAAAAAACGATTAATAAAGAAATCCCATCTAGCTATTCAATGACAGTTATGCGCCGTATGATGATGCGTATTACAGAGCGTATCGCAGAGGAGCGTAACGCACTAGCAATCACGACTGGTGAAAGTCTTGGACAAGTAGCAAGTCAAACGTTAGATAGTATGCATACGATTAACGAAGTAACAAACTATCCAGTTATTCGTCCGCTTATTACGATGGATAAATTAGAAATTATTAAAATCGCTGAAGAAATCGGCACATATGATATTTCAATTCGTCCGTACGAAGATTGCTGTACAGTATTCACACCAGCAAGCCCAGCGACGAAGCCGAAGCGTGAAAAAGCGAATCGTTTTGAAGCGAAATACGATTTCACACCATTAATCGATGAAGCTGTAGCGAACAAAGAAACAGTGGTATTACAAACGGTAGAAGTAGTGGCGGAAGAAGAAAAATTCGAAGAACTTTTCTAAAACCATAAATTACCATATCTAAAACGTGTATGAAGTCATGTTATTTATCACACTCTATACTCACAAGGAGGTGATATAACATGTCACGTAGCACAAATAAATTAGCGGTTCCTGGTGCTGAATCAGCATTAGACCAAATGAAATACGAAATCGCTCAAGAGTTTGGTGTTCAACTTGGAGCTGATGCAACAGCTCGCGCTAACGGTTCTGTTGGTGGTGAAATCACTAAACGTCTAGTTTCACTAGCTGAGCAACAATTAGGCGGTTTCCAAAAATAATCCCATATAAGATGGCTTAGAAAGAGCGGGTTCTCCCGCTCTTTCTTTTTTGTGTTGTGGCGCCATTTGTCGGTAAATCGATATATTTAATTTTTTTGTTAATATATTCTAAGTTGTGTTCGATATATTCGACAGAACTGAAAAATTTGTCAAAAGATGAGGGTTCAAAATTAACAGAAAATTCTTTATTATATAAGGGAGGCATAAAGAAAAAGGAGGATGTTTATGAAGAGAGAGGAATTGTTGGCACCACCGTCTTATAATTTAGTTTCTGAAATAGAGAAATATACAGGTGATAAAGAGAAGCTTGCTTTAATTTGGCAAGATGATAAAGGGAATCGACGAGAAGTTACATACGCTGAGTTAATGAAAGGTGCAAATAAAATTGGAAACGCTTTTATAAAGAGTGGTCTGCAAAAAGGGGACAAGCTCCTCATTATGATGCCGCGTTTAATTGAAGCATACATGACGTATATCGCTGCGATTAAAGCAGGATTTGTCGTAATTCCGAGTTCGGAAATGTTACGCAAAAAGGATATTGAATACCGCATTGGACACGGGGAAGTAAAAGCAATCGTAAGTTATGAGCCGTACATTGGACAGTTTGATGATATAGAAGCGATGGAATCTCTTCAAAAATTCGTTCTGAGCGAGCAGTCAGTAGATGGATGGATGAATTTAAAAACAGCGTTAGAAACAGAAAGTGACATGTTAGAGATGGCAAAGACAGATAAAGAAGATATGGTCTTTTTATCGTATACGTCAGGAACGACAGGAAATCCAAAAGGTGTTGTTCATACGCATGCGTGGGCATATGCTCACTTACGTACGAGCGCTCCAAATTGGCTCGGAATTGAAGAGAATGATGTTGTATGGGCAACGGCTAGTCCAGGATGGCAAAAGTGGATTTGGAGCCCGTTTTTAGCAACTCTAGGCTCGGGGGCAACAGGGTTTGTATACCACGGTAAGTTTGAACCAAAAACGTATTTAAATTTATTAGACGATAATAAGGTGAATGTGCTTTGTTGTACGCCAACTGAGTATAGATTAATGGCAAAGGTAGAAAATTTAAGCGAGTACAATTTAGAAGCGTTACATAGCGCTGTATCCGCAGGTGAGCCATTAAATAGAGAAGTCATTGAAACGTTCCAAAAGCACTTTCATATTACAGTGAGAGACGGCTATGGGCAAACGGAAAACACATTGCTTGTTGGTGTAATGAAAGGGATGGATATTAGACCAGGATCAATGGGGAAACCGACGCCAGGCAACCACGTTGATATTGTAGATGAGGAAGGGATGCCGGTAAGGGTAGGCGAAGTTGGTGATATTGCGGTTCACATTGAAACACCAGCCCTCTTTAAACAATACTATAAAGACGATGAGCGCACAGCGATGCAATTCCGCGGTGATTATTATATTACCGGTGATAAAGCAAAGAAAGATGAAGACGGCTATTTCTGGTTTGAAGGGCGCGGTGATGATATTATTATTAGCTCTGGTTATACAATCGGGCCGTTTGAAGTAGAAGATGCGCTCGTAAAGCACCCTTACGTGAGAGAATGTGCGGTTGTCGCAAGTCCTGATGAAATTCGCGGAAGTGTCGTGAAGGCATTTATCGTATTAAGAGAGAATATAGAAAAGAACGAAGAAACATTAATTCCAATACTCCAACAACACGTCAAAGAACTTACTGCACCATATAAATACCCTCGCAAAATTGAATTTGTAGATGAACTACCAAAAACGATTTCTGGAAAAATCCGCCGTATTGAACTTAGAAAACAAGAGATGGAGATTCCGTCAAAATAAATTTGAAAACAGTGAAGGAAATAGTTGAATGAAATGGCAAACAATGATAATATAAAAACGAACACAAGTTCGATTTTATAAATTAAAAAAAGAGGTGTCCGTATGATTTTAGGTATTAATCCGTACTTAGTTTTAGATGGTAGTGGGCAAGAAGCTGTACAGTTTTATAAAGAGGCGTTAGATGCAAAAGTGGAAGTCATGCAAACTTTTGGTGATATGCCTGAAAATCCAGAATACCCGGTTCCAGCTGAAGCGAAAGAACGCGTTTTACACGCTACTTTAAAAGTTGGTAATACGGATCTTATGATTTCTGATACATTCCCAGGTCAAGGGCATGCAATTGGATCTCAAGTAACAATCGCAATTCAAATTAGTAACGCGGAAAAAGCGAAAGAAGTATTCGATAAGTTACAAGAAGGTGGCGAAGTTATTATGCCCCTTCAAGAAACGTTCTGGAGCCCAGCATACGGACAAGTGAAAGATAAATTTAATATTGAATGGCAAGTTACAACGTCTACTACTGAACAAAAGTAATGTTTAGAAAAGCACCATGTTTTGGAATGGTGCTTTTTTTATACAATAAAACAAAGGAGATGAAATATATGGGGGAAATTTGGTATGGCGGCACCATTTACACGATGCGAGAAGAGAAAGAAAAAGTAGAAGCTATTTATGTTGAGAACGGTATGATTGTTGATGTCGGGAATAAGGATGAGTTAGAAAACCGATATGCTGTGGCTAAATTGCACGATTTAAAAGGCAAAACGATGATTCCAGGTCTCGTTGATAGTCATATGCATCTTATTGGGCATGGAGAGAGGTTACTTCGTCTAGATTTATCAAATTGCACATCATATAGCGAAGTGCTTACTCTCGTTCAAAAGCGCGTAGAAAAAGCACCAAAAGGTTCTTGGATTATTGGAGAAGGCTGGAATGAAAATAATTTTACAGATACAAAGCAAGTTCATGTACGTGATTTAGATGAAATCTCTAAAGAACATCCAATTTTATTAAAGCGAGTTTGTCGTCACGTTACATGGGTGAATTCATACATATTGCAAGAAGCGAACATAACAGAAATGACGCAAGACCCGAAAGGCGGGAAAATCGGTCGTGATTCATCAAATATGTTAACGGGACTTTTATATGAACAAGGGCAAGAATTAATTAAACATGTACAACCTGAAATTGATGAAGCTTATTTACAAAGGGCTTTGCAAACAGCGATTAAAGATTGTTGGCAATATGGCCTCGTTGGTGGGCATACGGAAGATTTAAATTATTACGGGGGCTTTAGAAAAACGCACAATGCGTTTTCTCATGTCATAAAGGATATGCCATTTAAAGCACATTTACTCGTTCACCATGAAGTAGCACATGAACGAAAAGAATATGAAAATGAACACTATATTGAATTTGGTGCGATGAAAATTTTTTCTGACGGTTCTTTTGGCGGAAGAACAGCTTTATTAAGTGAACCGTATGAAGATGCGCAGGAAACAAATGGAGTTGCAATCTTCTCGCGCAAAGAGCTTGCGGAGTTAGTGAAGAAAGCACGAGACTTACATATGCCAGTTGCGATTCATACAATCGGTGATTTATCTCTTGAATATGTCATTGATGCACTTGAATTATATCCACCAGCAAAAGGATTACGCGACCGCATTATTCATTGTCAGCTCGCTCGTGAAGAGTTGATTGAGAGAATGAAATATTTGCCGGCTATTATCGATATTCAGCCCGTCTTTCTGTCATCGGACTTCCCGTCAGTCATTGAAAAACTAGGCGAGCATCGTCTCCGTTATGCATACGCGTGGAAAACGTTACTAGAAGCAGGGTTACACTGCAACGGTGGTTCTGACGCACCCATTGAACAAGTAAATCCGTTTCTAGGTATATATAGCGCTGTTACACGTAGAAGTTTTATTGACGGTTTATGTTATATGCCAGAAGAAAGATTAACGGTATATGAGGCTGTTTCTTTATTTACAACAGGAAGTGCCTATGCGATTGGAAAAGAAGCGAAGCGAGGGCAAATTACAAAAGGATATGAAGCAGACTTTACGATATTAGACCGCGATATTTTTGAAATAGAGGCAGAAGAAATAAAAGAAGTACAGGCAGAAATGACCGTAATAGATGGCCGAGTCGTCTATAGAAAAGATGCGTAAAAATATATCAGCGATTATTGAAATATATCGACCGTAACTCGAAATATATCAGCGATTATTAAAATATATCGACTTATCGACAAAAACTGACAAGAATATCGGCCGGATAGCGAGAGGTTGTTGCTCGCGCCAATCGGGGTAAATAAATAACCGTAGAATTATGGGCCACCATAATTCTACGGTTATTTTAATACTATAAAAACGTTCTCTGTACTTTTTCCCAGAAAGAGTTGTTTTTTAATTTAACTGTTTTAATTTGTTTATCGCTTAAGCGTACAACAGCTTTTTCCACTTGTTTAATGCTAAGCGCTTCGTTATCCATGCCGATAACAGGATAATCGTTACCGTCTGGTCTTAGTTTTAAAGTTAATGTACGTTCGTGATTTAAAATGAACGGTGAACCAAGTGTACGATATGTGTTGTTATTTAAAGATGCCAATTCACTTACTTGGAAGCAAGGGATAAGCGGATCAACAACTGCACCACGTAACGATTTATTGTAAGCTGTACTTCCTGTTGGGGTAGAAACAACTAAACCGTCACCTCTAAAAGTTTCGAAATATAAATCATCAACGTGAACATCTACAACGAACGTTTTAATAATGCTAGAACGTAATGAGAACTCATTTAAACAATGGAAAGATGTGCTACCATCTACATCTACCTCAATTGTTGGATATTTTCGCACTTCAATTTCATTTTTTGTAATTTCTTGAAGGGCTGTATCAACGTGATCAATATGGAAATCGCAGTAGAATGAAATTTCATCTTTCGTAGAAATCCCTGCGTATAAGCAATCTTCCCTAAAACCAGTTTTACGAACGGCTTGTAAGAAAGTTGCATCATCTCCAACACTGACGATAGCGTTTGCATTTTTTGGATGATCTAATATGGTGAATCCATTCTCTTCTAAAATACGATAGATTGGTTTCATTTTTTCAACGAGCTTTGCTTTGTCATCACCATAAAAGAAAAATAAATTGCGACGATCTGCCATTATGTATCCCTCCACTGCAGTTAAATTTTCTATGCTTCGTGCTACATATCATTAGAGTCCGTTCCCTGACGATATGTTCAAATAATATATTTCGATATAAATTGTCAAAATACCTTTTTATTTTTAGAAAAATTTTTATATTCAATCTTATAAAACTCTGTTTAATGATGAATAAAGTTGTCGATAATGGGTACGGAGTGAAAGGATGATACGTATGAAGTGGCTCATAATTGGAATAATAATTCTTCTCCTTTTTATTTTGTTTATACTATTGTCGAAAATAAAGCTTAAAGTGACATTTTTATATTCAGAAATGGAAAAGCAATGTTTGCTTCAAGTGAAAATATGGATGATCCGATATACATTTGATGTGTTGGAAAGAATTGAAAAACAGCAGAAGAAAACAGGACAAAAAATCGAAAAAGCTGAAGAGGACGGCGGAATTGATAATAAAATTATGGCACAACTTGATAGTATGGGGGAACTGATAAAAAAGCTGCAAGAAGTTCATACTATCGTTAAAGATTTTCTCAAACGAGTGAAAATCAATGGTTGGAAATGGCATACGCAAATTGGAGCAGGCGACGCAGCTAGTACTGGAATTGTCACCGGATATGCATGGGGGACAAAAGGGATGGCTGCTGGAGTTGTAGGACAATATATGCATATTGTCGACGTACCAGAATTTGAAATTACTCCTGTTTTTCAAGGGAAAGGATTTGCATCAAGATGTGAGTTAACAGCATCTTTTCGTATATTCCGTACTATAAAAACAGCGGTGAAATTACTCGTGTTTATGAGAAGACAAAGATCTGGTACGACAGAAAAATCTGTTCAAGCATAGGGGGGATATAGAATGGACCATCCAATTCAAGGTTTAATGACAACTGCAATGCAGCATTTAAAACAAATGACTGATGTAAATACAATTGTCGGCGATCCAATTAAAGCTGCTGATGGAAGTGTAATTCTTACCGTTTCAAAAGTTAGCTTCGGATTTGCGGCTGGTGGAAGTGAATTTGGTAAAATAGAACATTCAGGCCGCCATCCATTTGGCGGGGGAAGCGGTGGAGGAGTTTCTATTAATCCTGTTGCTTTTCTTGTTATAAATGGAGAAGGCGTAAAAGTGTTGCACTTAGATAAGCAAACACACGTCATCGATAAAATAATTGAATTAGCGCCACAAGCTGTTGATAAAGTGAAAGAAATGATGGATAAACGAAAAGAAGACGATCCTGAATTTCAAATTTAACGAATAAAGAAGCTGATCAATAGATTAGCTTCTTTAATTTTTTTGTAAATAAAGCGATTTTATTTGCATTATCGATAGGGACAAACTATCATTTACATTGTACATATTTTGTTTAAATAAGGGAGGATTTTCAAGTGGCAAACGTAACTTTTAAAGGTAACCCAATGACTTTAGTTGGAACAGAAGTTAAAGTTGGCGATCAAGCGCCAAACTTCCAAGTGTTAGCAAATGACTTATCTCCAGTAAGTTTAGAAACATACAAAGGTGAAGTGAAATTAATTAGTGTTGTACCTTCAATCGACACAGGTGTGTGTGATGCACAAACACGTCGTTTTAACCAAGATGCAGCAGGTATTGAAAACGCGAAAGTATTAACAATTAGCGTTGACTTACCATTTGCTCAAAAACGTTGGTGTGCAGCAAACGGTTTAGAAAATGTTGTTACACTTTCTGACCACCGTGACCTTTCATTCGGTGAAGCTTACGGCTTAGTAATGAAAGAGCTTCGTTTACTTGCTCGTGCAGTATTCGTAGTAGATAGCAATGACAAAGTAGTTTACGTAGAATACGTAAGCGAAGGTACAAGCCATCCAAACTATGAAGCAGCATTAGAAGCAGCAAAAGCTGCAAAATAATGTGAACGAAGATGACCTCTTTGTAAGAGGTCGTCTTCTCTCATATATTGCTATATGGAATCGATATACGAGAGAAGACGTTACATCATACATCACTAAAAAGGGAGCTCTAAAAAAGAGGTCGCTTTTTCTTTTGGGAAAAAATCAGATTATGGTATGATATAAGTTATGTGTAAAAGAGAGAAGGAGGAATGTACGTGAGTCAGACAGTAGAAACTTTATTTTCTATTTTTGATTCTTCTGCGGTAGTTTTACGTAAAGAATTAGATGTAACATATTTAGAGGCGCTTGTAGAAACAGGGGATAACTTGTTTGAAGGAGCGATTTTACAAGAGGAATTATCAGAATCAGCAATTGAAAGGCTGAATCGTGAATATAGTACGTTTAATGAAGAAACATATAAAGGTGAAGAAATTCGTAAAGCATTTCAGTTAGCCATCTTAAAAGGAATGAAGGAAGGCGTACAAGCGAATCACGAAATGACGCCTGATGCAGTTGGTATGTTCATGAGCTACTTATTCCATAAATTTATGAAGGGTCAAAATGAAATTACTGTGTTAGACCCTGCAATTGGAACGGGTAACTTGATGACGACAGTTTTCAATAGTGCTCAAGAAAACATTACGATGAGTGGATTTGGTGTAGAAGTGGACGAAGTGCTAATTAAACTTGCTTTAGTAAATGCGAATTTACAAAAGCATGCAATCGAATTCTTCCATCAAGATGGACTAGCACCGCTTTATATCGATCCAGTTGATGCAGTCGTTTCAGATTTACCGGTTGGTTACTATCCAAATGAAATCGGTGCAAGTGAATATAAGTTAAAAGCAGATGAAGGAATGTCATATGCCCACCACCTATTTATTGAACAAAGTGTGAAACATACGAAAGAAGGCGGATACTTATTCTTCCTAGTACCGAACTTCATTTTTGAAAGTGATCAAGCACCGAAATTGCATGCATTTATTAAAGAAACATGCTTTATTCAGGGGTTATTACAGCTACCTGTTTCCATGTTTAAAAACGAGAAAAATGCAAAAAGTATATTTGTTCTCCAAAAGAAAGGTCCTAGTGTAACGATGCCAAAACAGGCGTTATTAGTGGAGTTACCTAAATTCTCCAACATGAAGGCGATGGAGGACATTATGGACCAATTAAATACTTGGTTTGCAACGCATAAATAAGGCTAGGTATATGTAACAGGGCTAGTAATTCATGTAGTACAGTTTTATATGATATGTCATATTTTTAAATATATACAAGATTTAACTGAATTTTTTTGAAATCTGTAATATATTTTTTTTCTTGGTGTTACAATTTTTTCACTTGAAATATATGTCGTACGATGTTTAAATTAAAATCGTGAGTATAAAATTTGCTAATGATGAAACGTTTTCATATTTAGTAAATTTGATCAGATAAAATCGAGCGGTTTGTGGAAACATCCACACAACTACCAAGAGAAAAAGGGGCGAAAGACTAGATGTCAAAAATCATCGCGATTAACGCAGGAAGCTCTTCCTTAAAATTCCAATTATTTGAAATGCCAAGTGAAACAGTATTAACAAAAGGTTTAGTAGAACGTATCGGTTTAGAAGATAGTATCTTCACTATTACTGTAGATGGCGAAAAACAAAAAGAAATTACAAACATTCCAGATCACGCAGTAGCAGTTAATATGCTTCTTAAAAAATTAACTGAAAACGGAATCGTTAAATCTCTAGATGAGATTGGCGGTATCGGTCACCGTGTTGTTCACGGCGGCGAAAAATTTGCTGACTCTGTTCTAATTACTGATGAAGTATTAGCTGATATCGAAGAATTAAGCGATTTAGCACCACTTCACAACCCAGCAAACGTTGTTGGTATTAAAGCATTCCAAGAAGTATTACCAAACGTACCAGCAGTAGCAGTATTCGATACAGCATTCCACCAAACAATGCCGGAATCTGCATTCCTATACAGCTTACCATATGAGTACTATGAAAAATTCGGCATCCGTAAATACGGTTTCCACGGAACTTCTCATAAATATGTAACTGAGCGTGCAGCTGAGCTATTAGGTCGTCCACTTGAAAGCTTAAGCTTACTTTCTTGTCACTTAGGTAACGGTGCAAGTATCGCAGCAGTAGAAGGCGGTAAATCTATCGATACTTCTATGGGCTTCACTCCACTTGCTGGTGTAACAATGGGTACACGTTCTGGTAACATTGACCCTGCGTTAATTCCATACATCATGGAAAAAACAGGCCAAACAGTAGAAGAAGTAGTTAACGTATTAAACAAGAAGAGTGGTATGTTAGGTCTTACTGGTTACTCTAGTGACCTACGTGACATCATTGCGAAAGAAGAAGAAGGCGATCACCGTGCGAAAGTAGCACTTGATGTATTCGTAAGCCGTATCCACAAATACATCGGTTCTTACACTGCTCGTATGAAAGGTGTAGACGCAATCATCTTCACAGCTGGTGTAGGTGAAAACAGTGCGATTATTCGTGAACGCGTATTAGAAGGCCTTGAATACATGGGCGTATACTTCGATGCAAAACGCAATAACGTATTCGGTGAGGAAGCATTCATCAACTTCCCACATTCTCCAGTAAAAATTATTGTAATTCCAACTGACGAAGAAGTTATGATCGCTCGTGACGTACTACGTCTTGGAAACATCGGTTAATATATGAAAAAAAAGACGAAGTCCTATAGGATTTCGTCTTTTTTCTTTTGGATATAGTTTGAAATTCCATCTGGATATAGTGCTTTTTTCTCCTGAATGAATGCTGTAATGGGAATCCACTTCGCATACGATACTGTTTGTTCATCTTGTATATTCAGTACTTCTATTCCATATAGTGACGTGTCTAATAAGCGTAAAGAATATAACTGAATGATTTCATGAGCAATTTCTCCATCAAGATAAAAGAGGTTTTCTAAGCAACCTAAATAAGCAGTGATTTCCACTTCTGTATGAAGCTCTTCTTGAAATTCACGAATAACGGTATGTGCTGATTTTTCACCAAGTTCAATTGAACCGCCAAGAGGACGGTAATATGTTTCATCGTCTGTATGATATTCTTGTACGAGAAGCCGCTCGTGATGTAAAGCAAGACCGAAAGCTTTTGCACGTGGATACATATACAATCACTCCTTATTTATCCCGCTTTAACGGGCAGTAAGACCCCCACCTCAAAATTCAGCGGAAGCAAAGAAGTTAGGTGGGGGGGGCGGGCTGTCCGTAAAAGTCCGATTGGTGAGGGCTAATAATCAGTGGGGGATGAACAAAAACCCCACTGATTAAAGTTTCACTTTATTTTGTATAAGGATGATTATAATGTATTGCGTAATAAAAGTGTCGTGTATTTAAGAATGTGGTCGAATTACGATGCCATTAAATAAGTCATTCCAAAATGTTTCATTGTACTGAAATACATCCATAATAGGACATTTTATAACGCAAATATTTTGCAATCCCCAATCTTCTTCCGTAACAGTTGGTACATCTTCAGGAATGAGTAATAGGACAGAGAATGTATGTGTAACGATTTGAGATAAAATGTGTTCCAAGGAACGTGCTTCTTCGTATGTTCCTCCAGTTCGAATAAATAATATGGATTGTGCTGTGTCAATTGTTGTTAGAAAACGATTAATTCGGTGCTCATAATTTAACTTAATTTCTGTATAAGAAGGCCAAGAAGTTGGTGTGTTTACATCTGTTTTAAAGTCGTGGCAGGAGTCGATTTCATATAGATTGTCCCGTAGTCTTAATTTCGCATCATCATCCCAAAATGAGATGAAGGATAAGTTTTCTAACTGTAAAAAACGGTCAAATCGATTTTGTAATAATATATTCACCCTTTCTAATGATGGGCTTAGCATAAAATCAATAACGCCAAAAAATGGTGATAATTTGAATTGATATAACGCCCAAGCAGGCCAGCAGTTTTGTCCTAAACTGAATACTGCATGATATTCTTTTTTTATATCGGATAGATTCATGTGATTTATCTCATCCTTTTTGTTAATATTTTATGTCACTAAAAGTGGTATGTGAATAAAGATAGACAAGCATATTTGCAAAGAATAAGCAGAAATATGTTACAATAGAAAAAAATCGAACGAGGTGGTTGTTACGATGCGATCGAAGCGAGAACAAGCCATTTTAGACAATATAAAAGAATGGGAATCGCAATTAGTTGAGCAAGAAGCGACTGATTTTCAAAAAATGTTTGATAAATGGGTACATACTACAATTGCGAAACTACCTGAGAAAAAACGAAAAGATTTCTTTACGAAAGCAGATGGATGGCTCTTTCATTTGCATGCATTGATTCAAAGTTCACAATCACAGTTAGAGGCGCGTAATCGTATTTTAGGAACATCGAGATTATTTGACGAATCGATTGAGCAACTAGAGGATTTAAAAGCATTATCTATTGATCAATTAACATACATAGCAGAGCAGCAAACAGCACGACATCGCCTATATTCATTCGTACAAGGCGGAGCAACGGGTGCTGGAGGTTTATTATTATTAACAGCTGATTTTCCGGTTATGATTGCGTTAAATGTGAAGGCTGTCCAACTTATTGCAACGTCATTTGGGCATGATGTGAACAAGCCGTATGAAATGATGCTTGCGTTAAAGGTATTTCATGCGTCATTACTACCAGGAAGACTTCAGCAATACGCATGGTACAATTTACTGCAAGAGCTAGAACAAGAAGATTCCTTCTTCTACGAAGGAGATGAAGCGGTGTTACAACCAGCTTCTACTGAAATTATTTTAAAACAAATTTTGAAAACATTTTCGATTTATGCCCTTCGTCGTAAATTATTCCAAGGTATTCCGGTAATTGGAATGGCAATCGGGTCTACAGTGAATTATCGTTTAACAAGAAACGTTACTGAATTTGCAAATAGATTTTATCAAGTGCGCCACATAGTCGAGAAGGAAAAAAGAGCATAAAAAAAGCGAGAGGCCGAAGCCTTTCGCTTTTTTAATTTGTTGCATGCTTTTTGGACAGTGGAATAGATACTGGCTGCTTTTCTTCTGCTTTTTCTGTTTTTGGATAATAAATTAAATCCAATGTTTTTGCCTGTACGGCAATCGAAAGAATAGTAAAAGCAATTTCTGTCCAATTTAAATAATATAATGAAAGCGCAAGAACAATCGCGTCAAAGACGAAGAAAATTTGCCCAATTGTAAAACGTGTTTTTTTACTTAATACAATTGTTAAAATATCGTCTCCACCGGTTGCACCGCCAAATCGCAATATAAAACCGAGTCCAATACCAGCTAACGCACCGCCAACTACTGCAGCTATAAATAAATTATTTGATAAATCGACCGTAAATGGAGAATAATTTTCCATAAGAGAATAAAATACTCCGAATGAAATTGAACCTAAGAATGAATAGCCAACCATTTTTCTACCTAACAATGAAGCGCATAGTAGAATAATTGGGATATCCATCATTACAGTTGAAATAGATGGTGAAATATCATAAAAATTTTGGATGAATAGTGCGATACCTACAAAGCCACCTTCTGTTAAGTGATTTTGGAAGTGAATGTGATATAGCGCTGCTGCTAAAATAAATGAACCGATTAAAACCATAAAAACTTCTTTAATAATTTGTCGACTTTGGATGTTCCTCATCGTTATTCCTTCTTTCCGTAGTTAGTAGTCCTTTTTTGTGTTGTAAACTAACTACGAGCTCACATGTAGCTTCAGTTAGTTTACGAAAAAACTAACTACGCTATATGTCGCTGAAGAAATAACGAATAATCCTCTCGTCCATCAATTCTCCCTACTTTCGTTTTAGTTTAAGTCTTAAAACGACTAAACAAAACGTGGAGTAGGATTCTTCATTTAGCAATCCTGCTCTTCTTTGTTTTGTTTAGCTAGTAACAATTAAGCCCTAAACAAAACGCTATGTGTAAGAAGAGTCTTTTTTTTGCCAAATTATCCTTCGGGCAATCATAATTTCCCCACTCTCGTATTTTTTTCGCTAGACTAAAGTATCTGAGCTGGAAAATACGCTACGTGTATGATTCGTCAATACGATGCCACATGCTCCTTCGAGCGATCATGATATCAAAATCCCTTCCTTCAAGATTTATATTATTATATCATACTTTCAAAAAATGTATGCGGATGGAAACCGACAATAAACGGAGGAAATCTACAAAAATTGTTATGTTTAAATATTTTTGTAGAAAAGCCTAAGTTATTTTGGAGAATTGGACAGTTTTTTTAGTTTGTCCAATAAGTAAGAAAAGAAGAGTTTCTATTCAGTTGTATTTTTATCTTTAAAAAACGCATCCCAGCTAATCACACTTAAAAAAGTTAAAGCGATAATAACGAAAGCGCGCATAAGTGTAAGGCCTCCTTTTGTACATAGTATATGAATCATTTACTTTATAATGTGTCATGTTTTTACAAGTTTTAACTATTATGAGAGTATATTAATATAGATAGATGAAGAGGAGAGTGAGAATATGCTAAAAGACATGTTTAAAAGAAAAGAGTTAACATGTGCTTCATGTCAGAAAAAGATTCAATATGAAGAAGAGCTTATTGCTTTTGTAAAGTTGCCGAAAGAAAGAAGTATATTAGTTGGTCCATTTGATGTGTGTTTGGCAAAAACAGCACAAGAAATATATTGTAAATCGTGTTACGACAAAAAAGCATGACCCGAAGTAATTGAGGGGCATGCTTTTTTTATTGGTGTGCTTTCCCCTCAGATACATTTTGAGTGAGTCGATACCAAAGCCAAAGGTCATTAATGATGGAAGCGAGATCGGCAATTTCTGAATTCAGTTTGCAAGAAATTTCGAAGTCTTCTTCGTTATTTAAATGATGCTGTTTTGCATTAATATAATGTTCGAGTTCTTTTATACGATCAGGAATCTTTCCGCGAACTTGTTCCCATTTTAATAAAATCGCATGTTGCATTTTTTCGGGGATATCTTCCCAGTCTTCTTGTAAATGCGGAATTTCAATTCCGAGATGTTCATCGTATAAGAAATACTTTTCCATAAGTGCACCCCCGTTTTCCTGCTTATATTGTACAAAAAAACAGAAAGAAGTTCGACGAAATTGTTTGAAAAAATTTGAAAATGACTCTTGATACATTTTATAAAAGGTGTTAAAGTTTGAATTATTATAAAAGAAAATGAATATTTATTCTTTAGGGGGATGCAAAATGGAGAAGAAAAAAGTTGTATTAGCATATTCTGGAGGTCTTGATACTTCCGTTGCAATTAAATGGTTACAAGAGAAGAATTATGATATTATCGCGCTTTGTTTAGACTTAGGGGAAGGTAAAGACTTAGCATTTGTAAAAGAAAAGGCACTTTCAGTAGGTGCAATTAAATCATATATGATTGATGTTCAAGAAGAATTTGCAAATGAATATGCATTGATGGCGATGCAAGCGCACACGTTATACGAAGGGAAATACCCTCTCGTTTCAGCGTTATCACGTCCGCTTATCGCGAAGAAATTAGTAGAGATTGCAGAACAAGAAGGAGCGACTGCAGTGGCACACGGATGTACAGGGAAAGGGAATGATCAAGTTCGTTTTGAAGTTTCTATTCAAGCGTTAAATCCTTACTTAGAAGTGATTGCGCCTGTACGTGAATGGAAATGGTCACGTGAAGAAGAAATTGCCTATGCAAAAGAAAACGATGTACCAATTCCGATTAATTTAGACAGCCCATTTTCAATCGATCAAAACTTATGGGGACGCAGTAATGAATGTGGCATTTTAGAAAATCCATGGGCAGCACCGCCAGAAGATGCATATGAGATGACATTAGCATTAGAAGATACACCGAATAAACCAGAGTTTGTAGAAATCGGCTTTGAAGCAGGCGTACCGACGACTTTAAATGGTATTGCATACCCACTCTCAGAATTAATTAAAACGTTAAATGCACTTGCTGGAAAACATGGCGTTGGACGTATCGATCACGTAGAAAATCGTCTTGTCGGTATTAAATCGCGTGAAGTATATGAATGCCCAGCAGCGATGACTTTAATTACGGCGCACAAGGAACTGGAAGATTTAACACTCGTAAAAGAAGTAGCGCATTTTAAACCGATGATTGAGCAAAAAATAACAGAACTTATTTATAACGGTTTATGGTTCTCGCCTTTAAAACAAGCGCTGAATGCTTTCTTACAAGAAACGCAAAAGAATGTAACAGGCATGGTGCGTGTGAAATTATTTAAAGGTCATGCAATTGTAGAAGGACGTAAATCTGAGTACTCTTTATACGATGAAAAATTAGCAACATATACTGCTCAGGATGAATTTAATCATGATGCAGCAGTTGGATTCATTTCATTATTCGGTTTACCGACGAAAGTATACAGCCAAGTGAATCAAAAGAAGGTGGAAGCGTGAGCAAACTTTGGGGCGGACGTTTTACAGAAGAAGCGGAAGCGTGGGTTGAAGAGTTCGGAGCATCCATCTCCTTCGATCAACAATTAGTAAATCAAGATATAAAGGGAAGTATTGCGCACGTAACGATGCTAGCAAAGCAAGGCATCGTTACGAAAGAAGAAGCCGATAAAATAAAGGTAGGTCTTCAATATTTATTAGAAGAAGCGAAACAAAATAAATTGCATTTTTCCGTTGAAGCGGAAGACATTCATTTAAATATCGAAAAGATGTTAATTGAAAAAATCGGTGAAGTAGGAGGGAAACTTCATACTGGCCGAAGTCGTAACGATCAAGTGGCGACTGATATGCATTTATATTTAAAAGAAAAAGTAGAACATATTATAAAAGCTACAAAACAATTGCAAACTGTTCTTGTTCATCAAGCAGAAAATAATATTGAAACGATTATGCCTGGCTATACGCATTTGCAACGTGCCCAGCCGATTTCATTTGCACATCATATTCTCGCTTACTTTTGGATGTTAGAGCGCGATGTGAACCGCTATGAAGATTCGTTAAAGCGTATTAACATTTCGCCATTAGGAGCAGGAGCGTTAGCTGGGACAACATTCCCGATTGACCGAGAATATAGCGCGGAGCTTCTTGGATTGAATGGAATGTATGAAAATAGTTTAGACGCAGTAAGCGATCGTGATTTCATACTGGAGTTTTTAAGTAACTCCTCTATGCTTATGATGCACTTATCACGCTTTTGCGAAGAACTTATTTTATGGAGTAGCCAAGAGTTTCAATTTATTGAAATGAGCGATCAATACGCAACGGGAAGCAGCATTATGCCGCAAAAGAAAAATCCGGATATGGCGGAACTTATTCGTGGTAAAACAGGCAGAGTGTACGGTAATTTATTTAGTTTACTTACAGTCATGAAAGGATTACCGCTCGCTTACAATAAAGATTTGCAAGAAGATAAAGAAGGAATGTTTGATACAGTAAAAACAGTAGAAGGCTGCCTTCATATTATGGCAGGCATGCTAGAGACGATGACTGTAAACAAAGAAAAAATGGGGCAAGCTGTAACGCAAGATTTCTCTAACGCAACAGAAATTGCCGATTACTTAGCAAACAAAGGACTACCATTCCGTCAAGCTCATGAAATTGTTGGGAAGTTAGTGCTACACTGCACACAAAAAGGAATTTATTTAGTAGATGTACCACTTGAAACGTATAAAGAAATGAGCTCGTTATTTGAAGAAGATTTGTATGAAGTTCTTTCACCGTATGCCGCTGTAAAGCGCCGTAACAGTGCTGGCGGGACAGGGTTTGAACAGATTGAAAAAGCTTTGGAGAAGGCGAAGGGATTAGTTGGAGAGTTTGTGGGAAGTTGATTGATTAGAAAGAAGGTACGCTAACCTTAGTAGAGGGAAGTGTACCTTCTTTTGTAATTTTTATAGCTTAAAATCAATCATACTTATGCCGATCTTCCGTAATTCGAATATACTCAATATCCATCAAATCTCGTAGTAATGCACCATTACTTAGTTCCACACCATGTTTTTCTTTAAAATGAGTACGAATCGTATCTAACATTTCGATTTCTTTCCCATTCACATCTAAAATAATGCGTTCAGAATCATCCATGTAGCAGCCTCCTTTTTTCAACATATATATTTTGTCCGTTTACTTCTAAAAAATGTATGTTAATGTAATGTTAGGAAATAAGAAAGGGATGGAAAATGAGACGTATTTATTTTATAGGGTTAATTTTGTATACGCTAATTGTATTACACGTTGCATTCCCAAATATCTTTTCATTTGAGGATGTAGAAACAGTACACATCGGGATATTTATCTTTATTCTATTTGTAGTAGACTGCTGTATTTCGATATGGCTTTCGAAAAGAAAACATGTACAAGATAAAAAAGAAATGGAACGAAAAAAGAGAAAACGTTCATTTTGGATGATGACATACTGTTTGTCTTTAGTGCTTACTGCTGTCTTTTTTAGTGAGCATATTCCAATAGAAAGAGTAAATATTGGATTTGGAGCGTTCGTATTTGCATACTATTTTTTCATGCATTTTCTTCCTTATATGAAAGAAAAGCGAGGAGAAGAGGAAGATCCGCTTGTAGAAGAAGCGAGAGAACAAGAGCATAAGAGAATAGAAGAAGATATACAGAAACTTGGGGAACAAAAATGGTATTTAAAATCTAAAATCATATATGTTCTTTGCTTTATTACGCCGCCACTTGGTTATTTGTATGTATTCTTCCTTCGTAAAAAAATGACAGAAGATGCAAAGCAAACGTACTTAACGGTTGCGACGATTATGATGGCGTTATGGTCTTTGAAGTTTCTCCCGCCTTATGTATTGGCAATTACTATTGTTATTGTGGCTTGTCTTGTATTTATAGTAAAATATGTGAAATGAAAAACACCAAGCCCATCTGGACTTGGTGTTTTATTTATAAATTAAAGCTCACCTTGCTCCTCATCACCACGAACAACAAGGACATCGCATTTCGCATAGCGAATAATATGTTCAGAGACGCTACCAATTAGGAAACGCTCAACAGCATTTAAACCAGTTGCACCACACATAATTAAATCTACTTTATGATTTGGAGCGATTTCTTTTGAAATTTTTGATTTAGGATTACCAAATTCTAATACAGTTTCAATTTTTTCAAGGCCAGCTTCAAGCGCAGTTTTTTTGTAGTCTTCTAATAAGTCTTCTGCAAATAGATTTGCACGTTCAGCAATTGCACGGCTATAAGCTTCTACTGCTGAGTATGCTTTTACATCAACGATATGAGCAATAGTTAATGTTGCATTGTTGCGTTTTGCGACTTGAATTGCTTTTTTAAAGGCTTTTTCTGCTTCTTTAGAACCATCCACCGCGATTAAAATATTTGTATATGTATTATTCATAGTAAATTCCTCCCAATCATTTTTATTACCGTTTACAACTTTATTATAAAACAAATTTTGGTAATGTGCTTGCCAGAAACGTTACAGAATTTCGAAAACTCTGTTTCAATTCATTTTAGTTGTAATTGGTGCGAGAACTTGTTACATATGAACTATAGCAATTTAAAAGGGGGCCGTTTTGTGAGACACGCGCTCATTACAGCCGGTACGAAAGGTTTAGGAAAGCAAGTAACAGAGAAGTTATTGGCTAAAGGGTATTCAGTAACAGTAACGTATCATAGCGATATCACGGCTATGAAAAAAATGAAAGAAACATATAAAAATATGGAAGAGCGTCTACAATTCGTGCAAGCGGATGTCACGAAAAAAGAAGATTTACATAAAATAGTAGAAGAAGCGATAAGCCGTTTTGGCAAAATTGATTTCTTAATTAATAATGCTGGTCCATATGTATTTGAACGAAAAAAGTTAGTCGATTATGAAGAAGATGAATGGAATGAAATGATTCAGGGTAATTTAACAGCTGTATTTCATTTGTTGAAGCTTGTCGTTCCGATTATGAGAAAACAGAACTTTGGCCGTATTATTAATTACGGATTCCAAGGGGCAGATAGTGCACCAGGATGGATTTATCGTTCAGCTTTTGCAGCAGCGAAAGTAGGACTTGTTTCATTAACGAAAACAGTTGCTTACGAAGAAGCAGAATATGGTATTACTGCAAATATGGTATGTCCTGGTGATATTATTGGTGAAATGAAAGAAGCGACAATTCAAGAAGCACGTCAGTTGAAAGAACGTAACACACCAATTGGTAGATCTGGAACAGGTGAAGATATCGCAAGAACGATTTCGTTTTTATGCGAGGAAGATTCCGATATGATTACCGGTACAATTATTGAAGTAACTGGTGCAGTAGATGTTATTCATAGACATCGATAGAAAAAAATAAAGTGAAGTTTCGAATAATTGGACAGTTTATCCTTTATGCTGATAGGTGCGGATAATACTGTCCTTTAATATAAAATTAAATCTATCGGAAAACTTGTATTATTTTTTGTCAAATATTGAGATATTATGTTAAAATATAAGAGCGTAGAAAGCGCTTTAAAAAATGATTCAGGGGTCATTTCATAACTCAAGGGGGAACTAATCATGCGTATCGGTATTCCAACAGAAATTAAAAACAATGAAAACCGAGTGGCAATGACGCCAGCGGGAGCAGTACATTTAGTACAAAATGGTCATGAAGTTTTTGTTCAAAAAGGAGCAGGTTTAGGATCTGGCTTTACAGATGAAGAATACGTACAAGCTGGTGCGAAACTTGTTGAAACTGCTGAAGAAGCATGGAATCAAGATATGGTTATGAAGGTAAAAGAGCCAGTAGCAAGTGAATACGGCTATTTCCGTGAAGGTTTAATTTTATTCACATACTTACACTTAGCTCCAGAACCAGAATTAACGAAAGCATTAATTGATAACAAAGTCGTATCAATTGCATACGAAACAGTACAATTAGACAATCGTTCACTACCATTACTTGCACCTATGAGTGAAGTAGCAGGTCGTATGTCTGCACAAATCGGTGCACAATTCCTTGAGAAAAACAAAGGTGGTAAAGGTATTTTACTTGCAGGCGTTCCAGGGGTAAAACGCGGCAAAGTAACAATTATCGGCGGTGGTCAAGCTGGTACAAACGCAGCGAAGATCGCAGTAGGCTTAGGTGCAGATGTAACAATCATCGACTTAAGTGCAGAACGTCTTCGTCAACTAGATGACATTTTTGGTAACCAAGTAAAAACGTTAATGTCTAATCCATACAACATCGCAGAAGCTGTAAAAGAATCTGATCTTGTTATTGGTGCAGTATTAATTCCAGGTGCAAAAGCGCCAAAACTTGTAACAGAAGAAATGATTCAATCAATGGAGCCAGGTTCTGTCGTTGTAGATATCGCGATTGACCAAGGTGGTATTTTCGAAACAACTGACCGTATTACAACTCATGACAACCCAACTTACGAAAAACATGGCGTTGTTCATTATGCAGTTGCTAATATGCCAGGTGCGGTTCCACGTACATCAACTCTTGCATTAACAAACGTAACAGTACCATATGCAGTACAAATTGCGAACAAAGGCTACAAAGATGCTTGCTTAGGTAACACTGCATTACTAAAAGGTATTAATACATTAGATGGATATGTAACATTCGAAGCAGTTGCAGAAGCTCATGGCTTACAATATGCTGATGCGAAAGAGCTACTTGAAAAAGCTCCTGCTTTATCATAATAGAAATACATTTGAGACCTTCCTTTTCATAAGGAGGGTCTTTTTTATATGGGGAAATAACATGTGAATAATTGTTATTTATTGGTGTAAATCGATTTTTATTGTGATAATTTAGAATTATATAATAAAAAGAGGGGATTGGATGGGGAGTAAAAAGAGGAAGCAAAAGCAAGCTAAAAGACAAAAGTACATAAAGAAAAAACAGGAACAGAATATACCTCTTTCAAAAAAAGTAGTTCTTATGATAGAAAAAACATTTCGGTATATTTGTATGGCTCTGTATGTAATTTTGTGTATGTATTCATTTGGAGTGTTTTACAGTTTGGAGATAACTCCTAATATTATTGAGAGTATTTTAGAATTTCTCCTTGTTGCAATACAATTAGTCTTATTCTCTGTACTATTTGATACAGTATGGCCTAGTCATGAAAGTAAGAAAGATAAGAAAAGAAAAAGGAATAAAAAATCTTCATCCGCTTCAAGTTCATCAAGCGGATTTGGTGACTATAGTAGCAACGATTGTAGCAGCTCAAGTGATGGTGGAGGAGATTGTGGAGGTGGTGGAGACTAAGTTAGTTTTTCAGAAGAACGACTAATGAAAGGGTGAGACGAAAGATGGAATCTGTGAACTTAATAGAATTAACAAAAGACATTCAAGATCAACATAAAAACTTCGTCGTTTCAAATGTAAATAGTCATTGCTTACGAATCGCTGTATTTACTGGTGAATACGATTGGCACTATCATTCTAATTCGGATGAATTATTTATTGTACTAGAGGGAGAATTACTTATCGATTTTGAAGATGGAGAAACAGCGGTTTTAAAGCCGAATGATTCTATCTTAATTCCAGCATGCACGATTCATAGAACGAGAGCATTAAAGAGAACGGTAAATCTTTGTTTTGAAAATATAGAGGCGGATACGATTAAAGTGGAGCAATTATGAAAAAATTATCTGTAGCTGAGTATAGAAAAATCCTTCCGATTTTAGAAAGCCATACAAAAACGACGACGTTTGCTTATGCGGTATGTGATCAAGTGATAGATGGTGATGTTTTTGTAAACGAGAAGTTAACAGCAGGACTAATTCGTACAGCGAATGGCATTTATTATTTATTTGGTCATACTGATGATCAAAATTACAACGAAGATTTATTTTCGTTTATAAAAAAGGCTATCGAAAAAACAGAGAAGAGATTTACATTGTTCTCTTCGAGTGACGAGTGGGAAATGATGATAGAAGAACGTTTTAGTCATGTACTTCGAAACATTCCGCGAATGAAATTTCAAAGCGTAACCTTTGAAGAGAGAAAACGAGATTGTAACAAAAATACATATGAAGTGAAGCGTATTGATAGAAGATATATAGAACGAAGCGGTGAATTTACAGAGGAGTACTATAAAGAATATTGGGGATCAAAAGAAACATTTTTAAACGGTGGTTTTGGATTTTGTATAGAACTAGAGGGAATGATTGTAGCAGAATGTGTTTCAATATTTAGTGGGAACGGATTTGCTGAAATTGATATTGTGACGCATAAAGCATATCAAGGGAAAGGATTAGCCCAAGCTGTTGCGACGCGGTTCATTGAGCATTGCATGCAAAATGATATTACACCGTGTTGGGATTGTTATGTAGACAATATTCCTTCGCAAAAATTAGCTAGCAAATTAAGTTTTCATAATCCAATAGAATATAGATTATTTGTACGGAAGAAAACGGGGGAATAAAAATGAATGTGGAATTAACGAGATTTAAAGTGAAGCCTGGTAAAAGTCATCGTGTAGATGAATGGTTGCAGCTTCTGAATGACAATATGAAAGAAGTACTTTTGACATTAAACGACGAAAAGATGTACGTTGAGACAATTTTCCGGGAAATAAGAGATGGAGAAGAGTACTTATATTGGTATTCTGTGCAAGGAGAAGGCGGGGCTCTTGTCGAAAATTCTCATCATGAAATTGATAAAAAGCACTTGGAATTTTGGTATGAATGTATTGATGAGGAAGTACCGTCTGTTGAAATGAAAACAGAAGTCGTTATGATTCAAGATGTTGTGAAGGACGCGATGAAATAATAGAATAGTATTTTTGGGAGAAGCACATCAAGGTAGGTTTGCTTTTTTATCTTGAAAAAAACTTTGAAGAAAAGCTGTATTTAGATATCTTTAAGTGAAAAAAACGAGGGATATTAAAAAAATTTAGGGGAAACTATAACAAGGTGAAAACTTTAAACCAAAAAATCTACCCATATACGTTGTAGTTGTAACAGGAAAAACAGAGGATTTACAAAGTTTACAAGGAGCACCATATATTAAGGCTGCTGTTAGAGGTGTAACAGTTGAGAAATATTAATTACAGTCTATTAATGTGAATAATCAGAAAATTTATGTTATACTATGGGAAAAGGAGGTTTGTATGAGGCAAATACATGGAGCAATTTATATTTACATAACTATGTTTTTCGTGGCGATATCCTATGGATTAGGGCACGTGTATTCGCATCCTATACTAACTTTTTTAAGCGGAGCATGTATGGCGTTTGCGCTTCTTGTCCACCTTTTCTCAGTTTGGATCGTGAAATTTCAATTAAATATTAGTGAAATAGAAGAAGGTACTTTTTAAGTGGCCTTCTTTTTTTAATAATATTTTGGAAGCTCTTGTAGCAATTTTTCAATTTCGCATTCGGTTTCTTTACATATAGACAGTGTGCGTAGTCTGAAAAATAAGCTGCGTAAGAAAGATTTTATATTTCCGTATAAGTACTCATACGATTTAATATGTAATGTTTGTTTTTGGACGGGTAATTGAGCTACTAAATTATGAAGGGCTAATATGAGAGCTTCTTCCTTTAGACCATTTTGTAGCATTGCGACAATCGGATAAACGAGGCGCTCGTCTTCTTCATATTTGTAAATGAAACCTTTCGTACAATGACACAAACGTCAGAAGTTCATAAAGGAGCAAAGATTGAAATGAAATCATCTTGTATAAGTTGTGCGCCTTTATCTAAAGATGAACCGATAGAGGTTGTGATTAAATGGGATGATAAGTATGAGGAGAAGATGGTGTTAAATTTGAAATAGCCTTGAGTAAGGAGTTAAAAATGAATAGGTATATGAAAAAATTAATGTTTATAATTGTATTTCTAACCATATTATCAGCGTGTACTACAAAACGAGTAGAGCAAGTAGCAGTAAAAAAAGTACCTGAAGAAGGGTATGTCATACTAAGAGATGGTACGGTGTTTTTTATCGGTGGTAAAACGTTTGAAACGAAAGTAGAGCTGCAAAATTATATAGAACAACAAATGAATCAAGATTATCCATCACATATAGTACTAATTTTTAAGGATAAAGATGCATATGATCAATTAAAAACAGGGGATAAAATAAAAGTATGGTCTTCTCAAATGCTTGAAAGCTATCCCGCAAAAATGATTGTAGAGAAGTTTGAAGTAGTAGAGAAATAAAAAAGGCAGCACTCACGCTGCCTTTTTTATTATTTTACAAATTGTAATTCTTTCGGGAATTTCGTTAAAATTTCTGATCCGTCTTTTATGATATAAATATCATCTTCAATACGAACACCACCTACGTTTGGTACGTAAATACCTGGCTCGATTGTGAAGACCATACCTTCTTTTAATGGAGACTCGTTACCAGCTTTTACATCTGGATATTCATGTACGCTAATTCCAAGTCCGTGACCAAGACGGTGCGGGAAGAAGTCGCCGTAACCTGCATCTGCGATAACAGAACGAGCAGCGTTGTCGATTGCGCCAAGTGTAACACCTGGTTTACATGCTTCAACTGCTTGTAGTTGTCCAGCAAGTACAGTGTTGTAAATGCGAGTTTGCTCTTCAGAAATGTCGCCAAATGCCACTGTACGTGTAATGTCAGAGCAATAACCGTCAATGATTACGCCTAAATCAAATAGTACGAAATCGCCGCGTTTCATTTTGTTTGCACCTGGAATACCGTGTGGAAGAGCAGAGTTTGCACCTGCTAATACCATCGTGTCAAATGACATTTTATGTATGCCTTTTGTTTTTAATTCGTGTTCAATAATTGCTAATACTTCTAGTTCGCTACGATCTTCTTTAATTGCATTTACACCAACTTCAACAGCATAGTCTGCCATTTTAGCTGCTTCGCGTAAAATAGAAAGTTCTTTTTCGTCTTTAATTAAACGAAGTTCACGAACTTTTTCCTCAGCTGACGTAAAAGCTGCATTTGGGAATAATTTTGTTAATTCTTCGTAGCGCTCTACGTTTAAATGTTCTTTTTCAATTGCAACTGCATTTGCATTGATACCGCGGTCTTTAATTGCTTTTGCAATCATATCCCATGGTCTGTCAGTATCAGTAAATCCGATAATTTCATGTGCCCAGCCAGCGTTACGTGCTTGGCCTTCTTCCATTTTAGGGCAAATTAAAATAGGTTCTTTCTCTTGGAATACAAACATACCAAGAAGTCTTTCGTGTGGTTCACAGTGGAAGTTTGTCATGTAGAAGACGTTCGGTGTAGAAGTTAAGAACGCAGCTTCAACGTTTTTTTCTTTTAGCCATTGCATTAAATTTTCTAATCTAGCATTCATCGATTGGCACCCCCGAGATATTTAATTACAAATATAACTTTAACTCGGAAGAAAGTGTTATGACAAGTAAATAGATGTTAGAAAAGACAGGGAATTGAAAAATCATGTAGAATAAAAAGTGAGAATGTAATAAGGGGAGGAATGTAATAATGAAAGTATCTTATCACGGGCATTCAGTTGTAAAGATTGAAACGAATGGAAAAGTAATTTTAATTGATCCGTTTTTAACAGGAAATCCAAAAACAGATTTAAAGGCTGAAGATGTAAAAGTAGATGCGATTCTTTTATCACACGGTCATGGTGATCATGTTGGAGATACAGTAGAACTTGCGAAGAAAAATAATGCGGTTGTAGTGGCACCATTTGAACTAGCGACATTTTTAAGTTGGCAAGGTGTAAATACACATCCGATGCATATTGGTGGTTCACATGAATTTGACTTCGGAAAAGTGAAGTTTACACAAGCATTCCACGGCTCTAGTTATATTGATGAAGAAAATAAGACGATTACATATACAGGTATGCCAGCGGGTATTTTATTTACAGCAGAAGAGAAGACTTTGTACCATGCAGGGGATACTGCTCTATTCTCTGATATGAAATTAATTGGGGAATTAAATAACATTGATGTAGCATTTTTACCAATTGGTGATAATTTCACAATGGGACCAAAAGATGCTGTTTTAGCAGCAAAATGGGTTCAGGCGAAAACTGTTGTACCGATGCATTACAATACGTTCCCAGTAATTGAACAAGATCCATATCAATTTGTCGAAAAGCTACAAAATTGTACAGGGAAAGTATTAGAAGCTGGAGAAAGTATTACACTATAAAAAAGAAACCCTTCATTTGAAACGACAAGTGAAGGGTTTTTTACGTGTGTAGGATATTTTTTAATGGTTGTACTTGTTTTGATGATTCTTTTCTTTTTGGGAGTGGCTGTTCAGGTGTTTCATTCAATTCCATTGCAACTTTTTTCCCGTCTACGAAAGCTAACAATACAGCACCTACAACTTCTAATAATTTTTTCATCATGTATCCGCTCCTTTGTTTCATTTCTTGTCTTCATTGTATATGGAAGCGGCTGGACAAACTATCGAACGAGATGACAATACCATTACATTGTTGTAATAGAAGAAGTGGTGTAATGTAAGGCGTATTTTGTTATAAAAAAAATAGTACAGATATACAAAGAGAGAGTGTAACAGTTTTGAAAATATAGTATACTAAAAATACAACACATGAAGAATTTAGGGAAAAGAAAGTATGGTGAAACCATTTGGCTACCAAGCATAACCAAATTTTAGAACATATTAATAGCCTGCCAGTAGGGCATAAAATTTCTGTAAGGCAAATTGCAAAAGATTTGAGTGTAAGTGAAGGTACAGCTTATCGTGCAATTAAAGATGCAGAAAATAAAGGGTATGTTAGTACGATTGAACGTGTCGGAACAATTCGAATTGAACAAAAGAAGAAAGAAAATATTGAAAAGCTGACATATGCAGAAGTCGTTAACATTGTCGATGGTCAAGTACTTGGAGGCAGAGAAGGACTACATAAAACGTTAAATAAATTCGTAATCGGAGCAATGAAATTAGAAGCGATGATGCGCTATACAGAAGCTGGAAACTTACTTATTGTCGGTAATCGTACAAACGCACATCAATTAGCGTTAGAAACCGGAGCTGCGGTGTTAATTACGGGCGGATTTGATACGGAAGATCATGTGAAGAAATTAGCAGATGAATTAAAACTGCCGATTATTTCAAGTAGTTACGATACATTTACAGTTGCAACGTTAATTAACCGTGCGATTTACGATCAGCTTATTAAGAAAGAAATTGTACTCGTTGAAGATATTTTAACGCCAATTGAAGAAACGTTATATTTAAAGCCAGATGATACAGTGCAGCAATGGCATGCGTATAACGAAGAGACGATGCACGGAAGATATCCGATTGTTGATGAAAATAAAAAGGTGTTAGGTATTGTAACTTCAAAAGATATGATCGGTGTAGCGAAAGAAACACCAATTGATAAAGTGATGACAAAGCATCCGATTACGGTAAATGGAAAAATGTCTGTCGCAGCTGCGGCACGTATGATGGTGTGGGAAGGTATTGAGTTACTTCCAGTTGTTGATGAAGGAAATAAGTTGCAAGGTATTATTAGCCGTCAAGATGTACTTCAGGCGTTGCAAATGATTCAGCGTCAACCGCAAGTCGGTGAAACAATCGATGATATTGTAACGAATCAATTTATGACGCCGAAAGAAGCGAAAAATGAGCATCTATATCAATTTTCAGTAACACCGCAAATGACGAATTCAATCGGAACGCTATCTTACGGTGTATTCGCAACGATTGTGACAGAAGCAACGAATCGCGTTATTCGTGCGCAAAAGAAGAGCGATTTAATTGTTGAGAACTTAACAATTTATTTCGTAAAACCAGTTCAAATTGACAATGTTGTATCCGTTCATCCGAAAGTATTAGAAATTGGACGTAAATTTGGTAAGGTTGATGTAGAAGTACATCATGAAGGTAATGTTGTCGGGAAAGCATTGCTTATGGTGCAATTGATCGATAAATAAAAAGATGGAGCAAGCCGCTTTGGTTTGTTCCATTTTTTTAAAGAACGCTATAGTAGGGAGTTTTTAATTTAGTTAGCAACTGAATCTATCACGTTCTGTTTCATATTTATAAGATAAGGGCATGCAATCACTTGAAGATACTTGAATAATAATTGTGGAGGTGTCGAATGGGAGTAATCGTTCTCTTTTTGGGGGTAGTATTTGCAATAACTTTTCATGTGGTAACACATCGAAGAATGGATGCAAATAAAAAGAAATTGTATATGGTAAGTTTGGTTTTCGCTATTGTTTGTTCCGCTATCCCTACAACTGGAGAAAAGAAGAGTGATTTTCTTTACTTTGGTATACCAGCAGAAAATTTTATTTATTATGGCGGATGGGAAATTTCTTTTAATCCATTAGGCTTTTTTGTTAACTTTATTTTGTTTTATTTGGTTTTGAATGTATTATTTAAGCTACGTAAGAGTTCGGATAGAGAAGTGAAAAAATAGAAGGATATGTATTTCAGAACCATCCATTCGACTTGGGACCGCTTCAAGAATCTTTTATATGGCTGGAAAGATACTGTTAAGGCTCGATATTGAACCTATTAGAAAAGATCCTGGCGCTTTTATTCGGCGATATATTCAGTATGCTGAAAAAGAGTTAGGTGGAGAAACAGTTATATAAAGAAAAGACAGAATAGTAATTCAACTCAGTTGTATATTGTGTTATGATTATATTGTAAGAAAATGGATTCCTGAAAGGTGGTATGCATTATGTCATCAACAGTACTCTTTTTTGGTAGTATCGCACTATTTTACTTCCTTGTGATGATACCGATTCAATATTTATACTTACAAGGTTTACATGAAAAAAAGAAAAAAACAGGATTATCTCAGCGAGAACTATACGAAAAAATGTCTTTTGGGGAAGAACAATTACATCTTCATGTGCAAGGCAACCCATTTAATATACCATCTGCGTTTGTCGCATATATGATTTTGAAAGTTAGAGGACGTAAAAAAGCATCACAATGTTGATGCTTTTTTACGTTGCTTCATAGACTTCGGCTTCTTCAACTGCTAATGGTAAGAAATGTTTGTATTGGCGAAATCCATTAAAGGCACTTGCACTGCCGAATAGAACGAATAAGATACCAACGATAATACGAGCGGTTGAAAGTTCTAAAAAGAATTGGTTTATCCCGAAGAATAAGACGAATGAACCAAGTGCCATTGCGGATTTTCCTGAGAGCCAACCTTTCTCCATTGGGCGGTTTGTACGAAAGTATTTTGTTTTGTAGAAGAGGTACAACATAAATGAGACGATAATACAGAAGACTAATACTGGCATCATGCACACTCCCATCGCTTTATGAAAAAATAGTAGAGAAAAAAGAAATATCTAAACTTTCTAATTTTTATTATAAAGCAATTGTTCGCATGTATGAAATACTTTCCGTTATAATGGAGGATAAAGTGAGACTTTCATTAGTGTGGGGATGTTTCCGCGCTAATGATTAGCCCACATTCATTGGGCTTTTACTGCACGTTGAAGTGAAGAAGTTGAATAAAAAGGAGATTATACATATGCATGAGCAAATTTTAGGAGCAATTAAAGAGTTTGATACAATTATTATTCATCGTCATGTGCGTCCGGATCCAGATGCGTTAGGTTCGCAGGGCGGTCTTAGTACAATTCTACAAGAATCGTTTCCAGAGAAAAATATTTATACGGTTGGGTACAATGAACCGTCACTTGCATATTTACGAGTAATGGATGATATTGAAGATAGTGTATATGAAAATGCACTTGTTATCGTATGTGATACTGCGAACCAAGAACGTGTTGACGATCAACGCTATGCAAAAGGGAAGATGTTAATTAAAATTGATCATCATCCAAATGAAGATCCATACGGAGATATTACGTGGGTAGATACGACAGCAAGTTCTACAAGTGAAATGATTTATGAGTTTTACACGTATGGAAAAGATAAAGGATTACAGATAACAAAAGAAGCAGCTCGTCTTATTTTAGCAGGTATTGTTGGAGAT
Source organism: Bacillus cereus group sp. MYBK101-2 (assembly GCF_051918845.1). Classification (NCBI taxonomy): domain Bacteria; kingdom Bacillati; phylum Bacillota; class Bacilli; order Caryophanales; family Bacillaceae; genus Bacillus; species Bacillus cereus group sp. MYBK101-2. The sequence continues at coordinate 45,859 of NZ_JBQAIE010000018.1, read as the reverse complement.
ACAGGTCGTTTCTTATTCCCGAATACAACAGCAAAAACACTTCGTTACGTAAGTGAGCTTGTTGACATGGGTGTGAAATTCACAGATTTATACAATGAAATGTATAAGACAAAAGAAAAAATCGCTCGTTTAAACGGTTATATTTTACAAAACTTTACGATGGTAGAAGAAGGAGCAGCTTACATTAAATTAACGAAAGGAGTATTAGAAGAATTTGATGTACTTCCTTCTGAGGCATCTGGCGTTGTTGGAGCACTTGGTAATATTGATGGATTAAAGGCATGGGTTCTATTTTTAGAGGAAGACGATGTGATTCGTGTTCGCCTTCGTTCAAAAGGACCAGTTATAAATAAATTAGCAATGCAATATAACGGCGGAGGACATCCGATGGCTTCAGGTGCAAAAGCATCTTCTTGGGAAGAAGCGGATCGTCTATTTGCTGATTTACGTGAGCTGTGTAGATAAGAGATTATATAGTAGAACAAAAAGAAGGAGCGGCGCTAAAGCCCTCCTTCTTTATTTTTCTTTCTCTATCGTAATACTAATTTCAAGCACTGTATCAAAAGATATCGTATCGACTTTGAAACGGTATAGCCGATCGTAATGTTTGTACGTTTTGTTTTCGATTACCTTTTTGAGTAGGTCTTTATTTTTTGCTATACTTTGAATGTTTTTCGTTAAAAGATGCTGGAGGTCATTATGGATAGATGTAGTCATATTTTCGAGTGTAAGATTATCTAAATCGTATTTTTCTCGATTTATAAGTTTTATTTTAATCTCTTGAATGGTTAAGAGCCGTTTATTTTCAGTATTTAATTTTTCTTGATCTTCGAGAAGGACGTGGAGCTTTGCTTCTTGTTTTTCTATAATTTCCCTTTGTTCTGCTATTTTACTAGCTTGTTCTTCTTGAAAAACACCGTATATGTACAAAAAAATAAACCAGCTCAACACACCTCCAACAGCAGCCCCAGCTAAAACTAAATACCATCTTTTTGCTGTATTGGCACTTGGTACTCTCATACATGTTCCTGCGTTAGCCATTTAATAATAATAAGACCGGTTTGCATACCACCCGTTGCGAAAAAAATAAGGAGAATTTGTTTTACGATATCTTTCATATCCCCGCCAAAGAAACTTCTTTCAAAGCTATAAAAAGTATCAAATGTTCCGCCAATCGCTGCAACGAGTGCCCAAATTCTTAAATTTTGGGCGAATTGATTAATGTAAGTGAGAGTTGGTTTTCCGATAAGAAATGCACCAAATCCACCAATTAATGAACCACCAAGTATAACCCCAAAGGCAATAAAATAACTAATAATAAGCAGAGAGAAAAAAGTGTGTTCTCTTACATCCATCGTCATTCCCCTTTCTTCTTCATATATATGGACAAAGTATAAGAAGTATGTTTTGATTTCCTCTTTCCTCTTCACCTATAATAAAAGTAGTCAAATAGGTAAAGAGAGGGTACAACAGTGAAGTTTGTGCATTTACAATGTCAAACCGTTTTTAGTTTATTAAAAAGTGCTTGTAAAATTGATGAACTTGTAGTTAGGGCGAAAGAGCTCGGTTATTCATCACTTGCTATTACGGATGAGAATGTTATGTATGGCGTTATTCCGTTTTATAAAGCATGTAAGAAACATGGTATACATCCTATTATCGGCTTAACAGCTTCTATTTTTAGTGAAGAAGAAGAAAAGCCTTATCCGCTTGTCTTACTTGCTGAAAATGAAATAGGTTATCAAAATTTATTAAAGATTTCTAGTAGCATTATGACGAAGTCAAAAGAAGGTATTCCTAAGAAATGGCTTGCACATTATGCGAAAGGATTAATTGCAATTTCACCAGGTAAAGATGGGGAAATTGAACAATTATTATTAGAAGACAAAGAGAGTCAAGCTGAAGAAGTAGCTCGCATGTATCGAAGTATGTTCGGTAATTTTTATATGAGTTTACAGCATCATGCGATTCAAGATGAACTGCTTCTGCAAGAGAAATTACCTGAATTTACGAGTAGGATAAATATTCCAGTCGTTGCAACAAACGATGTACGCTACATCAATCAAAGTGACGCACTTGTTCATGAATGCTTATTATCTGTTGAAAGTGGAACGAAAATGACGGATCCAGATAGGCCGAGGCTGAAAACAGATCAATATTATTTAAAATCATCAGATGAAATGGAAGCACTGTTTTCTCACGTAGAAGAAGCGATTTATAACACAGTAGAAATTGCAGAACGTTGCAGAGTAGAAATACCGTTTCATGTAAATCAATTACCGAAATTTCCTGTTCCAGCGAACGAGACGAATGACACGTATTTGCGCCGCGTTTGTGAAGAAGGGTTACAGAAACGTTATGGTACGCCGAAAGAAGTACATATAAACCGTTTGAATCATGAATTAAACGTGATTTCTAGTATGGGGTTTAGTGATTATTTCCTCATCGTATGGGATTTTATGAAGTATGCGCATGAAAATCATATTTTAACAGGGCCAGGCCGTGGATCGGCGGCTGGATCACTCGTTTCTTACGTATTAGAAATTACAGATATTGATCCAATTGAATACGATCTATTATTTGAAAGGTTTTTAAATCCCGAACGTGTGACACTTCCAGATATTGATATCGATTTTCCAGATATAAGACGTGATGAGATGATTCGATATGTGAAAGATAAATATGGTCAGCTTCGTGTTGCACAAATTGTAACGTTTGGGACGTTGGCAGCGAAAGCGGCAATTAGAGATATTGCGCGTGTGATGGGGCTTCCGCCGCGAGATATTGATATATTCTCAAAACTTATTCCATCAAAGCTTGGTATAACGTTAAAAGATGCATATGAGGAATCGCAATCACTCCGTGAGTTTATACAAGGGAATCTTTTGCACGAGCGTGTGTTTGAAATTGCAAAACGTGTAGAGGGCTTACCACGTCATACGTCTATTCATGCAGCTGGCGTTATTATGAGCCAAGAGCCATTAACCGGGAGTGTTGCAATTCAAGAAGGACATAACGATGTGTATGTTACGCAATACCCAGCTGATGCATTAGAAGAACTTGGGTTGCTCAAGATGGACTTTTTAGGATTACGTAATTTAACGTTACTTGAAAATATTATAAAGTTTATCGTGCAAAAAACAGGGAAAGAAATCGATATAAGAAATTTACCACTTCAAGATGAAAAGACATTCCAATTGTTAGGTAGAGGGGATACAACAGGTGTATTCCAGCTTGAATCAGGTGGTATGCGAAATGTACTTCGCGGGTTAAAGCCGAATGAGTTTGAAGATATTGTCGCTGTTAACTCGTTATATAGACCAGGACCGATGGAACAAATTCCAACCTTTATTGAATCAAAACACGGAAAAAGACAAATTGAATATTTACATCCGGACTTAAAGCCGATTTTAGAAAGAACATACGGTGTAATTGTATACCAAGAACAAATTATGCAAATCGCGTCGAAGTTGGCGGGCTTCTCGCTCGGAGAAGCAGATTTATTACGCCGTGCAGTGAGTAAAAAAAATCGTGATATTTTAGATCAGGAACGTAAGCATTTTGTGCAAGGGTGTTTACAAAATGGTTATGACAAGACATCTGCAGAGAAAATTTACGATTTAATTGTAAGATTTGCAAATTACGGCTTTAACCGAAGTCACGCTGTAGCCTACAGTATGATTGGATATCAGCTTGCTTACTTAAAAGCGAATTATACGCTGGAATTTATGACGGCACTATTATCGAGTGCAATTGGAAATGAAGATAAGATTGTGCAGTATATACGCGAAACGAAGCGAAAAGGTTTTCATGTTTTGCCGCCGTCTCTTCAGAGAAGTGGTTACAATTTCCAAATAGAAGGAAATGCGATACGTTACAGCTTACTTTCTATTCGAAACATCGGAATGGCTACAGTGACAGCATTAATCGAAGAACGAGAGAAAAAAATGTTTGAAGATTTATTTGAATTTTGTCTGCGCATGCCATCAAAGTTTGTAACAGAGCGAAATTTAGAGGCGTTCGTCTGGTCTGGATGTTTTGACGATTTCGGTGTTTCGAGAACGAATTTATGGAAAAGTCTTAAAGGAGCGTTAGAGTATGCCAATCTTGCACGTGATTTAGGAGATGCTGTTCCAAAATCAAAATACGTACAAGGAGAAGAGCTCTCCTTTATTGAACAGTTAAATAAAGAGAAGGAAGTACTAGGTTTTTATTTATCAAGCTATCCGACAGCGCAGTATGTGAAGTTAGCGAAAGAATTAGAAATTCCATCTCTCGCTCAGGCGATGCGACATAAGAAAAAAGTACAAAGAGCTATCGTGTATATAACAAGTGTGAGAGTGATTCGTACGAAAAAGTTGCAAAAGATGGCGTTTATTACATTTTGTGATCAAAATGATGAAATGGAAGCAGTTCTTTTCCCCGAAACGTATATACATTTCTCAGATAAGTTACAAGAAGGAGCAATTGTTTTAGTTGACGGCATGATTGAGCTTAGAAATCATAAGTTGCAATGGATTGTAAATGGACTATATCCGTTAGAAGAAATGGATGCGTATGAGGAAAAGAAAGATGCGTCTGTTTACGTGAAATTGCCGTCTCAGTATGAGAAAAAGCTTTTAAATCAAGTTACTAAAATATTGTTTGACTATTCGGGTTTTGCGAAAGTACTAATTTATTATGAAAAGGAACATAAAATGGTACAATTATCTCGAAGTTTATCGATTCATCCAAGTGAAGAATGTTTAGGAGCACTTCGTGAAATTGTCGGGGAAGAAAATGTGGTTGTGAAAATATAATGGACAATTTCCCTACACTTCGATTATTATAGTAGTAGTGTTCGTGGTCAGACCACTTGGAGAAATTGATATCAGCAAGAATAATTTGAGGAGAGTGGATAGTTTGTCAACACTTCGTGAAGAAGCACTTCACATGCATAAAGTGCATCAAGGAAAATTAGAAACTGTATCAAAAGTAAAAGTAGAAAATGCAAAAGATTTAAGTCTTGCATATTCTCCAGGGGTTGCAGAACCTTGTAAGGAAATTTATGACGATAAAAGTAAGGTATATGAATATACAATGAAGGGAAATATGGTAGCAGTTGTGACAGATGGAACGGCTGTACTTGGTCTTGGTAACATCGGACCTGAAGCATCTCTTCCAGTAATGGAAGGTAAAGCTGTATTATTCAAGAGCTTTGCTGGTGTAGATGCATTCCCAATTGCCTTAAATACAAACGATGTAGATAAGATTGTTGAAACTGTAAAATTAATGGAGCCAACTTTTGGCGGCGTTAACTTAGAGGATATCGCAGCACCAAACTGCTTCATTATTGAAGAACGTTTGAAAAAAGAAACAAATATTCCTATCTTCCATGATGATCAACACGGAACAGCTATCGTAACAGTAGCGGGTCTTGTGAACGCGCTAAAACTAGTTGGAAAGAAAATGTCTGACATTAAAGTTGTCGCAAATGGCGCAGGTGCAGCAGGTATTGCAATTATTAAACTTTTATATCGCTATGGCGTACGCGACATTATTATGTGTGACCGTAAAGGGGCAATCTATGATGGTCGTCCTACAGGTATGAATCCGGTGAAGGATGAAGTGGCAAAATATACAAATAAGAATCGTATCGAAGGTTCTTTAGCTGATGTTGTACAAGGTGCGGACGTATTCATTGGTGTATCTGCAGAAGGTGCATTAACAGAAGAGATGGTTCGTACAATGAATGACGATGCAATTATTTTTGCAATGGCGAATCCAGTTCCAGAAATTATGCCAGAATTGGCAAAAGCAGCGGGCGCAGCTGTTGTTGGAACGGGTCGTTCTGACTTCGCAAACCAAGTAAATAATGTACTAGCGTTCCCTGGTATTTTCCGCGGTGCACTTGACGTACATGCGACACAAATTAACGAAGAAATGAAGATGGCAGCTGTACAAGCTATTGCTGAGCTTGTAGCAGAAGATGAGTTAAATGCAGACTATATCATTCCAGCACCATTTGACGCGCGTGTAGCGCCTCAAGTAGCAGCTTACGTTGCAAAAGCTGCAATGGAGACAGGAGTAGCTCGCCGTCAAGTAGATCCAAATGAAGTTGCTGAGAAAACAAAACAATTAGCGCTGATTGGAAAAGAATAAGCGAGGAATTTCCATTGACATCATCAAATACAAAAGTATATCTCGAAATTGTAAAAAAAATCCGTTCCATTATGGAAGAGGATGGATTGGTAGCAGGGGATCGTTTGCCGTCTGAGCGTGAGTTAAGTTCACGTTTAAACGTAGGACGTTCCTCTGTAAGAGAAGCGTTGCGTGCTTTAGAACTTGTAGGATTAATTGAAACGAGACGTGGTGAAGGGACGTTTATTCGAAACTTTTACGATAACGGTCTTGTACAATTGATTGCTCCGTTCTTGCTGCAAGATGAGAAAACAATTCGTGATTTATTACAAACAAAACGATTGCTTGAGAAAGATATGATTCGAATTGTATGTAATTTACCGAAAGAAATGTTTTCTAAAGTGCTAAGTAAATTACATCAAGTGCTTGAAGGAAATGAAAACTCAGTTCCAATGCTTCACCAAACGTTCTTTAAAACACTTATTGAACAAGTCGATAATTATTTACTATATCGCATTTGGATGATCGTAAATGATTACGTATCAACGCTTTCTTGTAAAGTTTCAGGAGATTCTATCGATATGTATAGAAAGCTTTACGCTATTTTGGAAGAAAAACAAGAAAATGATGCACTAAAAATTTACGATGAATTAGTAGAGAATATACAGTTTCACTCGTAATGTATAAAATTTGTCGAAATGACCATGACACGTTATGACAAACATTCTATCGCGTAGCGGTTAAAGTTAAACGTAAAGAGTGAGGTTATTAGACAGATTGAGAAGATAAGGCTAACATCAAACTTTGGTGTTAGCCCAATTTTCTTCTTACGCTAACCTTAGCTCTCAACGAAGGGGGTCAAATTGTGCTAAGAGATTTATTCGTGAAAAAGAAAAAGTACGCTGCAATACCTTCAGAACAAGTACGAAAAGATGTACCAGACGGCGTTATGACAAAATGTCCGAAATGTAAAAAAATCATGTATACGAAAGAGCTTCTAAAAAATTTAAAAGTATGTGTGAATTGTGGATATCATCATCCTATGAATGCATGGGAACGTCTTGATAGTATATTGGACGAAGGGTCATTCCGTGAGTATGACAAAGAAATGGTTTCGTTAAATCCACTCGAGTTTCCAGATTATGAAGAGAAACTAGAGAGCGATCGTAAGAAGACTGACTTGAACGAAGCGGTTGTAACTGGTGAAGGAACAATTGATGACATGCTTGTTGTTGTTGCAGTAATGGATTCTCGTTTTCGAATGGGGAGCATGGGCTCTGTTGTAGGAGAAAAAATTGCCCGTGCGGTTGAAAAGGCATACGACTTACAAGTTCCATTTATTATCTTTACTGCTTCGGGTGGTGCCCGTATGCAAGAAGGGATATTAAGTTTAATGCAAATGGCAAAAACAAGCGTAGCTTTGAAAAAGCATAGTAATGCAGGAGGATTATTTATTTCTGTTATGACTCACCCAACGACGGGCGGGGTTTCAGCGAGTTTCGCTTCACTTGGTGATTATAATCTTGCAGAACCAGGGGCGCTGATCGGATTTGCTGGTAGACGTGTAATTGAACAAACGGTGCGTGAGAAACTACCGGAAGATTTCCAAACGGCAGAATTCTTACTAGAACATGGTCAATTAGATGCGGTGGTACATCGTGATGATATGAGAGAATCGCTTCGTAAGATTTTAGAAGTTCATCAAGGAGGGGAAATGGCTGTATGGCAGAGCTAGAATTTGAGAAACCAGTTGTTGAGCTAAGAAATAAGATTCGTGAACTGAAAGACTATACGAAAAACAGCCAGATGGACTTCAGTGAGGAGATTCGTATTTTGGAAGACAAGCTAGAAAATTTAGAGGAAGATATATACGGCAATATGAAAGTATGGGACCGTGTTCAAATTGCTCGTCATGCAGAACGACCGACAACGCTCGATTATATTGAGCACTTATTTACTGATTTTTTTGAATGTCATGGAGATCGTCTATTTGGCGATGATGCAGCGATTGTCGGCGGCATTGCGAAGTATAAAGGGATGCCTGTAACTGTAATCGGGCATCAACGCGGAAAAGATACGAAAGAAAATATTCGCCGTAATTTTGGGATGCCTCACCCAGAAGGATATCGAAAAGCATTGCGTTTAATGAAGCAGGCGGAAAAGTTCAATCGTCCAATTATTTGTTTTATTGATACGAAAGGAGCTTATCCTGGTAAAGCTGCTGAAGAACGTGGTCAAAGTGAAGCGATCGCCCGCAATTTATTTGAAATGGCAGGCTTAACGGTGCCTGTTATTTGTATCGTTATCGGCGAAGGTGGTAGTGGTGGTGCACTAGGTCTTGGAGTAGGAGATTACATTCATATGCTAGAAAATTCCACTTATTCTGTTATTACGCCAGAGGGTGCAGCGGCAATTCTTTGGAAAGATGCAGGAAAAGCAAAGGAAGCTGCAGAGGCGATGAGAATTACAGCAGCAGATTTGAAAGAATTAGGTGTAATCGATGAAATTATTCCAGAGACAAAAGGTGGAGCGCACCGTAATATTTTGAAACAGTCAGAAAATATAGATTTAATGCTTGGGAAAACTTTTGAACAATTAAACGGAATTTCGAAAGATGAATTAATCGAAAAACGTTATGAAAAATATATGAAAATTGGGCAAGTTTCGTTTTCAAACGCTTCCATTTGGATAAAATAAGAAAAGCGTGCGTTCCACTTCGCGAATGCACGTTTTTATTATGAAAAGACACATCTTCTCCATTGTATTTTTATATTTTTTCGTGTTATTTTATTATAAGGCAAATAATCTTTATGAGGTGAGTACAAATGAAACGTATTGGTGTATTAACAAGTGGTGGAGATTCACCTGGTATGAATGCTGCCATTCGTGCAGTTGTTCGTAAAGCGATTTTCCATGATATTGAAGTATATGGTATTTACCATGGATACGCTGGATTAATTTCTGGTCACATTGAAAAATTAGAACTAGGTTCTGTTGGCGATATTATCCACCGCGGTGGTACGAAATTATATACAGCAAGATGTCCTGAGTTTAAAGACCCAGAAGTACGACTAAAAGGTATCGAGCAATTAAAGAAACACGGTATCGAAGGACTTGTTGTTATTGGTGGAGATGGTTCTTACCAAGGCGCTAAAAAATTAACTGAACAAGGATTCCCATGTGTTGGTGTACCAGGTACAATTGACAATGATATCCCTGGAACAGACTTCACAATTGGTTTCGATACAGCTTTAAACACTGTTATTGATGCAATTGATAAAATTCGTGACACAGCTACATCTCATGAACGTACATATGTTATCGAAGTAATGGGACGTCACGCTGGTGATATCGCATTATGGGCTGGTTTAGCTGATGGTGCGGAAACAATCTTAATTCCAGAAGAAGAGTATGACATGGAAGATGTTATCGCTCGTCTGAAGCGCGGTAGTGAACGTGGTAAAAAACACAGTATTATCGTTGTAGCTGAAGGTGTTGGAAGTGCAATTGACATCGGTAAGCACATTGAAGAAGCAACAAACTTTGATACTCGCGTAACTGTATTAGGTCACGTACAACGTGGTGGATCACCAAGTGCACAAGACCGTGTATTAGCAAGCCGTCTTGGTGCAAGAGCAGTTGAATTATTAATTGCTGGTAAAGGTGGACGTTGTGTAGGTATTCAAGATAACAAACTTGTTGATCATGATATTATCGAAGCGTTAGCTCAAAAGCATACGATCGATAAAGATATGTATCAATTATCTAAAGAATTATCCATCTAATCGGCGTAATGTCGGATATTTGGGAACGGTTTCATAATTTTCGGAGGTGCAATATGCGTAAAACTAAAATTGTATGTACTATAGGTCCTGCTAGTGAAAGTATTGAAAAATTAGAGCAATTAATCGAAGCAGGTATGAACGTTGCTCGTTTAAACTTCTCTCATGGTAGCCATGAAGAACACGGCGCTCGTATTAAAAACATTCGTGAAGCTTCAAAGAAAACTGGTAAAACAGTTGGTATCTTACTTGATACAAAAGGTCCAGAAATCCGTACTCACGACTTCGTAGACGGACAAGCTGAGCTTGTAACAGGTGCAGAAGTAGTTATTTCTACTGAGCAAGTATTAGGTACTGCAGAGAAGTTCTCTGTATCTTATGCCGGTCTTTATGACGATGTAAACCCAGGTTCTCGCATTCTAATCGATGACGGTCTTATCGAGCTAGAAGTAATCGAAAAAGCTGATGGAAACATCCGTACAAAAGTTCTTAACAGCGGAACTGTAAAAAATAAAAAAGGTGTTAACGTACCAAACGTAAGCATTAAGCTTCCTGGTATCACTGAAAAAGACGTAAAAGATATCATCTTCGGTATCGAGCAAAAAGTTGATTTCATCGCAGCTTCATTCGTACGTAAAGCAGCTGACGTATTAGAAATCCGTGAATTACTAGAAGAGCATAACGCTCAATACATCCAAATCGTACCAAAAATCGAAAACCAAGAGGGTATCGACAACATCGATTCAATCTTAGAAGTTTCTGACGGTTTAATGGTAGCTCGTGGTGATATGGGTGTAGAAATTCCACCAGAAGAAGTACCATTAGTACAAAAACGTCTAATCAAAAAATGTAACGTGTTAGGTAAACCAGTTATTACTGCAACACAAATGTTAGATTCTATGCAACGTAACCCACGTCCAACTCGTGCGGAAGCAAGTGACGTAGCTAACGCAATCTTCGATGGTACAGACGCAATCATGCTTTCAGGTGAAACAGCTGCTGGACAATACCCAGTAGAAGCAGTAACAATGATGGCTAACATTGCAGTACGTGTTGAAAAATCATTACAATATGAAGATATGTTCAAAAAACGTATTAAAGAGTTCACTCCAACAATTACAGATGCAATTAGCCAATCTGTTGCGCATACAGCACTTGCTCTTGATGTAGCTGCAATCGTAGCTCCAACAGAAAGTGGATATACTGCGAAAATGATCTCTAAATACCGTCCAAAATCTCCAATCGTAGCTGTAACATCTGACGAGCAAGTAGGACGTCGTCTTGCGCTTGTTTGGGGTGTACAAGCATTTATGGCTGAGAAGCGCGCAGCTTCTACTGACGAAATGTTAGATACAGCGATTCAAACAGGTATGGATGCAGGTCTAATCGGACTTGGAGACACTGTAGTAATCACTGCTGGTGTTCCAGTTGCTGAAACTGGTACAACAAACTTAATGAAAATCCACGTTGTTGGTGAAGAAGTTGCTAAAGGACAAGGAATCGGTCGTAAAGCTGCAAAAGGTAAAGTAGTTGTAGCGAAAACAGCTGCTGAAGCTGTAGCGAACGTAAACGAAGGTGATATCCTTGTTACAACAAGCACTGATAAAGATATGATCCCTGCAATCGAAAAAGCTGCTGCTCTAGTTGTAGAAGAAGGCGGTCTAACAAGCCATGCGGCTGTTGTAGGTGTATCAATCGGTATTCCTGTTATCGTTGGTGTAAACGGCGTAACAGCAACTTTAAAAAATGGCCAAGAAGTAACAGTTGATGCAGCACGCGGAATTGTTTATAATGGACATGCGGAAGTGCTATAAGTAATACGGAGAGAAGGATCGGAGTCCTTCTCTTTTTTTTACACAAAAATGAGGTAAAACTAGCTTAAAACGTCTGAAATTACTTTTAAAAGCTATTTATTATGAAGTTTGATGGGAAAGTGCGTTTGGCTTTTATATGCTGTATATGGACGTTGTGGGGGTGTTTAAAGTGATAGGATATGAAAGGAGTGTAGAACTATGAAGTGGTTACTATTCTTGTTTATATTAATACCGGCTATTGAGATTACAGTCTTAATTGGATCGAGTCATGTAATAGGTTTGTGGTCTACGTTCGCTATGATCGTATTTACAGGTGTTGTAGGTGTATATTTGGCGAAAAGACAAGGGTTTAAAGTACTTGGAGAGATTCAATCTAAGTTGAATAGAGGAGAAATGCCAGGAGCGGCGGTTTTAGATGGTATTTTTATCTTTGTAGGAGGTATTCTTTTGGTGCTTCCTGGATATGTAACGGATATAATAGGTTTCATCTTTGTTGTCCCTATGACGAGGGCTTTATTGAAGCCGTTTGTTATGAAGTGGATGGAATGGAAGTTTAGAAAAAACTCAACTATTATTGTGCAGAAATAGTGCTTAGATTATAGCGATCTAAGCACTATTTTTTTGTCTGTAAAAGGATGAGAGAGTGGTTAAAGTTCAGTTAATGAAAGATGTGTTTTAATATGCGGCGAATGTGACGGTTGATAATCGATGGGGATAGGATCCTTGTAGATTAAAGTTTTACTTTGTTGTATTTGTTGTGTATTTTTTTCGATTGGATATGTGATTTGGGGAGTTATTAGCTCTGAATCAGTGTGTTTAAAGTGGGAATCTGAACTTAAGATTGTTTTTTGTATGTAAAAAAGAATGAATTGGAATGAAAAAAGTTAAATAAGAATAGGTAAATGGTCAGTTTAAGTCTCATTCTATGCCGATTTGTATATTTATTCATTTACATAAAAAGTAATAAATGTAAGTAATAAATATAAAACTATTAGAATAAATATGTAAAAATACCACGAAATATGCGTTTTTTATGCGAAAAACAAGAGAATTATCCTGTTTTTAGGGTAATTCTCTTATTGTGTGTAATGAGTATGAAAAATAAGTACAAGGAATAATCAGTGGGGAATTTCCACTGATTATATGTAAGTTTTTGGTTGTGTATGAATTAGAAACTATTATTTTGAAGGTGAGCCTTTAATATATTTCCACAAATCATGGAATACACGAGCTTTGTGTAATGTATTAAGTAGTACTAAGGTGACTGGACCGATGATTAATCCTAAGAAGCCAAAGAGCTTAAAGCCGACAAATAGAGCAATCAGTGTTGCTAATGGATCAAGGCCGATATTAGATGAAAGTACCTTTGGCTCCATAATTTGTCTTTGGACAATCACGACGATGTATAAAATGAGAAGACCGATGGCGAAGGCGGTGTCGCCAGTGAAAAATACGTATATAACCCAAGGAACGAAGACAGCTCCTGTTCCTAAATACGGGAGTAAATCTACAACCCCTGTAATAATCGCGATAGTAATGGCGTATGGTACGCGTAATATTAAAAGTCCGATTAGTACAATAACAGTTGTCATAGATACGAGTGTAAGTTGTGCTTTAACAAAACCGAATAAAGCTTTTCTTAAATCCACAAAAATAGTTTTTCCATAGCCATGAACACGGTTGGGCAAAAACTTTCTTACTTTCTGAGCAAGACGATGCCAATCGTAACTAATGAAGAAAGTGGCTAATAAAACAAATACAAGTACAGTTAAAGTAGTTGGTAGTGCACTAATGAAATTTGTTAACCCGCTTATAATAGCGGTTAAAAGTTCTTTCATTTGCGTCGTTGCTTCGGTTCCTAAGTTTTGAATGTTTTGTGTAATCGTATAGCGCTGCGGTTCCCCAAGATGATTAAATTTAGAAATTAAATCATCGTAGAGAGGCATAATATGATTAAGTGCAAACTGCTGAGCGAATGCAACGATATCCGGAAATTTTACTGTAACAAGTTGTAGTAAGTATGTTGTAGCAGATATTGCTTCTGTTACAAGGTATGTAACGAGTCCGACGATAGCTCCAAATACGAGAATTAAGCTAACGAGTACTGCGAGTGCGCGGGGGAATTGTAGTTTTTGATTAAGAAAATTGACGACAGGATTAATCAAATAAGCAAATGCGAAAGCGATAATAAAAGGATAGATAAGTCCTGACATATATAGTAATGCATAGAACCCGGCTACCGTAGCTACAATGACAAATACGAGTCGCAATATCATATATAGTAAGTTTCGATTCAAAGATGTATACCTCCCATTCCAATTTGGATTATCCTAATTCGTTCAACTTATAACGAGTGTACCCCACTGATTAAAGTTTCACTTTATGTTATAGTGGAATGATGGATTTTTCCTGCTTTTTCAGTATGTGAGTGACTGTGAAAGCTTGCTGTTGATGCTTCTACTATATGGTAAAAACTTCATTTTCTCTTCTTTTTATTTTACCTGTTTCTAATTAGAAAAGAAAGGAGAGACGCCCGTTTTTTAAAATGTATACATGCTTACATTTGGATGGTGAAAGTCTCAGTTTTTCATTTTAAAATGCATAAAAAAATGAAGTGATTCATGTTGGATAGGCATCGATATAGCATGTATAACGATAGGTTTAAAGGTATTTTGGTTTGGAAATGAGTTCATTATTTTCAGAAAGGAAGTGCAAACATGATTAGTCAGTCAACGTTATTTTTATTCATACTACTTATTATAGGACTTATTGCGAAAAACCAATCGCTTACTGTAGCTATTGGTGTGTTATTTCTATTGAAATTTACGTTTCTAGGAGATAAAGTCTTCCCTTATCTACAAACGAAAGGGATTAACCTCGGTGTTACGGTTATTACAATAGCAGTACTCGTACCGATTGCAACGGGGGAAATAGGTTTTAAACAACTTGGGGAAGCGGCGAAATCGTATTATGCATGGATTGCTTTAGCTTCAGGGGTAGCAGTTGCTCTGTTAGCGAAAGGTGGCGTACAATTATTAACGACAGATCCTCATATTACAACTGCACTCGTTTTCGGGACAATTATAGCAGTTGCTTTATTTAATGGGGTCGCTGTAGGTCCATTAATTGGGGCTGGAATTGCCTATGCAGTTATGAACATTATACAGATGTTTAAATAAAGAATTTTATAGTAATATAAAATTTTTGAATTCTTTCTGTTCACAAAAGTCAGATAATTGTTTATAATAGGATTAGAAACTTTGAAAAGTTACATAACAGCAGAGACTTTACACCAGATAAAATAAAAACAACATAAAACAATTTTATAATGATATTGCTTTATGTTGTTTTTATCATAAAACTCTTCGGAATTCATTTTCCTCACTAACTTGTTGTTTTGAGCGTGAGGATTCGGGGAGACATTCACGCTCATGCTTTCCATGTAAACAATGGACAATAAGAGGGGAACATCGCAACAAATTTGCATGATCGTGCATTTTGCTTGCCTAAAGAGTGAACGGGCGTTCATAATTCAAAAGGGAAGCAAATAGATATAAGGAGCAAGGTTGGGAGAATTTTCAGGAAAAGGAGAGAATGTCATGACTGTTATTCGAGGTTTAGAAGGGGTAGTAGCAACAACATCATCTGTGAGCTCTATTATTGATGATACATTAACTTATGTTGGGTATAATATTGATGATTTAGCTGAGAATGCTACATTTGAAGAAGTAGTGTACTTATTATGGCATCGCAAGCTTCCTAACGAGCAAGAACTAGCGAAATTTAAGGAGATTGTATCGGAATACTATAAAGTTCCAGGTGAGATTTTAGCATATTTGAAACAAGTAGATTTAAAAATCGCACATCCGATGTCTGTTTTACGAACTGCAATTTCCATGCTATCATTATACGATGAGAGCGCTGAAATTATGGATGAAAAGTCCAATTATTTGAAAGCGGTTAAATTACAGGCTCAAGTGGGAACTTTAGTTGCTGCTTACGCAAGAATCCGTAAAGGCTTAGATGTTGTTGAGCCTAGAAATGATTTATCATTAGCTGCAAACTTCTTGTACATGTTAAATGATCGCGAGCCAAATGAAGTTGAAATTGAAGCTTTTGATAAGGCACTTGTACTTCACGCAGATCATGAGTTAAACGCTTCTACATTTACTGCACGCGTTTGTGTAGCTACACTTTCAGATGTATATTCTGGCATTACAGCAGCAATCGGTGCGTTAAAAGGTCCTCTTCACGGCGGGGCAAATGAAAATGTAATGAAGATGTTAACTGAAATTGGCGAAGAAGAAAATGTAGAATCATATATTCATAATGCTCTTCAAAATAAAGTGAAAATTATGGGCTTTGGCCACCGTGTATATGAGCATGGTGATCCACGTGCAAAACATTTACGCGAAATGTCTAAGAGATTATGCGTGCTTTTAGGAGAAGAGAAATGGTATAATATGTCTATCAAAATTGAAGACATTGTAACAAAAGAAAAAGGTCTTCCACCAAATGTTGATTTCTATTCAGCTTCTGTATACCATTGTTTAGGAATTGACCATGACTTATTTACACCTATTTTTGCAATTAGCCGTATGTCAGGCTGGTTAGCTCATATTCTAGAACAATATGAAAACAACCGTTTAATCCGTCCGCGTGCTGATTATAATGGACCAACACATCAAGTGTACGTTCCAATTGCACAACGATAAGCGAATAACACTATTTTGATAGTGAAAATACGCTTTCAAAAGTCTGATTTTTTCGGAAAGATGTAATGATTAGAATATTTTAATTTGACTAACGGTTTGAACTGAGGGGTTATTCCCTCAGTTTCATACATATGAAATTTCAAACATGGGGGTTATCACATTGACGACAGGTGAAAAAATTACTGTAACTAATGGTGTTATGAATGTACCAAACAATCCGATTATTCCATTTATCGAAGGAGATGGAATTGGTCCTGATATTTGGGCAGCTGCATCTCGTGTACTAGAAGCAGCAGTTGAAAAAGCTTATGATGGTGAGAAGAAAATCGTTTGGAAAGAAGTGCTTGCAGGGGAAAAAGCATTCAACCAAACAGGCGAGTGGTTACCAGAAGAAACTTTAAATTTAATTCGTGAATATTTAATCGCGATTAAAGGTCCACTTACAACTCCAGTTGGCGGTGGTATTCGTTCTCTAAACGTAGCACTTCGTCAAGAATTAGATTTATATGTATGTCTACGTCCAGTTCGTTATTTTGAAGGTGTTCCTTCACCTGTAAAACGTCCGGAAGATACTGATATGGTTATTTTCCGTGAAAATACAGAAGACATTTATGCTGGAATTGAATATGCACAAGGATCTCCAGAAGCAGAAAAAGTTCTTGCTTTCTTAAAAGAAGCAATGGGTGTTAATAAAATCCGCTTCCCAGAAACATCTGGTATTGGTATTAAGCCAATTTCAGAAGAAGGGACAAAGCGTCTTGTTCGTGCTGCAATTCAATATGCAATTAACGAAAAACGCTCTTCTGTTACATTAGTTCATAAAGGAAACATTATGAAATTTACAGAAGGTGCTTTCAAAAACTGGGGTTACGAAGTAGCGGAACAAGAATTCGGCGACAAAGTATTTACTTGGGCTGAATACGATCGTATCGTTGAAAAAGACGGTAAAGATGCAGCGAATAAAGCGATGGCAGACGCTGAAGTGGCTGGAAAAATCATCGTAAAAGATTCTATTGCAGACATCTTCTTACAACAAATTTTAACTCGTCCACGTGAGTTCGATGTTGTTGCAACAATGAACTTAAATGGTGACTATATCTCTGATGCACTTGCTGCACAAGTAGGTGGAATTGGTATTGCACCTGGTGCAAACATTAACTATGTGACTGGACATGCTATCTTTGAAGCTACACACGGTACAGCTCCAAAATATGCAGGTTTAGATAAAGTAAACCCATCTTCTGTTCTTCTTTCAGGTGTATTATTATTAGAACACTTAGGATGGAACGAAGCTGCGAAATTAGTAACTGCTTCTGTTGAGAAAACAATTGCTTCAAAAGTAGTAACTTATGATTTCGCACGCTTAATGGAAGGTGCAACAGAAGTGAAATGTTCTGAGTTCGCTAATGAACTTATTAAAAACATGGATGTAGCGATAATCAAAAACGCATAATTAAAGCGGGGGGTAAATTATGACAATCAAGCGCAAGAAGGTTTCAGTCATCGGTGCAGGATTTACAGGAGCAACAACGGCATTCTTATTAGCACAAAAAGAACTTGCAGATGTTGTATTAGTGGACATTCCACAACTGGAAAATCCAACAAAAGGGAAAGCGTTAGATATGTTAGAAGCGAGCCCAGTACAAGGTTTTGATGCTAACATTATTGGAACATCTGATTACGCAGATACTGCTGATTCTGACGTTGTTGTGATTACAGCAGGTATTGCGCGTAAGCCTGGTATGAGCCGTGATGATTTAGTAGCAACAAACTCCAAAATTATGAAAAGTATTACGCGCGACATTGCAAAACATTCACCAAATGCAATTATTGTTGTGTTAACAAATCCAGTTGATGCAATGACATATTCTGTATTTAAAGAAGCGGGATTCCCGAAAGAGCGTGTTATCGGTCAATCGGGCGTATTAGATACAGCTCGTTTCCGTACATTCATCGCACAAGAATTAAACCTTTCTGTGAAAGACATTACAGGATTTGTTCTTGGTGGACACGGTGACGATATGGTACCTCTTGTACGTTATTCTTATGCAGGTGGCATTCCGTTAGAAACGTTAATTCCGAAAGAGCGTTTAGAAGCAATCGTAGAACGTACCCGTAAAGGTGGCGGCGAGATTGTAGGCTTATTAGGAAACGGTAGTGCATATTACGCACCAGCTGCTTCTTTAGTTGAAATGACAGAAGCAATCTTAAAAGATCAACGCCGTGTATTACCGGCTATTGCGTACCTTGAAGGTGAATACGGTTATAGTGACCTTTACTTAGGGGTACCAGTAATTCTAGGTGGTAACGGAATTGAAAAAATTATTGAATTAGAACTTCTTGCAGATGAAAAAGAAGCGTTAGATCGCTCTGTAGAATCTGTACGTAATGTTATGAAGGTTCTTGTTTAATCATTAAATATAAGTAGAAAAAGATTCGGGGCCCCGAATCTTTTTCTACTATTTATACAAATGTTTTTTTGAAATAACATGAAAACGCTATCATTTGGTGTATCCTATAACGAAACTATAGATTTATACTATACATTGCCCTCATCATAGTAAATGTCGGATCAAGTATCGCTTTTCGTAGGATAATAAGGTGAAAAAATCGGAGGGGGTTGTAACATGTTAAAGAAAAAAGTTCAAATTGGTCGTAAAATGGATGAAATTACAGTAGGAGAGAAATTATCTATCACTGAAAAAATTGAGGATAAAGATTTGTTATTGTACTTAGGGTTAACGAATGATGCCAATCCATTATATATTCAGCATGATTACGCATCCCAAACTCCGTATGAAAAGCCGATTGTACCAAGCATTATGCTAACTGGAATGATTACAACGGCAGTTACGAAATATTTACCAGGTCCAGGTAGTCATATTACGAGAAAGGACCTTACGTTCGTGAAGCATGTTCACCATTATGAAACGTTACAAATCCACTTTGAAGTAGTGGCTGTTTCTGAGGAGGAACATACAATTGATATGCTTGTATCTGCTCATGATGAAAAAGGGGATATTGTTGTGAAAGGCTCATTAACAGTAACGCCACCTTACAAATCAGTCTCTATTATGGAAAAAGCATTAGATAATTTTTAAAACATGAAAATGTGAATAGCGCTAGCATACCTTTTATAAGGAGCTAGCGCTATTTTTAGTTGAAGAATCCTTGTGTGAATCCTTCGGCGAAATCAGAACAACCTGTTTTAATCGTGTCCCAGCTTGGGGCGTTGAATGTAAGAATGCACGTTACTATTAAAGATAGAATAGGTAGCACTAGTCGCATAATAGAGTCTCCTTATCTTTTATATTAGGATTTTCAGATTAACAATATTTACTATATAGTGATTTGATAATTAAAGTCAATTGAAGGAGTGGTTTTTTTAGATGAGATGGAAGAGAGAAGACGTTATCTTTGAAACGATGAGAGAGGCTGAAGTGTGGGCAGACGGGATCGCGAATGAAATGTATGGAAGAGTATTTGGTGGATATGAAACGCGTGACTATAAAATAGCGTATGCTCTTTCGTTCTTTCTAGCAAAAAATTACGAATTCAATATTCATACGGAAGTAGAATGGAGTGAAAATATAGAAGTATATAAAGTATGGATAACAATGCGTTAATGGAAGCGAATGAGTAATCACAATAGAACAATCTGAATCCATGAATAGACAATTATATTGAGAGGGACCTTGTTTTCTAGTATGATGAGAATAACGGGGAAAATACTAGGATGAAGAAGGTTTCAAGTCTATAACTTGGAGGAAAAGAATGAACAATCGTATTTTAGTAGTTGATGATGAGGAGTTTATCTTAACTTTAATCGAATTTAATTTACAACAAGCTGGTTTTGAAGTGATAACAGCGATGGATGGAGAAATGGCGCTTCAAAAAGCGACAACAGAACGTCCAGATTTAATTATATTAGATTTAATGCTTCCAAAAATGGATGGTATGGAAGTATGTAAAGAATTACGATTGCAGCGCGTTATGACGCCGATTTTAATGTTGACAGCAAAAGATGATGAGTTTGATAAGGTGCTAGGTCTTGAACTTGGGGCGGATGATTATATGACGAAGCCATTTAGCCCAAGGGAAGTTGTTGCGCGTGTGAAGGCAATTTTACGCCGTACGAAATTACAACAAGAAGAGCAAGTTACAGAATCGTCAGATGAAGAGAGCATTACAATTGCTGAACTTAAAATTTTACCGGAGTTTTATGAGGCTTATTTCCAAGGAAGAAAGCTTGAATTAACACCAAAAGAATTTGAACTACTTGTTTATCTTGCGAAAAATAAAAGTCGCGTATTAACGCGTGATCAATTATTAAGTGCTGTATGGAATTATGATTTCGCTGGTGATACACGAATTGTTGACGTTCATATTAGCCATTTGCGCGATAAAATTGAACAAAATACGAAAAAACCGACGTACATTAAAACGATACGTGGTTTAGGATATAAATTAGAGGAGCCAAAAGGGGATGAATAAATTTCGTTCCAGGCTTCTTTTTACATTTGTTTCTCTTATTGTTTTTATTTTAGTCGGACTCGGTTTATTGCTGGAAACCGTGTTTGAAAACTATTATATAGATCATGCGAAAGAGAGAATGGTAAAAGAGGCAGAGTATGTTGCGGTATTAGCAGAAGAACAAGGTTTTGATGATGTTTTAAAAAATCCATATGTATTTGAGAAGTTAGAAGAAAAAATACAGGCTTCTATTGCATTTGTAGATGAAAAAAAGAAGGTTCAATATAGTGGGGGAGAACAATCTGCTTTTAGCCAAGGAATAATTAAAGAACTTTCCTCGGAAACAACGAAGCAAAGAAATAAAGTCATTACGAAAGAAGCAGATCAGAATAACGAATTTTACCATGCGGTGTTCGTGCAAGATGTAGCAGGGAAACAAGGATACATTTTGGTGAAGAGCACAATTGAGCCTTTGAAAGACGTTCATCAAAAAACGTGGGGATTATTAATTATCGGATTTGTTATCGCGTGTCTCGTCGTCGTATTTTTAGGTATGAAAATTACAGGGCAATATATTAGGCCTATTGAATCCGTTACGAAAGTTGCCATCGAATTAGCGAAGGGGAATTATAAAGCACGCGCTTATGAAAGTCATTCGGATGAAACGGGAATGTTAAGTAAAGCGATTAATATTTTAGCTCGTAATTTACAAGAGATGACACTTGAGCAAGAAATGCAACAAGATCGTCTGCATACGTTAATTGAAAATATGGGAAGTGGAATGATTTTAATTGATAGCCGCGGTTATATTAACCTTGTAAACCGTTCGTATAAGGAAACTTTCCACGTCACAGATGAAGAATATTTAAATCGTTTATATTATGAGTCATTTCATCATCCGGAAATTATAGAACTTGTGGAAGAAATCTTTATGACAGAAGTGAAAGTGCGCAAACAAATGTTATTGCCACTTGGCATTGAGCGAAAGCATTTCGAGGTATATGGAGCACCGATTATCGGGACGAACCATGAATGGAAAGGGATTGTCCTTGTATTCCATGACATTACTGAGCTGAAAAAGTTAGAACAAATGAGAAAAGACTTTTTAGCGAATGTTTCCCATGAACTAAAAACGCCGATTACTTCTATTAAAGGTTTTTCAGAAACACTTTTAGACGGTGCTATGGATAATAAAAAATTCTGCGAACATTTCTTGCACATTATTTTAAAAGAAAGTGAACGTATGCAAGGATTAATTGAAGATTTATTAGATTTATCAAAGATTGAGCAACAAGGATTTAAATTGAATATGGGTACCGTTGATATGAAGGGACTTCTTGAAGATATTCATATGGTGCTTGATAATAAAGCGGGAGAAAAAGAAATCTCTTTACAAGTAAATGCATTAAAACGTGTCTCTGTCATTGGAGATCCAAGTCGTTTGCAGCAAATCTTTATTAATTTAATGAATAACGCAATCGTATATACACCGGCTGGAGGCGTTGTTTCTGTAGAATTAGCAGAAGATAAATATAATGCTTATATAAAAGTATCGGATACTGGAATTGGTATTAGTAAAGATGAAATTCCGCGTATTTTCGAACGCTTTTACCGAGTTGATAAAGCGAGAAGTAGAAATACTGGTGGTACAGGTCTTGGGTTATCAATTGTAAAGCATTTAGTCGAGGCGCATCACGGTACGATTACAGTGGATAGTGAAGTAGGAGAAGGGACAACGTTTACAGTTGTTTTACCAAAATCAGCAACTGAAAAATAGGATGAAGGATGTTTACAATATATTAACAATGGCTTAATTAAATATTAATAAAGCTCTGTTAATATAATACATGAAAACCCCTTCATCCAAGGAGTAATTTTGGACGAGAATAGTTAAGCTATTCTCGTCACTTCCCTTTATGCCAATATAAGTCTGTTTTATATATGAAAGAAAATAACCGTTATTTTTCTTCTCTCTATTAGTCATGTTAATATAGAGAGAGGAAAGAAACGGTTTTTTTCTGTGAAAAAAATCATTTCAAATTTGTATGGGGAGGTTTCTGATTTGGAAAAAAAGGTCGTATTAGTAGATGGTAATAATATCGCGTATCGTGCTTTCTTTGCACTACCGCTTTTAAATAACGACAAAGGTATACATACGAACGCAATTTACGGTTTTACAATGATGTTAATGAGAATATTAGAGGAAGAAAAACCGACGCATATGTTAGTAGCATTTGATGCTGGGAAAACGACATTCCGTCATAAAACATATAGTGAGTATAAAGGAGGACGTCAAAAGACTCCGCCTGAGTTATCAGAGCAATTCCCATTTATTCGTGAGATGCTTGATGCATTCAATGTACCGCGTTATGAATTAGAAAATTATGAAGCGGATGACATTATGGGAACGCTAGCGAAAGAAGCGAGTGAACAAGGAGCTAGTGTAAAAGTTATTTCAGGAGATAAAGACTTACTTCAACTTGTTTCTGATAACACGCTTGTATGTATTCCTCGAAAAGGGATTACGGAAGTAGACGAATATACGAAAGAAGCTTTATTTGAAAAATACAGCTTATCACCAAAGCAAATTATCGATATGAAAGGTTTAATGGGAGACCAATCAGATAATATTCCAGGTGTACCAGGAGTTGGTGAAAAAACTGCGATTAAATTGTTAACACAGTTTGGAACGGTTGAAGAAGTGTATGAAAATATAGATCAAGTAAGCGGGAAGAAATTAAAAGAAAAGCTGGAAGCAAATAAAGACCAAGCTCTTATGAGTAAAGATCTTGCAACCATTATTACAGACGCGCCGATTACAGTGCATGTGGATGATATGGAGTATAAAGGGTATGAAGCAAGTGATGTCATTCCAATGTTCGAGAATTTAGGATTCACATCTCTTTTAAATAAATTAGGTGTTACGCCAGAAGAAACGGCTCCAGCTGAATTAGATGATATTACATTTGATATTGTAGAAGAAGTTACAGAAGAAATGCTTCAGCAAGATAGTGCGCTTATCGTTGAAGTACAAGAAGATAATTATCATAAAGCAGATATTCAAGGTTTCGGTATTCAAAATGAAAACGGATGTTACTTTATTCAGACAGACATTGCACTTAAATCAGATGCTTTTAAAGAGTGGCTTGCAGATGGAGAAATGAGAAAGTATACATTTGATGCGAAGCGTGCGATCGTTGCGCTGAAATGGAACGGTATAGATATGCAAGGAATTGACTTTGATCTATTAATCGCTGCTTACTTACTTGATCCGGCTGATACAGATAAAGATTTCCGTACTGTAGCGAAAATGAAAGAAACGCATGCTGTGAAATCTGATGAAGAAGTTTACGGAAAAGGTGCGAAGCGTGCTGTTCCAGAGTTAGAGATAGTAGCGGAGCATGTAGCTCGTAAAGTGCATGTATTATATGATGTAAAGCAAACATTCGTTGAAGAGTTAGAAAAGAATGAGCAATATGAACTGTTTACAGAGTTAGAATTACCACTTGCACGTGTATTAGCTGATATGGAAGTGAAAGGTGTAAAAGTTGATACAGAACGTCTTCGTAATATGGGAGAAGAACTTGCAGGTAGATTAAAGGAAATGGAACAGGAAATTTATAAGCTGGCGGGAACAGAATTTAATATTAATTCACCGAAGCAGCTTGGTGTGATTCTGTTTGAGAACTTAAACTTACCAGTTATTAAAAAGACGAAAACAGGTTATTCTACGTCAGCTGATGTACTAGACAAGCTGATGGATCACCATGAAATTATTCCAAATATTTTACATTACCGTCAATTAGGGAAACTCAATTCAACTTATATTGAAGGGTTATTAAAAGTTGTACATGAAGATTCATCTAAAATTCATACTCGCTTCAATCAAGTATTAACGCAAACAGGTCGATTAAGTTCAACGGATCCAAACTTGCAAAATATCCCGATTCGATTAGAAGAAGGAAGAAAGATTCGTCAGGCATTCGTTCCATCAGAAGAAGGATGGATTATGTACGCGGCAGATTATTCACAAATTGAACTTCGTGTATTAGCTCATATGGCCAATGATAAAGGGCTAGTTGAAGCATTCCAACATGATATGGATATTCATACGAAAACAGCTATGGATGTATTTGGCGTTGAAAAAGATGAAGTAACTTCAAATATGAGAAGACAAGCGAAAGCTGTTAACTTCGGAATTGTGTATGGTATTAGTGATTATGGTCTTTCACAAAACTTAGGAATTACAAGAAAAGCAGCAGCGGAATTTATTGAAAAGTATTTAGAAAGTTTCCCTGGTGTACAAGAATACATGGATGACATCGTAAAAGATGCGAAACAAAAAGGATATGTAGCTACATTATTAAATCGCCGCCGTTACATTCCGGAAATTACGAGTCGTAATTTTAACTTGCGTAGCTTTGCTGAGCGTACAGCTATGAATACACCAATTCAAGGTACTGCAGCAGATATTATTAAAAAAGCGATGATTATTATGGCAGATCGTTTAGAAGAAGAAGGATTACAAGCGCGTCTTCTATTGCAAGTACACGATGAATTAATATTTGAAGCACCAAAAGAAGAAATTGAAAAATTAGAGAAGCTTGTACCAGAAGTAATGGAGCATGCAATTGAACTCGCAGTTCCGCTGAAAGTTGATTATTCTTACGGTCCAACTTGGTACGACGCAAAATAAGGAAGTGATGAAATGCCTGAATTACCAGAGGTTGAAAACGTCAG
The DNA here is from genome assembly GCF_051918845.1 of Bacillus cereus group sp. MYBK101-2. Lineage (NCBI taxonomy): Bacteria > Bacillati > Bacillota > Bacilli > Caryophanales > Bacillaceae > Bacillus > Bacillus cereus group sp. MYBK101-2. Next base: position 20,215 of record NZ_JBQAIE010000018.1, on the reverse strand, counting down.
ACGGACACTTGAAAATCTTGTAACAGGAAAAACGATTGAAGATGTCATTATTACCTATCCCAAAATCGTAAAACGTCCAGATGATGCAGAAATCTTTAAAGAAATGCTAAAAGGCGAGATGATTGAAAATATAAAGCGAAGAGGAAAGTTTTTGCTTTTATATGTAACAAATTATGTCATTGTTTCACATTTGCGTATGGAAGGAAAGTTTTTATTGCATCAAGAGGATGAACCAATTGATAAGCATACGCACGTCCGTTTCTTATTTACAGATGGAACGGAATTACATTATAAAGATGTGAGAAAGTTCGGTACGATGCATCTCTTTAAAAAAGGTGAGGAAATGAATCAAATGCCTCTTGCTGACTTAGGTCCAGAGCCATTTGATGCTGAATTGACACCACAGTATTTACACGAGAGATTGCAAAAGACAAATCGTAAAATAAAAGTTGTATTATTAGACCAGCGTCTTTTAGTAGGGCTTGGAAATATATATGTAGATGAAGTTTTATTCCGTTCTCAAATTAATCCAGAACGAGAAGCGTCGTCTTTAACAGCAGAAGAAATTGAGCGAATTTATGAGGCGACTGTTACAACGTTAGGCGAAGCAGTGAAGCGTGGCGGAAGTACAATTCGAACGTATATCAACTCACAAGGGCAAATTGGCTCATTCCAAGAACTGCTAAATGTATATGGAAAAAAAGGAGAACCGTGTGTGACTTGCGGTACGATATTAGAAAAAACAGTTGTTGGTGGAAGAGGAACGCATTACTGCCCAATTTGTCAGCCAAGAATATAGAAAAGAGATAACATCGGATAGGCATTTGTCATATACATACAGCAGAGCTATGTATAAGGGAGGAGCTTACCGATGTACCTTTATTTATCTCTTATTTTATTAGCTTTTACATTAAGCTTAGATAGCTGTAGTGTAGGGCTAACATATGGTTTAAGAAGCGTAAGAATTCCACTAAGATCAATTATAATTATCGGAATGTGTTCAGCGGCTGTTATGCTTGTTTCAATGGGAATTGGACATATGATTGCGAAAGTATTTTCACCTGTTATCGCAACGCGTATCGGTGGGCTTGTTCTTATTGGAATAGGAATTTGGGTATTATACCAATTTTTTCGAAGTGAGAAAAAAGAAGAACCGAAGCAAGAGGAGAAGGTATGGAAATTAGAGATTGCCTCGCTTGGGTTAGTCATTCAAATTTTACGGAAACCGACTGTAGCAGATTTCGATAAATCAGGCACCATTTCTGCAGGAGAAGCGTTACTTCTTGGTATCGCTCTTTCTGTAGATTCATTTGGTGCTGGAATTGGTGCATCTTTATTAGGGTATGCACCTGCTATGATGGCGATATTAGTTGCAGTGATGAGTTCTTTGTTTTTATTTATTGGAATGAAACTTGGAACGGTTTTATCAAATATGAAATGGTTGCAAAAATTTACATTCCTGCCTGGGGTATTACTCATTATTATTGGAATTTGGAAAATGTAAGTACGGGCGTGGAACATTAGTTTCGCGCCTTTTATTATGAGGAGGATTATATGATGACAGTAGTAATTGGATTAACGGGAGGTATTGCAAGCGGAAAAAGTACAGTATCTCAAATGTTTCGCGAGCTAAATATACCAGTTATTGATGCAGATATTATTGCGCGAGAAGTTGTAGAACGAGGAAAGCCAGCATATAACAAAATTGTAGAAGTGTTTGGAACAGAAGTATTACAAGAAGATGGAGAACTAGATCGGCCGAAATTAGGAAGTGTCGTTTTTTATAATGAAGAGAAACGATTGCAGTTAAACAAAATTGTTCATCCTGCAGTGCGTGAGGAAATGAATAGGCAAAAGGAAATGTACATAAAAGAAGGTATGCAAGCGGTTGTGTTAGATATTCCTCTCTTATTTGAAAGTAAATTAACAAGTCTCGTTGACCGCGTTTTAGTTGTAGCAGTTAAGCCACATACGCAATTAGAACGTTTAATGAAGCGAAATAATTTTTCAGAAGAAGAAGCAACAGCTCGTATTCAATCTCAAATGCCGTTAGAAGAAAAAGTGAAACATGCAGATGAAGTGATAAATAATGATGGCACAATTATGGGAACGAAAACACAATTGGAGGTCATTTTAAAGAATTGGAACATTATTGACTAAAAAATTGTGAAATTAATGAAAATGCTTAGTGACATATCCCCTTTTTGTGTTATACTATTATTGGGATTGGAGATAAATAGTATAACGCATTCAAGGGGGATAACATATTATGACTCGTGTGGCAATTAATGGATTTGGACGTATTGGGAGAATGGTATTTCGTCAGGCAATAAAAGAAAGCGCATTCGAAATTGTAGCAATCAATGCAAGCTATCCATCTGAAACGTTAGCACATTTAATTAAATATGATACAGTTCACGGCAAGTTTGACGGAACAGTAGAAGCATTTGAAGATCACTTATTAGTTGATGGGAAAATGATTCGCCTTTTAAACAACCGCGATCCAAAGGAATTGCCTTGGACAGATTTAGGTGTTGAAGTTGTAATTGAAGCAACTGGTAAATTTAATTCAAAAGAAAAAGCAATTCTTCACGTTGAAGCTGGAGCGAAAAAAGTTATTTTAACAGCGCCTGGTAAAAATGAAGATGTAACAATTGTAGTAGGTGTGAACGAAGACCAATTAGATATTACAAAACATACTGTTATTTCAAATGCATCTTGTACAACAAACTGTTTAGCGCCTGTTGTGAAGGTGTTAGATGAGCAGTTTGGAATTGAAAACGGTTTAATGACGACAGTTCACGCTTATACAAATGACCAAAAAAATATTGATAACCCACATAAAGATTTAAGAAGAGCACGTGCTTGCGGACAATCAATTATTCCGACAACGACAGGTGCTGCGAAAGCGCTAGCAAAAGTTCTTCCACATTTAAATGGAAAACTTCATGGTATGGCACTTCGTGTACCAACACCAAACGTGTCTCTTGTTGACTTAGTAGTAGATGTAAAACGTGATGTAACAGTTGAAGCTATTAACGATGCATTCAAAACTGTTGCAAACGGTGCGTTAAAAGGCATTGTAGAATTCAGCGAAGAGCCTTTAGTATCTATTGACTTTAATACAAATACACACTCAGCTATTATCGATGGTTTATCTACAATGGTAATGGGTGATCGTAAAGTAAAAGTACTTGCTTGGTATGATAACGAGTGGGGCTACTCTCGTCGTGTTGTAGATCTTGTAACGTTAGTTGTGGATGAATTAGCGAAACAAGAAAATGTGCAACATATTTAAGTGAATAAGGAGAGGGCAAGTGAATATTTGCCCTCTTTTTTTTATTTTTTTCTGAAAAGGAAAAAAATTATATAAGTATATTTTTAGAAGTGGACATACCACGAAGTGTTGGGATTACTGCATTCGTGAATCATTTATTTTTTTTAGGGAAAAGTAAAGAGGAAAATATGACAGAAAATCGAAAAAACTGTTGTTGCAAAATGAAAATAAACAAAGTATACTAACACTCGTAAACTTAAGAGCTGAGGTACGTAGTCACTACTTAAAGGGTTAGGACCTCTCTGGACTAACTTTCCCCCGTGGTAGTGGAGCAAGCCAAATTGCAAATTAGTTTTCAATTCGAACAGTTAGAATAAATTTACAAGGGGGAACTGTAGAATGGATACTATGGATACGATGGGTCGTCACGTGATCGCTGAACTTTGGGATTGCGATTTCGACAAGCTTAATGACATGCCGTATATTGAACAATTATTTGTGGATGCAGCACTAAGAGCTGGTGCTGAAGTGCGTGAGGTTGCTTTCCATAAATTTGCACCACAAGGTGTAAGTGGAGTAGTAATTATCTCGGAATCACATTTAACAATTCATAGCTTTCCGGAGCACGGTTACGCAAGTATTGATGTTTATACTTGTGGGGATCGTATTGATCCAAATGTTGCTGCAGAATATATTGCAGAAGGTTTAAACGCGAAAACGCGTGAGAGCATCGAGCTTCCTCGAGGCACTGGTAGCTTCGAAATTAAGCAGAGAGAAACAAAAGCTCTTTAAAAAAGAACATAATTGATTTAAAATGTAAAGAGGTGTATAATGCACCTCTTTTTTAGTTTATAAAAAAGAGAAAATATAACGTACTCGTTAGTTAAATAAATGGAGCTCTTACGAATGAGTTAACGCCCTATCTACTATCTTATTTTTGAAAACGAGATGATAACATAATGCGTTTAAACTTAAAGTGGTAAGAGAGTTAAAATGAGTTATATAATAATGTATATATATTGTCAGATGAAGTAAGTAGAGAAAAAATAAAGAGTATAGTGTAAAGGAGTGAATATATTGCGTTGTCCATCCTGTTCTCATAATGGTACAAGAGTGTTAGATTCGCGTCCGGTAGACGAGGGGCGCTCTATTCGAAGAAGGAGAGAGTGTGAAAGCTGTTTAAGCCGCTTTACGACATTTGAAAGAGTGGAAGAGTCACCTCTTATCGTTGTAAAAAAAGAAGGAACACGAGAAGAGTTTAATAAAGAAAAGATTTTACGTGGCTTAATTAAAGCGTGCGAAAAAAGACCAGTATCTTTAAGACAATTAGAAGAAGTAACTCAAAGTGTGGAACGTGAACTTCGTAATTTAGGTATATCAGAAGTGAAAAGTGATATGATTGGTGAAATTGTTATGGAAGAACTGCGTGATATCGATGATGTTGCTTACGTGCGTTTTGCTTCTGTATATCGCCAATTTAAAGATTTAAATGTATTTATTGAAGAATTAAAAGATATACTGCAAAAAGAAAGAGAGTAGCATCTGTATCGTATTCTCTTTACATACCGTAAGTAATGAGATAAGAGAGCTAGAAGCGAAAGCTAATAGCTCTTTTTCGCTAATAAATTATATAGTGAAGATTGGATGAGAGAAAGGAAAGCAAGAATGGAAAAACAGTCATGGATGGAGCTATTGCCGATTGATCGTTATAAAGTAAGTGCGAAAGGGTTACTGCATAATTACGACCGAAAAGTGTTAACGATGTTATATCAGCCGTTAATAGGTAGTAGAGCTTTTAGCTTGTACATGACGCTATGGGGAGAGTTAGAACAAGATCGTGTGTTTGGAAAAGAGAATACGCATCATTCCCTTATGGTGACCATGCAAATGCAGCTTCCTGAAATATATGGGGAACGAGTAAAGTTAGAGGCAATTGGGCTTTTGAAAGTATATATTAAGAAAGAAAAAGATATTCGAATGTTTATATATGAGCTGCAACCACCTTTATCTCCGAAGCAGTTTTTTGATGATATTGTTTTAAGTATCTTTTTATATAATCGATTGAGTCGGACAAAATATAATCAAGTAAAACAATATTTCTTAGAAGAAGAATTTGATTTTGTATCGTATGAAAATGTTACTCGTTCTTTTAATGATGTGTTTGGTTCGTTTAATCCAGGACAGCTTGAGCATGCGCAAGAAGACCTTCGTATTCCAAAAACGACAGCTATGCCAAGTAATGAAAAGGGAGACGCTCCAAAAGTTTGGAATGATTTCTTTGATTTCTCCTTATTTGTAGATGGCTTGTCCGCTCTTGTCCCTAAAAAGGCGATTACAGATCAAGTGCGAGAATGTGTTATTACACTTGCTTACGTGTATGATGTAGATGTGTTATCGATGCAAAATATCGTTCTTGGTGCGGTGACAGAGATGCAGACAATTGATATCGAAAGGCTTAGAAAAGGAGCACGTGATTGGTATCAGTTCGAAAACGGCCAAGCGTTACCTGTATTAAGTGAAAGAGTACAGCCTCACGCTGCACGTATGATGAAAGAAAAAGAGCCTTCATCGCAAGAAGAGATGTTAATCAAACAGTTAGAGGAAATCTCACCAAAACAACTATTGAAAGAAATCTCTGGCGGTGCAGAGGCAACGAAGGCTGACTTGCAAATCGTTGAAGATGTAATGATGAATCAAAAGTTAACACCAGGTGTTGTGAATGTACTTATTTATTACGTTATGCTACGCTCAGATATGAAACTTGCGAAAACGTATGTGGAGAAGATTGCTGGACATTGGGCACGTAAAAAGGTCGGTACAGTAGCTGAAGCGATGGCATTAGCGAAAGAAGAAAATCGTCAATATCAAGAATGGGCTGAGACGAAGAAGAAAGGTCGTACGTCGAAGAAAACAGTACGAAAAGAAATGGTACCAGATTGGCTGAAAGAAGAGCCGAAAGAACAAGAGAAAGAAACTGTGAAAAAAGATGTAAATGCTGAAAAAGGTGCAAGTACGTTAGAGGACGAACGAAAACGATTAGAAGAAGTGTTAAAAAAATATAAGCGTGATTAATAGAAGAGAATGAACGCTCTTTGAGGTGAGAAAATGGAGCATATTCAAAATTCATTTGCAAAGTTAATGGAAAATGAAAATTTTAAAAATAGATATGAAGTATTAAAGGCGGAAGTAATGGCACATCCGCGTGTGAAAGAATTTATAGACGAACATAAAGGGGAAGTAACAACGTCTATGATTGAACGCAGTCTTGTGAAATTATACGAATATATTGGACAAAGTGTAGGTTGCGCGGATTGTCCGGATCTAGGTTCGTGTAAAAACATGCTGCAAGGATATGAGCCAAAGCTCGTTATCCAAGGGAAGATGATTGATATTCAATATGATCGTTGCGTTAGAAAAGTAGCATATGACGAGAGGAAGAAATATGAAAAGCTCGTTCAAAGTGTATATATGCCAACTGATATTTTGCAAGCAACGATGGAAAACTTAGACCCTTCAGATTTAGATGCGCGTATTGATGCAATTGGTGCAGCTAATGAGTTTTTAAGTACATATGAACCTGGTAAAAAAGTACAAGGTTTATATTTGTACGGTAAATTTGGAGTAGGGAAAACGTATTTGTTAGGAGCAATTGCGAATGAGCTTGCTCGAAAGAAAATAAGTTCGATGCTTGTATACTTCCCTGAATTTCTACGTGAAATTAAAAGTTCGATTCAAGATAATTCGATTGGGGAAAAGATTGATGCAGTAAAACGCGTACAAGTTTTAATGTTAGATGATATTGGAGCAGAAGCGATGTCAAGCTTTGTACGTGATGATGTACTCGGTGCAATTTTGCAATTCCGTATGTTAGAAAACTTACCGACGTTCTTTACGTCTAACTTTGATTTTAAACAGCTAGAACATCATTTAACGTATACACAGCGCGGTGAAGCGGAAGAAATGAAAGCAGCTCGTATTATGGAGCGAATTAAATATTTAGCGAAACCAATTCCGATTGGCGGGAAAAACCGTCGTCATAAGTAAAGAGTAAGCTGAGAAGCTTGCTCTTTTTTTGTAGTTAAACGCTTTTTAAAGTAGTCGAATTATAAAATGAAAAGTTCTTATTGAAAATTCCTAGTAGCCTGTATCATTTTTTTCTCCCTCCCTTAATATATATAAAATTAGCAAGCCATATCGAGTGGATTTTCTAACGATAGGAAAGGTAATTCTACTAAGAGTGAACTTTCACGCGGGACGGACTCTTATAGGATTTGTAACGTATAGATACAGTCCTTTAGAGCAGGGATAAAAGGGGGGACAAAAGTGATTGAAATTTGCTTCGAAGAAAAAAATGATGCTATGCACGTATATAGACAACTACTGAAAAGAGCGGAACTGTTATATAAGGAAACGAGTGTGTATTTACAGGAACAAAAAGTGGTGATTCACATACCAGTATGTGAATCAAATTATATTGAAAAGATTTTATTGCCAGTAATGGTATATTTCATTGTGAATGTGAAACAAAATGAGTGGATATATACAATATTAAAAGAGAAGTTTTTTTATGAAGAAGAGGAAGAGTGCCATCAAATATTGCATATGGCACAAGAGATTTTAAAAGGAAGAAGAAAAGGAATTGCTCGTGAATTAACACGTCACACATTTGAATCATATATTAAATCCTCTTTAAATAACTGGCTTTGTGATCCACTTTCATTCTCGTTTTCATCATATGTTCGTTTTCGTCTTCGTACATATAGGGAAATGGTAGCTAAGCTTGCTGAAGTGGCGATTGATGAGTATAAGTTGGAACAAGAATATCAAATGTTTATTGAAACGCTTCGGCAACAAGTTCGTAGCCGGAAATCACGTTTGTCATGTGTACATCTTATTTTTGATGAAAGTTTTATTTTCTATGATGATAAAGGTAGACGTTTAAAACAAGAGAAATTGGTTCAATATATAGATGAAGACTTATTAAAACAAAAGGATGTATATATTGATACGAAAGTAATTGCACCACTTCTCTCTATTTCGCCGAAAAAAATTTATTTATATACGAAAGAACAAGACCATAATATGATTATTACTTTGCGAAATGTATTTCAAGAACGGGTACAATTACATGGATTACATGAGTTTGAGCGCAATGTGAAAAATTTAAAAAATAAAGGTAACGCCCTTGATTTTCTAAGTTTTTGAGCATATAATTACCTACATAAATGAAATATATTGAAATGTCATGATGAGGACATGAGTAGTTTTCTACGATTTTCAGAGAGGGAAGCCTTAGGGTGTGAGCTTCCTAGTACGGGATTATTACTTACCACCTCTAAACTTTAGCAGTGAACGATTCTTCTAGTAATTGCTAACGGACAACACCGTTATGTTGAACTTGAGCAATTAACAATTATGTTAATTGGAACAAGGGTGGAACCACGAATTCAACACTCGTCCCTTTTTACGGGATGAGTGTTTTTTATTTTGAGAAAAAGAGGAGTGACCAGTGATGGCAGATGTAGTTAAAATTACTTTCCCTGATGGAGCTGTGAAGGAGTTTCCAAAAGGCGTAACAACTGAAGAAATCGCAGCTTCTATTAGCCCAGGCTTAAAGAAAAAAGCTGTGGCTGGAAAATTAAATGATGAGATGATTGATCTTGTTACACCAATCGAAGAAGATGGTGCAGTTTCTATCATTACATTAGATTCTGAAGATGGCTTATATATTTTACGCCACTCAACAGCTCACCTTTTAGCACAAGCGTTAAAACGTTTATATAAAGATGTTAAGGTTGAGCTTGGTATTGGTCCAGTAATTGAAAATGGCTTCTACTACGATATTGATATGGAAGAAGCAATTACAGTTGAAGACTTCAAGAAAATCGAAAAAGAAATGCAAAAAATTGTGAACGAGAACTTAGAAATCGTTCGTCATGAAGTACCACGTGCAGAAGCAATTCGCCGTTTTGAAGAAATCGGCGATGAGTTAAAATTAGATTTAATTAACGATCTTCCAGAAGATGCAGTTATTTCAATCTATGAGCAAGGCGAATTCTTCGACCTTTGCCGTGGTGTTCACCTTCCATCTACAGGGAAAATTAAAGTATTTAAATTATTAAGCGTTGCGGGTGCTTACTGGCGCGGCGATAGCAATAATAAAATGCTACAACGTATTTACGGTACTGCATTCGTTAAGAAAGCAGAATTAGATGAGCATTTACGTATGCTTGAAGAAGCGAAAGAGCGCGATCACCGTAAATTAGGTAAAGAATTAAAACTATTTACTAATAGCCAAAAAGTAGGACAAGGTTTACCACTTTGGTTACCAAAGGGTGCAACAATCCGCCGCATTATCGAGCGTTACATCGTTGATAAAGAAGCAAGCTTAGGCTATGATCACGTATACACTCCAGTACTAGGAAGCAGAGAGCTTTATGAAACTTCTGGTCACTGGAACCACTACCGTGATGGCATGTTCCCATCAATGGAAATGGATAATGAAGAGTTAGTTCTTCGTCCAATGAACTGTCCTCACCACATGATGGTTTATAAAAACGATATTCACAGCTACCGTGAATTACCAATCCGTATTGCGGAACTTGGAACAATGCACCGCTATGAAATGTCAGGTGCGTTATCTGGATTACAACGTGTACGCGGAATGACTTTAAACGATGCGCACATTTTCGTACGCCCAGATCAAATTAAAGAAGAATTAAAACGTGTTGTAAACTTAACTCTAGAAGTGTACAAAGATTTCGGTTTAGAGAACTACTCATTCCGTCTATCTTATCGCGACCCAGCAGATACTAAAAAGTACTATGCTGATGATGAGATGTGGGAAAAGGCACAAGGTATGTTAAAAGAAGCTATGGATGAAATGGGTCTTGATTACTATGAAGCTGAAGGTGAAGCGGCATTCTACGGTCCAAAACTTGACGTTCAAGTTCGTACTGCTCTTGGAAAAGACGAAACACTTTCAACTGTACAATTAGACTTCTTACTTCCAGAACGCTTTGAACTATCTTACGTCGGTGAAGACGGTAAACAACATCGTCCAGTTGTAATTCACCGTGGTGTTGTATCTACTATGGAACGTTTCGTAGCCTTCTTAATTGAAGAATACAAAGGTGCATTCCCAACTTGGTTAGCTCCAGTTCAAGTACAAGTAATTCCAGTTTCTCCGCAAGTACATTTAGACTATGCGAAGAAAGTACAAGACGAATTACGCCGTGCTGGTATCCGTGTTGAATTAGATACTCGTGAAGAGAAAATTGGTTACAAAATCCGTGAAGCACAAATGCAAAAAATTCCGTACATGCTTGTAGTAGGTGACAATGAAGTAACTGAAAACGGCGTAAACGTACGTAAATACGGTGAACAAAAATCAGAAACAATCGCATTAGATGCTTTTGTTGATATGATTAAAGTAGAAGGAAAACGATAAGAAAAAGCCGCGGTATACCGCGGCTTTTCTATGTAATATGAGTAAGGGAAATTAGAAAAAAAAACCATGTAACACTTATCGTAAAAAAGTATTGCAAGTATGTTAGTTGTTTGTTACAATATTTCTTGTTGTTAGTAAAACACATCGCGTCTTCTTGACAGACGTCATGTCCTATGATAAACTCATCAAGGATAATAGAATATTGTTTTGTGGAACAAGTAGAAGCACCCGCTTCTCACCTGATGGACGCATTCGCAGTTTACAGGTAAATGTATTTCTTACTTAAGATTTTACAAGTGTGGGTGTCGTATGCCCGCACTTTTTTTGTCGGGTTCTATGACTACAAACTATGTTCTGAGAAAACCTTGGAGGTGGCTTACTATTAGCAAGGATATGATGATTAACGAGCAAATTCGTGCACGTGAAGTACGTTTAGTTGGTGCAAATGGCGATCAACTTGGAATCAAGTCTCGTAATGACGCTTTAGACTTAGCTGCAAATCTTAATCTTGATTTAGTATTAGTTGCTCCAAATGCGAAACCGCCAGTATGCCGCATTATGGACTACGGTAAATTCCGCTTTGAGCAACAGAAGAAAGAAAAAGAACAGCGCAAAAATCAAAAAGTAATTAGCATGAAAGAAGTTCGTTTAAGTCCAACAATTGATGAACACGACTTTAACACAAAACTTCGTAATGCTATCAAGTTTTTAGAGAAAGGCGACAAGGTTAAAGCGTCAATTCGCTTTAAAGGACGTGCCATTACTCATAAAGAAATCGGTCAACGTGTTTTAGATCGCTTCTCAGAAGCTTGTGCTGAAGTTAGTACAATCGAATCTAAGCCTAAAATGGAAGGACGCAGTATGTTCTTAGTTTTAGCACCGAAAAACGATAAGTAATAGATAGAGGAGGAAATACCTATGCCTAAACAAAAAACTCATCGCGGCGCTGCAAAGCGTTTCAAAAAGACTGGATCAGGTAAACTGAAACGTTCTCACGCTTACACAAGCCATTTATTCGCTAACAAATCTACAAAAGCTAAACGTAAACTACGTAAAGCTGGTGTAGTAAGCGCTGGTGACTTCAAACGCATTCGTCAAATGCTTGACAACTTAAAATAAGTTCGGCTGATATATAGAACAATTAGGAGGTAATATTATGCCAAGAGTAAAAGGTGGTACAGTTACTCGTCAACGTCGTAAAAAAGTAATTAAATTAGCAAAAGGTTACTACGGTTCAAAAAATACATTATTCAAGGTTGCTAACCAACAGGTTATGAAATCTCTAATGTATGCATTCCGTGACCGCCGTCAAAAGAAACGTGACTTCCGTAAATTATGGATTACACGTATCAATGCAGCAGCTCGTATGAATGGTCTTTCTTACAGCCGCTTAATGCACGGTCTTAAAAATGCTGGCATCGAAGTTAACCGCAAGATGCTTGCTGACTTAGCTGTTCATGACGAAAAAGCTTTCGCTGAATTAGCAACAGTTGCAAAAAACAACATTAACTAATTAATTAGTTGAAACCTTAGAAGATTTTTCTTCTAAGGTTTTTTTATTTGTATGCAAAGAGAAGTGTGTCGTTATCGATATGACAAAATCAATATAAAAGTTATAGCAATATAGAAGAATATGCATATGAAGTCAGGAGAATCCTCCTGGCTTCTTTTAATTATCATCCTCTGGAAAGAAGAGTATCTTTCCTACCTGAAACGACACTGCTATAATGGAAAGATGATATGGAACTTTCATCAGATAAAATAATATTTTTATTAGTGGGCAATTCCTGGATAATTATTAACTATCACCAATTGGAGTAAGCAATCTAATCGTGATGATTGAAACGTATTTGTAAATTAAGGACAAGCTATTTTGTAAAGAGGTAAATGGCTGACTTATTAATAAGAAACGAAAAATAATAATGAACTTTGAGATGAAACAACATTGTTGCGTAAAATGCGATGTTGGAGGAGGACAATAGAGTGGACTTACTACAACTATTTAAATTACAAAAAGAATTAGATGACCGTATTGCGAAAGAACATGACTTACAACCGAAAAAATTGTTAAAAGAGAAAATGTTAGCTCTTCTTGTAGAAATTGGAGAACTTGCAAATGAAACACGTTGTTTTAAATATTGGAGCAACAAACCAGCATCAGAACGTGAAGTCATACTAGAAGAATACGTAGATGGTTTACATTTTATTTTATCAATCGGAATTGATTTAGGTATTGATAAAAACTTCTTATTCTATAAGTGTGCACAGACGAATAAAACACAAGTAGAAATTTTCTTAGACACATATGCGAAGGTGATTCGTTTTACAGATCAACCATCTATTACGAACTATATTGAATTATTTACAAGCTACCTTCGACTTGGACAAGCACTTGAGTTTGAACAAGAAGAGATTGAAAAGGCATATTTAGATAAAAACGAAGTAAATCATCAGCGTCAAACACAAGGATACTAAGTTAATTTTTGAATATTTCAATTTCCTTTTGTATAATGAAGTGACTGAAGAAAAAGGAGGGTGTTGGCAATGACAAAATTAGACGAGACATTGACAATGCTAAAAGAATTAACAGATGCACGTGGTATTGCGGGTAACGAGCGTGAACCACGCGAAGTAATGAAGAAATATATTGAGCCGTTTGCGGACGAACTTTCTACTGATAATTTAGGAAGTTTAGTTGCGAAAAAAGTAGGGGAAGAAAACGGCCCGAAAATTATGGTTGCAGGTCATTTAGATGAAGTTGGATTTATGATTACACAAATCGATGACAAAGGTTTCCTTCGTTTCCAAACGGTTGGTGGCTGGTGGTCACAAGTTATGCTTGCACAGCGCGTAACAATTGTAACGCGTAAAGGAGATGTAACAGGTGTTATCGGTTCAAAACCACCGCATATCTTACCTCCAGAAGCGCGTAAAAAGCCAGTTGAAATTAAAGACATGTTCATTGATATTGGTGCTTCTAGCCAAGAAGAAGCAATGGAGTGGGGCGTACGACCAGGAGATCAAGTTGTACCTTACTTTGAATTCCAAGTGATGAAGAATGAAAAAATGTTACTTGCAAAAGCATGGGATAACCGAATTGGTTGTGCAATTGCAATTGACGTATTAAAACAATTAAAAGATGAAAAGCATCCAAACGTTGTATATGGCGTAGGGACTGTACAAGAAGAAGTCGGTCTTCGTGGTGCGAAAACATCTGCAAACTATATTAAACCAGATATCGCATTCGCAGTAGATGTTGGTATTGCTGGTGACACACCGGGGGTAACGTCAAAAGAAGCACAAAGTAAAATGGGTGATGGACCACAGATCATTTTATATGATGCTTCTGTTATTGGTCATACAGGTTTACGTGACTTTGTAGTTGATGTTGCTGATGAATTACAAATTCCATACCAATATGATTCAGTAGCGGGCGGTGGAACGGATGCAGGTGCAATTCATATTGCTGTAAATGGTATTCCGTCTATGGCAATTACGATTGCGACGCGCTACATTCATTCTCATGCGGCAATGTTACACCGTGATGACTATGAAAATGCAGTGAAGTTAATTGTAGAAGTTATTAAACATCTTGATAAAGAGGCTGTACATAACATTACATTTAATTAATAGAAAAAGCGAAGGAGCCTCTCCTTCGCTTTTTTATATTTTAAAAAGGTCGTTCTAATCCCGCTGCAGTATGAGCACCTAAAATGATTAAGCGAGTTAATTGCATGGCCATAAAATGCGGGGTATATATCATCCCTCTTTTTAGCCATGACATAATCATCCCGAGGTGGGCACCAGTAACATAACTAATGAGAATATCACGCGGAACCATTAGTTTTTCATCGTTAGGTTGTGAAATAGAGAGGCTTAATGTTAAATGTGTTTGAATTGCTTTCATCATCTTATACGTATAGTTTCCGGCAGCTTTATCACCAAGCATGACGTTATAGAAGTTCGCATTTTCTGCAATATGTTCGAACAAGGCCAAAAAACTTGGATGTGGTGAATCAAATGCAAGTTGAAAATCTTCTTTATTTCTATTTTTCGGTTTAATGACTTCTGTTAGCTTCTCTAACATTTCTTCAATGCTTTTGTCCAATAAGTCATATTTATCGTGGTAATGGCTATAAAACGTAGCACGATTTACAGGAGCACGTTCTGCAATATGTTGAACAGTTACATTTTCAAACCCTTTTTCGCCTACTAAAGCGACAAAAGCATCCTGTATGAGTTGTCTCGTCCGTTTTACACGTGGATCATTTGTATTTTTAATAGACATTTTTATTTCCCCTCGTTTAATTTTCTATACTTAAGCAACATATTGGTATTATATTGTTGTTTAAGCGACATTTCATACGTAAATTGTCGGTTGTAGATTTAAAATAATTATTTATAATTATAAACGATAGTCCTTCAGAAATCAGCACCGCTCGCAGGTAGATAAATTTCGATTTACACCGCAGATGGTGTGATTTTTTTGTTTAAAAGTTAATATAATTAACAATTAAATAGTCTAAACAATAAGGACGTAAATAGTTTAGAAAAAAATTATATGCGATATAAGGAGAGGAATGCAATGAATCAGTTTCGAAGAATGGTGATTATCAACATTATCACATTAATTGTACTAGTTGGCGGCGGTATTGGCGGTTATTACTATTACAATCAAGCGGAAAATTACTTAAAAACAGACAATGCAAAAATTGATGGAAAGGTAATTCCGATTGCATCACCAGTAGCAGGTAAATTAACTGACTGGAAAGCTGAAGTAGGTAAGAACTACAATGAGAACGATAAATTAGGTGCTGTTACTGTAGCGGCAGCAAATGGAGAACAAACAGTAGATGTAACAATTCCACAAAATGCAACGGTTGTACAATCAAACGCGACGACAAATGCTTTCGTTGGAGCAGGTAGCCCGATCGCTTATGCATTTGATATGAACAATTTATGGGTAACGGCAAACATTGAAGAAACAGATGTTGACGATGTACAAAAAGGTCAAGACGTAGATGTGTATGTAGATGCATACCCAGATACAACGTTATCAGGAAAAGTAGAGCAAGTTGGATTAACAACAGCGAACACATTCTCTATGTTACCATCAAGCAACGCAACAGCGAACTATACGAAAGTAACACAAGTAGTACCAGTTAAAATTTCTTTAGATCATAGCAAATCAGTAAATATTGTTCCTGGCATGAATGTGACAGTTCGTATTCATAAGTAAGGGGGAGATGAGATGTCCTCAATTGTAATTGCAGGATATGCACTATTTTGTATAATCGTCTTCTTCCTTGTAAATCGTCTTTTACGAAAGAAAAAAACGAAAATGGGAGAAGAACAAGTCCCAGCCGTAAGTAAAATAGAAGTAAGTAAAGTTGAAACAGAAGAGAAAGAAATTGAACGAAAGCAAGAACCGGAAATTTCTAATGTAGTTGAGTTAGAAACAGGAAAGCAAGAAGAAGTAAAAGAAGAAAAAGAAGTGCCGAAAAAACAAATGTCTACGCCTGTAGAGAATGTGAACGTAAAAGCAGTTGTAGCTGTATTAATTCTCGGCATGTTCGTTTCTATTTTAAACCAAACAATCATTAACGTTGCATTACCTCCGTTAATGAATGAATTTAACGTATCAACTTCAACAGCACAATGGTTAATTACAGGTTTCATGCTTGTAAATGGTATTTTAGTACCGATTAGTGCCTTTTTAGTTTCACGATTTACGTATCGTAAATTATTCGTAGCAGCAATGTTATTCTTTACGGTAGGATCTATCATTTGTGCTACTTCAGGAAACTTTACGATGATGATGACGGGCCGTGTTATTCAAGCGGTTGGTGCGGGTATTTTAATGCCGGTTGGTATGAATATCTTCATGACACTATTCCCGCCTCATAAGCGCGGAGCAGCGATGGGATTACTAGGCGTAGCAATGATTTTAGCACCAGCTATCGGACCAACTGTAACAGGTTGGGTAATTGAAAATTACAGCTGGAACTTAATGTTCTATGCGATGTTTATTATCGGTTTAATTATTACGTTCCTATCTTTAAAATTCTTTACACTAGCTCAGCCAGTGTCTAAAACGAAATTAGATATATTCGGTGTGGTTAGTTCAAGTATTGGACTAGGAAGCTTATTGTACGGATTTAGTGAAGCTGGAAATAATAGTTGGACTAGTGCAGAAGTTGTTATTTCACTTATTATCGGTGTAATTGGTTTAGCGTTATTTATTTGGAGAGAGTTAACAACGGATAATAAAATGCTTGATTTACAAGTGTTTAAATACCCAGTATTTACTTTTACTTTAGTAATTAACGCAATCGTTACGATGGCATTATTCGGGGGGATGTTATTACTTCCAGTATATCTGCAAAACATTCGCGGTTTCACACCGATAGAATCAGGTTTATTATTACTTCCAGGATCATTAATTATGGGGATCATGGGACCTATTGCAGGTAAACTATTTGATAAGTATGGTATTCGTCCGTTAGCAATTGTTGGATTAGCCATTACAACATTTGCGACATATGAGTTCACAACGTTATCTATGGATACACCATATAGCGTTATTATGATGGATTATATTATACGTTCGATTGGTATGTCATTCATTATGATGCCAATTATGACGGCTGGTATGAACGCGCTGCCGATGAAATTAATTTCTCACGGTACAGCAACGCAAAATACGTCAAGACAAGTAGCGGGTTCAATCGGAACAGCGATTTTAATTACACTTATGACGCAACAAACGACTGCTCACGTAGCAGATTACGGCAACATGTTAACAACTTCAAATCCAATTTTAGTTGATAAAGTACACGGCATGGGGCAAAGCTTAGCGGCCTTAGCTGGATCAGCGCAAGCAGGAGATGCGATGAGCACGCAATTATTATATGGACAAATTTCAAAGCTATCTGCAATTAACGGTATTAACGATGCCTTCTTAATTGCAACGATACTTGCAGGTATTGCTTGGGTATTATCGTTCTTCTTACCATCAGGCAATAAACCAAATAGAAAAGCAGGGAATTAAATTCCCTGCTTTTTTTGTGTTCTTTATGCAGTTACATATAAAAGCTGATAACCAGCTACGGAGCAAAGCCCTGCTATAAACAAAATCGTCCCCATAGAACGAATACTCGATATGTGTCTGCCGCTTATAATAGCTAATAGTCCAGCTAAAGAGAAGAAGCACCAATATAAAGTTCCCGAAATTGGAATCATCCCTTCTAAATCTATTCCAGAACCTATACAAAAGATAGGAACAACGATAAGTAATATGCTAATGAAACCAGCTATAGTGGTAAGTGATTTCCGATGTTTCATGCCAGCAATAATTAAAAAAATGCCGACGATGAATTCGCATAACATGAAAGTAAGAGCTAAAATCATCCAAGTTAATATTCCGAACACTTCTGTATTACCTCCGATTTTTGGGTTTCAAAAAATGTTATATATAGAATGAATCACCTACAGACATGAGCACCCAGAAAATAACCCCTAATATTCCAGCGGTAAAAATAATGAATCCCATATTACGTATACTTTTAATTTTGGCTTGTAATCCACTTAACCCTGCTAATAATCCAGTTAAAGAAAACAGTATCCAATATAAAGTAGTGGAAATAGGGATGATTGTATTGCTCTCCACTCCCATGCCCCAAAAAACAAAAGGTAGTGTGACAAAGGAAAAGCTAAGTAGTCCCATTAAACCGACAAATAATTTACGGTGTTTCACGCTAGTAACAATTAAAAAAATACCACCGAAAAATCCGCATAAAACAAGAAGTGGCATATAAACAATCCAAAGTAAGCTCAACATATATAATCTCCTTCTGTGTAATCAGTTATATTTTACTACATGAGGTTTATTTTGGATATTATTAATAAATATGTATAAATTGATAGAAATGAGTAGTACCGATACGAATTAATAGATGTAGAGCATGAGAGAGGAGGAGATGTATGAAAATTACAGAAGAAAATGTTGTGAATCAGCTAAGGAAAAGGGACAAAAAAGCATTATATTTTATTATCGAGCAGTACAGCGGACTAATAAAAAGTATTATTCAGAAGCATGTAGCTTCGTTTGGAGATGTGCAAGAGGAATGTATGGATGATGTGTTATTGGCAATTTGGAATCATATTGAAAAGTATGATGAAGAGAAAAATACGCTAAAAAATTGGATTGCAGCTATTACAAAATATAGATCTATCGATTATGCGAGAAAATATACGAAGACAGTAAATGAAAAAGGAATAGATCAAATAGATGAAATAGCGGTACATACCGATACTACTAAAAGAGAAATTAGTAATGATATGGAACATATATTAAATCATTTAAAGAAGAAAGATAAAGAAATCTTTATGAAGCATTATGTGGAAGAAGAGTTTGAAGTTGTTATAAAAGAGTAAAGAGAGGTATCGTGATGATACCTCTCTTTATCCTAAAAAGGCTAACATATTATTCATAATATGAAGTAATATAGCTGGAATAATGGATTTTGTTTTTTTACATAAAATAGCCATAAATAGACCCATGATGAACATACTAAACATCACACCAGTTGAGTATATATGAGCTATTCCGAAGAGGAAGCTAGACCCAAGCGCTGCAATCCAAAATGGGAAACGCTGTTGTAGGAAGTGAAGAATAATACCGCGGACTATAAGTTCTTCAAAAATAGGTACAAGTATAGCGCCACCTATTAGTAATAATAGTTTGTATTGTTTTAACATTTCTAGATCTAAAGCAGATGACTGCTCTTTTACCGCATCAGGAAAAATATTATTAATTATAAATATGTCATTAATGATATGTAGTCCATAAAAAAGAATGATATAGATGTATGTGCTTACTTTTTTTAATGCTGTAAAGTTTAGTGTTGGGACAATTAAATTTTTTAATGGCTTATATGCATAAATTAAAATTAATAAAATGCACAATACAAATAAATTCTTCCCAAAAGTAGTAAGTGATTTTGTTAAAGCAATTTGTTTTGGATCGGTTAAACCTTCTGTATAAATAACGGTAGGAAGACCTATAAAGAGGTCGGCTAGAAATCCTGTTCCCCAAATCGCAAAAACGAGTGAAAATAGAAATTGTGAGAGTGACATAGGATGTTTTTGTGGGTAAGTTAGTTGCGTGGCTTGTATAATAGTGAATCACCTATCCTTTATTTTTTAATAGTCATATATAAAGATTATAGAATATTCATACAGAAAAGTCATCATTGTAGTAAAAAAGATATGGTGAAGCTACTATTTACAGACAGTAATAATTTTATATTGATGTTCTGTACAAATGGTTTGTCTAAAAGTGTTAACGGAAGAGTTTATAATTGTGATAAAAGAGTAAAGAGGTTGTCCCAAAAGGTCGTTAAAAACGAACTTTTGGAGACAACTTCTTTTATTTTTCCTGTATATGGATAAAAACCCCAATCATAAGTAGAAAAACAATGGGTTTT
>NZ_JBQAIE010000017.1:0-103555 GCF_051918845.1 Bacillus cereus group sp. MYBK101-2 | reverse complement strand
GTAAGATCCCTGAAAGATGATCAGGTTGATAGGTTCGAGGTGGAAGCATGGTGACATGTGGAGCTGACGAATACTAATAGATCGAGGACTTAACCATATAATATGTAGCAAATGTTATCTAGTTTTGAAGGAATATATAATTTTCTTCTTGACATTTCGAAAGAAATGTTTATAATGATAAAAGTCTGGTAATGATGGCAGAGAGGTCACACCCGTTCCCATACCGAACACGGAAGTTAAGCTCTCTAGCGCCGATGGTAGTTGGGACCTTGTCCCTGTGAGAGTAGGACGTTGCCAGGCTAATATTATTCCGCAGTAGCTCAGTGGTAGAGCTATCGGCTGTTAACCGATCGGTCGTAGGTTCGAGTCCTACCTGCGGAGCCATTATGCTTCCATAGCTCAGCTGGTAGAGCACTTCCATGGTAAGGAAGAGGTCACCGGTTCAAGCCCGGTTGGAAGCTTGGGAATAGGTTTAAAACTTTTTTGGCCCGTTGGTCAAGTGGTTAAGACACCGCCCTTTCACGGCGGTAACACGGGTTCGAATCCCGTACGGGTCACCACTTTTGGAGGATTAGCTCAGCTGGGAGAGCACCTGCCTTACAAGCAGGGGGTCGGCGGTTCGATCCCGTCATCCTCCACCATATATATTTTAAATGTCGGAGGGGTAGCGAAGTGGCTAAACGCGGCGGACTGTAAATCCGCTCCTTCGGGTTCGGCAGTTCGAATCTGCCCCCCTCCACCATTTTCTTTAAAATAACCTGAGAGGGTTTATTTTTTTGAAAAGATAACCATACTAGTAAATATTAATGGGCTATAGCCAAGCGGTAAGGCAACGGACTTTGACTCCGTCATGCGCTGGTTCGAATCCAGCTAGCCCAGCCATTTACGAGCCATTAGCTCAGTTGGTAGAGCATCTGACTTTTAATCAGAGGGTCGAAGGTTCGAGTCCTTCATGGCTCACCATTTTCGCGGAAGTAGTTCAGTGGTAGAATACAACCTTGCCAAGGTTGGGGTCGCGGGTTCGAATCCCGTCTTCCGCTTAATTACTAAGGGGCCTTAGCTCAGCTGGGAGAGCGCCTGCCTTGCACGCAGGAGGTCAGCGGTTCGATCCCGCTAGGCTCCATCTAATAGAGAAAGCTTACATCATATGATGTAAGCTTTTTTTGTGTTTAAAAAGACAACTTTCATACTTGTCATTTAAAATGGAGAAAACGTGAAAATAAAGGGTGGGGGATAATTATGAAAGTTGTTATTGCATCTGATTCATATAAAGAAAGCTTAACAGCTATAGAAGTATGTGAAGCTATTGAAAGAGGTTTTGGAGCAATTTTTCCTAAAGCAGAGTACGTAAAAATACCAATTGGAGATGGAGGGGAAGGAACGGTCGATTCCCTTGTTGATGCTACAAGCGGGAGGATTATATCATTTCATGTGACAGGACCGCTTAGAGAGAGCGTACAAGCCTTTTACGGTATGTCTAAAGATAAAAAGACAGCGTTTATTGAAATGGCAGCAGCATCAGGTTTACAACACGTTCCGGCTAAAAAGCGAAACCCACTTATTACGACGACGAAAGGAACAGGAGAACTTATACTACATGCGCTAGACGAAGGAGCTGAGCATATCATTTTAGGACTTGGGGGAAGTGCTACAAATGATGGAGGAGCGGGTATGTTGTCAGCTTTAGGAGTCAGGTTTATAAATAGAAAAGGAGAAGTAATAGAGCCGTCTGGTGGAACGTTACATTCGATTGTCTCTATTGATTTTTCACAAATGGATTCACGCTTAAAGCATATAAAGATAGAAGCAGCATGTGATGTAGATAATCCGTTAGTTGGAATAAAAGGAGCATCTTTCGTATTTGGACGACAAAAGGGTGCGGATGAAGAGATGATGAAAGAGCTGGATGAGAATTTAAAGCATTATGCGCATATCCTTAAACAATACCTATTTTGCGACGTATCTAAAATACCTGGTGCAGGAGCTGCAGGAGGTATGGGAGCAGCTGTTATTGCAGTGCTAAAGGGAGGCTTGCGGAGAGGAATTGAAATTGTATTAGATTATACAAATTTTGATAAGCATATAGAAGGTGCAGATTTAATTATAACTGGCGAAGGGAGAATAGATGAACAAACAGCATATGGAAAGGCACCAGTAGGTGTTGCGGAGCGTGCAAAGCGTCTTCATATTCCTGTCATTGCGATTGGGGGATCAGTATCTCCGAATTACTCGGCTGTTCATGAAAAAGGAATTGACGCAGTATTTAGTATTACAACAAGTCCGATGACATTAGAGGAGGCATATAAAGTAGCAGAAGAGAATATCGAAATGACAGCAAAGAATATTGCAGCAGTGTGGAAAATAGCATCAGAAAAACACTTCTAAATGCGGGAGTGTTTTTTATTATTATCTAATAATAATGATGGTAGTTGTTTCATTAAGTTAACTTTATACATAGAATAGTCTTAACATTTGGATTTTTAGGTGGATATAAGTGAATAATTTGTATATCCATACAGAAAAATGTCGAGTTGAGTCAGACTATATAAAAGATTTAAAATATTTAGTGAAGGCACAGAAGGGGGATACTATCTATGAAAAAAGAAATTTCAGTTATTGGAGTTCCAATGGATTTAGGGCAGATGCGTCGTGGCGTTGATATGGGACCGAGCGCAATCCGTTATGCAGGTGTAATTGAAAGAATTGAAGAAATTGGATATGACGTTAAAGATATGGGAGATATATGTATAGAGAGAGAAAAAGAAGTAGAGGTAAATACAAGCTTAAGAAACCTTACACAAGTTGCAACTGTATGTAACGAATTAGCAAGTAAGGTGGATCATATTATAGAAGAAGGGCGTTTTCCACTTGTATTAGGTGGCGATCATAGTATCGCTATCGGTACATTAGCTGGTGTTGCGAAACATTATAAAAACCTAGGTGTTATTTGGTATGATGCACATGGTGATTTAAATACAGAAGAAACTTCACCATCTGGAAATATTCACGGTATGTCACTTGCAGCAAGTTTAGGGTATGGACATCCCACGCTTGTAGATTTATACGGGGCATATCCAAAGGTGAAAAAAGAGAATGTTGTAATTATCGGTGCACGTGCATTAGATGAAGGAGAAAAAGACTTTATTCGAAATGAAGGTATTAAAGTATTTTCAATGCACGAGATTGATCGTATGGGTATGACGGCTGTTATGGAAGAAACAATCGCGTATTTATCTCATACTGATGGTGTGCATTTATCATTAGATTTAGATGGTCTTGATCCTCATGATGCACCAGGAGTTGGAACACCTGTAATTGGTGGCTTATCTTATCGTGAAAGTCATTTAGCAATGGAGATGTTAGCGGAAGCTGATATTGTTACATCTGCCGAGTTTGTTGAGGTAAATACGATTTTAGATGAGCGAAATAGAACGGCAACAACAGCGGTTGCTTTAATGGGTTCTTTATTCGGTGAAAAACTAAAATAAATGTAAGAAAAGCAACTGAGAAGTTGCTTTTTTTATTTGAAAATAGGCGTATAATAATGATTTATATTATACTGTACGATAAGAATGTTTGACATCTTACCAATTTAGACTAAAGGGGGTTGTTTGTAATTGTCGTTTGTTTCATGTATGGTATAATTAACTAGTTGTTGGAAATACATACAGATAGAGCATAAAACAATATTTCAATATATGGATAGAATTGCTCGTAAGTAGGAGGAAGGGTTAGCATGCCTTTTGAAGATACGACCATTTTGAAATATCTTAGTACGGCATTAGATATTGCCGTTGTATGGTTTATTATATATAAGCTAATTCTCATAATCCGAGGGACGAAAGCTGTTCAACTTTTAAAAGGGATTACAGTTATTATTGTCGTTCGGATGATCAGTATTTTCCTTGAATTGCGAACGCTATATTGGCTAACTGAACAAGTATTAACGTGGGGATTTTTAGCCGTTATTATTATTTTCCAGCCAGAATTGCGAAGAGCGCTTGAGCAGCTAGGACGCGGGAGTTTATTTTCGCGTACTGGAACTCACGAGGATGATGAGCCTGAAATGGTTGCAACAGCGATAGCGAAAGCAACGGAATATATGGGAAAACGTAGAATTGGTGCATTAATTACCTTGTCAAAAGAGACCGGTATGGGTGATTATGTAGAAACGGGTATTCCGCTAAATGCAAACGTATCATCGGAATTACTCATTAATATTTTCATTCCAAACACACCTCTTCACGATGGAGCAGTAATTATGCAAGGAAGTACCATTAAAGCAGCAGCTTGCTATCTTCCGTTATCGGAAAGTCCATTTATTTCTAAAGAGTTAGGAACTAGGCATCGCGCTGCAATGGGAGTTAGTGAAGTTACTGATAGTATTACAGTAGTTGTGTCGGAAGAAACAGGCCAAATTTCTTTAACGAAAAATGGTAAGTTGCATCGTGATTTGAAGACAGAACAACTGAAAGATATGTTGTTAGCTGAATTTAGTGCGAACGAAAAAACGACTTCTTCGTCTTTATGGAATTGGAGGAGAAAGCGTCATGGATAAGTTAATGGAGAATCATTGGTTTTTAAAGGGGATCTCATTACTATTGGCGTGTATGCTTTTTATGTCAGCGACTTTAACTGAAAAAAATACGACATCGGGGATACTACCTTTTGCAAATGATGCGAAAGAAACATTAACTAATTATGCTATTAACGTTAAGTATGATGAAGAGAAATATATTGTAAGTGGTATTCCGGCAGAGGGCGTTAAGGTGAAGTTAGAGGGTCCAAAAGCAGCAGTTGCTACGGCAAAAGCGAAAAAACAATTTGATATACCAGTTGATTTGAGAGGCAGCGAAAAAGGAACGTATGAAGTTTCTTTGAAAACGAATGGACTTCCAGATGATGTGAAAGGAACAGTTCAGCCATCAACAATTAAAATTACTCTTCATGAAAAAGCGAGAAAATATGTTCATGTAGACTTGAAATTATCAAATGAGGATCAAATGCCAGCTGGTGCTACTCTCGAAAAATCAAACATTAAACCTGATACGGTTGAGGTAGTTGGGACGAAAGAAGAAATTGAAAGTATTTCATCTGCTAAGGCGTATGTTGATTTAAAAGGTGTTAATAAAACTGTTACAAAAACAGCCGAAGTTACATTATACAATAAAGAAGGCAAACGTTTAAATGTAAGAACAAGTCCATCTAAAATTAGTGTAACGTTGAATGTGGCGACGCAAGCTACGGCCAATAATACTGAAAAAACTGTTCCTATAACATATGCGAAAAAGGGGAGTTTACCGGAAGGATTGGCCGTTACAAATATTAGTGTTGAGCCGAGAGAAGTAACGATAGCAGGTCCAAAAGATATATTGGATAATATACAATCGATAGAGGGGGTCGAAGTAGATCTTAGTCAATTGACAGAGTCTACAACATTCGATACCTCTGTTTTATTACCAAAGGGTGTAACAAGTGCGAAGCCAAATCAAGTAAAGGTTTCAGTAGGTGTACAAAAAACAAAACAAACGAAAACAAGAACGATTGATGGTATATCAATTCAAAAAAATGGACTTTCTAAAGACGTTACGGCCCAGTTACTTTCGCCGCAAGATGGGAAGATAAGCGTTGATATTTCAGGAGAAACAAGTATAGTAGATAAAATAACAGCTGCTCAAATAACAGCAGTGATTAATCTACAAAATGTGTCTCCTGGGACGAAGGATGTTGCTATTCAAGTGAGTGGCCCTGGTAATATTTCAATAGAGCCAAAACAAAAAAGTGCTAAAGTTACAATTGTGAAGAAAGAAAATCCCGATAAAGAAGTACAGGGTAACGGTGAGCAACCAAATTCAAATAATAATAAAGATAATCAAACTGAAAAACCAAAAAATCCTGAACCTGAACCTAAGCCTGATCCAGAAAAGGAAAAGGAAAAGGAGAAGGAATCGGAACAAAATAAAGATAAAGAAACTAGCCAAGAGCCAACAGTAGATAATCAAAAAGAGCCAGAAAAAGGAGCGAATCATAATGGGTAAATATTTTGGTACAGATGGAGTACGCGGGGTTGCGAATAAGGAGTTAACACCTGAATTAGCGTTCAAAATTGGACGTTTTGGTGGTTATGTATTAACAAAAGATACAGACCGTCCAAAAGTAATTATCGGCCGTGATACACGTATATCAGGACATATGTTAGAAGGAGCTTTAGTAGCAGGTCTATTATCAACTGGAGCAGAAGTAATGCGTCTTGGTGTTATTTCTACACCAGGTGTTGCTTATTTAACGAAAGCGTTAGATGCACAAGCTGGTGTTATGATTTCTGCATCTCATAATCCAGTACAAGATAACGGAATTAAATTCTTCGGTTCAGACGGTTTTAAATTAACAGATGAGCAAGAAGCAGAAATTGAAGCTTTATTAGACAAAGAAGTGGATGAATTACCACGTCCAACAGGTACGAACCTTGGGCAAGTGAGTGATTATTTTGAAGGTGGACAAAAGTATTTACAATACATTAAACAAACTGTAGAGGAAGATTTCTCAGGTTTACATATCGCTTTAGATTGTGCGCATGGTGCTACGTCTTCTTTAGCTCCGTACTTATTTGCTGATTTAGAAGCTGATATTTCAACAATGGGAACTTCACCAAACGGTATGAACATTAACGATGGAGTAGGTTCTACGCATCCAGAAGTATTAGCTGAATTAGTAAAAGAAAAAGGTGCTGATATTGGTCTTGCTTTCGATGGTGATGGTGACCGTTTAATCGCTGTAGATGAAAAAGGAAACATTGTTGATGGCGATCAAATTATGTTTATTTGTGCAAAGTACATGAAAGAAACTGGTCAACTAAAGCATAATACAGTTGTTTCAACAGTTATGAGTAACTTAGGTTTCTACAAAGCACTTGAAGCTAACGGTATTACAAGTGATAAAACAGCAGTTGGTGACCGCTACGTAATGGAAGAAATGAAGCGCGGAGGTTACAACTTAGGTGGAGAACAATCAGGCCATATTATCTTACTTGATTACATTACAACTGGTGATGGAATGTTAAGTGCACTTCAACTTGTAAACATTATGAAAATGACGAAAAAACCATTATCTGAGCTTGCAGGAGAAATGACAAAATTCCCACAATTACTAGTAAACGTTCGTGTGACAGATAAAAAACTAGCACTAGAAAACGAAAAAATTAAAGAAATTATTCGTGTTGTAGAGGAAGAAATGAATGGTGATGGCCGCATTCTTGTTCGTCCATCTGGAACAGAACCACTTATTCGTGTAATGGCAGAAGCACCAACACAAGAAGTTTGTGATGCATATGTACATCGCATTGTAGAAGTTGTGAAAGCGGAAGTTGGCGCTGAATAATTTAATAAATTTATTGAAAAGGAGCACAATAAGTGCTCCTTTTTCATATGTTTTATAGATGGTGAAAAAATTTTCATTGACGGTTTATCCATGTTTGTTATAAGATGGTCTTGTTCTTTTTCTCAAAGGAAATATTGTAAATTATAGAAGCGCCAGAACTACAAGTAGTGTAGTTGACGAGGTGGGGTTTATCGAGATTTCGGCGGATGGCTCCCGGTTGTTCATCACAACCGCAAGCTTTTACTTAAATCATTAAGGTGACTTAGTGGACAAAGGTGAAAGTGTGATGAGAGAAAAGGAACGGATACAAACTAGCTGTATAAGTATATACGGACTTAAACCCAATCGAGAGGAAGGTGAAAGCCGTTACAAGCTTACAGGGCTAGCAATATGTAATCCGTTTTTTAGTATAAATAAAAATGGTATCGGACTATGTCGTTACATGTTCGCAGAGCAGTGTAAGCATTTGTAACGGCGACTAAACATGTGTGGAATCGTAGGATTTATTGGAGAGCAAGATGCAAAGGAAATTTTATTAAAAGGTTTAGAAAAGCTAGAATATCGTGGATATGATTCAGCAGGTATTGCAGTACAAGCAGAGAACGGTGTTGTTGTATACAAAGAAAAAGGCCGTATTGCAAAACTTCGCGAAATCGTAGATGAGAACGTAGCAACAAGCGTGGGGATCGGTCACACACGCTGGGCTACACATGGTGTTCCGAGCAAAGTAAACGCGCATCCGCATCAAAGTACATCAAAGCGTTTTACACTAGTTCATAACGGTGTAATTGAAAACTATGAGTTAGTGAAGAAGGAATATTTACAAGATGTAACGTTCGTAAGTGAAACGGATACAGAGGTTATCGTACAGCTTATGGAACAACAAGTGAGCACAGGACTAAGTGTAGAAGAAGCGTTCCGTAATACGCTATCTCTTTTACATGGCTCTTATGCAATCGGATTACTTGATGCTGAAAATCCAAACATGATTTATGTTGCTAAAAACAAAAGCCCGCTATTAGTAGGTGTTGGTGACAACTTTAATGTTGTGGCGAGCGACGCTATGGCGATGTTACAAGTTACAGATCAATTTATTGAATTAATGGATAAAGAAATTGTAATTGTAACGAAAGAAAGTATTACAATTAAAAACTTACAAGGTGAAACGATTGAACGTGCACCGTTTACAGCGGAATTAGACGCAAGTGATATTGAAAAAGGAACATACCCTCATTTCATGCTTAAAGAAATCGATGAGCAACCACTTGTTATCCGTAATATAATTCAAAAGTACCAAGATGAAAATGGCGAGATTGAATTAGATCAAGATATCCGCAATGCGATTTTAGATAGCGATCGTATTTACATCATTGCATGTGGAACAAGTTATCATGCAGGTCTTGTTGGAAAACAATTTATCGAGAAGTTTGCAAAAATGCCAGTTGAAGTGCATGTAGCAAGTGAATTCTCTTATAACATGCCATTATTAACAGAAAGACCATTCTTCATTTACATTTCACAAAGTGGTGAAACAGCTGATAGCCGTGCAGTACTTGTACAAACAAATGAAATGGGTCATAAAGCATTAACAATTACAAACGTACCTGGTTCTACACTTTCTCGTGAAGCAGATTATACACTTCCGTTATACGCGGGACCAGAAATCGCCGTTGCATCAACGAAAGCTTACACAGCACAGCTTGCAGTACTTTCAATTTTAGCTGCAGATATTGCTAAAGCAAAAGGTGAAATTCTTGGTTTTGACTTAACACACGAACTAGGACTTGTAGCAAATGCAATGGTACAACTTTGTGATCAAAAAGAAGAAATGGACGCATTAGCAAAACAATTTTTAGCAACAACTCGTAACTGTTTCTTCATCGGACGTAGCGTAGACTTCTACGTAGGTTTAGAAGGCGCGTTAAAACTAAAAGAAATCTCTTACATCCAAGCAGAAGGATTTGCTGGAGGAGAATTAAAACACGGTACAATCGCCTTAATCGAAAATGGTACACCAGTTATCGCACTTGCTACACAAGAGCACGTAAACCTTGGAATTCGTGGTAACGTGAAAGAAGTAGTAGCACGAGGAGCTAACCCATGTATCATCTCAATGAAAGGCTTAGAAATGGAAGGTGACAGCTTCGTATTACCAGCTGTACATGAAGCACTAGCACCGTTAGTAGCAGTTATTCCATTACAACTTATCTCATACTACGCAGCACTTCACCGTGAGTGTGACGTTGATAAGCCACGTAACTTAGCTAAGTCTGTTACGGTTGAGTAGGAGATTAGTAGGTTAGTAAATATAGTTGTGGATTTGAAATAAAGTCGCGATGTTTTAAAAAAAGTTGTGATGCTTCACCCCTTTAGATATGATTATCTAAAGGGGTGTTTTTATGTCTAAAAGAAAAAGAACACCTGAAATTGAAAAGTGGATAAAAGAAGGTCGTGGTTCAGGTATCGGTATAAATTATAAAACATGGCTGAAAATTCAAGATGTATCCTCTCTAGGTCGTTCAACTCGTTTAAAAGGAATAAAAATGAGTAGGTAACATGAATTTTTATCGGATTTAGAACAAAAACATTTTTATTTAAATGAATATTAAGATTTTATTAAGAGAGAAATTGTTTAAGAGGTTATTGAAGTGAGGAAATATCCGAAAGTTTATTTTGAGAGATCTGTCAATTTTTATTCTGAATATTATAAAAAAGAGTTGTTTTGTAATAAAATTAGAGTAGATTTAAATAGCATTTACTGATGAATTGCATTAATTTGTAAAGATGAATAAATTTCAAAATAATTGTACTTTACTTGAAGGTATGATGGTGAAAACGGGTGCGAAAAAAGCTTGGTCAACAGTAGCGGGGTGGTTTAATTAACATGCAAAAAAATATAGATTTTAATAAGAAAGCTTTTGAATACTATATGGCTGTTTATGCTGCACAGGATATAAGATCGACCATTATTACTCTTGTTATTGGGATAGCAGACATATTTGTTCTTGCGCCTGCTTTTGCGAATCCTTTTCGATTATTGTATGTATATATAGTGGCTCCTCCGATTATCTTTTTGAACTTATGGGCGATATGGATTATTATCAATCCTCGGAAACGGCAATTACAATACACTCTATTTCGAGGAGTATTTGGTATCGTATGTTCAGTAGGATTATTGGTTATAGCTCAAAAATTTGCATATGAAATGTTAGAATTACAAACGCCAATTTATTTTATTTTTTCATTTGGTTTATATAGTTTTGCTTTGTATCATTATTATAAAAATCATATTAAAAAACTTCAGGAACCAAGAAAAAAGTCAAAATCATCGAAAGGAATGGGGGGCATAGGAGCAGTTGCTTTTGTAGGATTAGGGCAACTTATTGCTAACATCAGTCTTGGTTTTGCAACACAACAGATGGTGGCAATTGTATTAATGTGTGTATACTCAATGCTTTCGCTTATTTTGTTTCATTTCATTATGGAACTTCATAGATATTATTATTTACGGAAGCATATAGAAAGTGGAGGGAAAACACATAGAGCCTTTTAAAGAGGGTTTGTTGAACCTTGATTATATAATTGCATTCCTCTTTTGGATAAGAAACCATTTTGATTAGACTTTTTCAAAATGGTTTCTTTTTATTCATCATAGAATACGGTTTAACACAATATTTTTAATCAAACTTTATTTTAAAGCCACACATTGCTTTTTCTTATGGTAAATTTGTTTCTTAGTTATTTCCTGCATTTTATATCGTTCACCAATTATGTAATGTTAAGGGAGATGACAAAAGAAAGGAAGAATGTACAAATGAGTATAGTAAAAAACGGAACATTGCAAGTAATTGGAGCAAGCATCTATTATGAGGTGCGTGGCTCGGGTCCAATTCTTCTTTTGATTCATGGTGGGGGTGGTGATGCCGACAAGTTCCATAATATCGCCGACCATCTTGCTAAGTGGTATACCGTTGTTACTTACGATCGTCGTGGTCATTCCCGTAGCAATCTCGTCAATAAAAATGAGGATTACCATGTGCACACGCATAGCGAAGATGCTCATCGGTTGCTAGCTAATCTGACCAAAGAACCGGCTTATGTATTCGGAAGTAGTTCTGGTGCTGTTATCGGACTTGATTTGTGCATACGTCATCCTGAGCAGGTACAGTTACTAATTCCACACGAACCGGTTTTATTACAACTTTTATCTGAAAATGAGTTGAAGCAGGCTATAAATTTCATGGAAGACCTTAAAGGGAATCATCAAAGTGAGGTCATGAAGTTATTGTCAAATATTGATGATAGTAATTCCGAACCATCGAAGGATATGCTAACAGAGCGACTACTTGGCAATTCGATGTATTTCACTGAGTATGAAATCCCGGGAATTCTCAGCTATACTTTAAATATCGATGCATTAAAGTCCCTATTAAAACCTGCATCGATACAGGTACGTCCAGCTGGTGGAAGTATTTCAAGAGAAACTTTTCCTTATCATTGCGCATTCAACTTAGCAGAACACCTCGGAACAGAATTCACAGAGTTTCCAGGACATCATGTGGGTTATAACACAGTGCATCATAAAGAGTTTGCTGAGAGGTTACATGATGTTATTGAGAATTAATCGGGAAGCTATCAATGAGCAATGTATAAACACAATAGCGCGAATAGATATTCATGGAGTTACAAGACAATACGTAATTTAGGGTTTTGTCTATATGTCTAAATTAATTTCAAAGCATCAGCAGAATATGAACAACTAAAAAAGCAGCTACCTCTCCATTTAAAGGTAGCTGCTTCTTTTTACATAGATTCTATAATTATTTGTCTTTCATACCACTTGTTTCGTTTTCCATTTCCTAAATCTTCTTTATCAACAATAATAGTTTTGGGGTGACTTGATTTGTTAGCTTAATAATTATGGGATTTCCTCTAATAGAACCAACGCGAACAATAAAAGCGCTTGCATAATTAAAAATCCGAGTTATAATACTTGTATACAAGTATACTTGATTAACACGAGGTGGATTTATGACGAAATCAATGGAATTTCTTTATCCTGAAAAATGGCTTTCAAAAGCTTCTACAGGTGATCGTGTTGCGAGCGAATTGAGAATGCGCATTATTGCAGGTGCAATTGAAAGCGGTACCATCCTGTCAGAAAATAAAATAGCTGCCGATTTTTCTGTAAGTCGGTCACCCGTTCGTGAAGCATTAAAATTACTAGCTTCTGAAAATATTATTCGCTTAGAAAGAATGGGCGCAGTTGTCATTGGTTTAACCGAGAAAGAAATTGAAGAAATATATGATGTTCGTTTACTTATAGAAACGTTTATCTTTGAGCGACTTGGAAAGATGGACACAAATGATTTAGTAAGAGAACTAAATAAAATAATGGAAATGATGAAAATCGCCATTAAGTATCATGATTCTGATGAATTTTCTTATCAAGATCTCTTATTCCATGAAACGATTATTCGAACCATTGAGCATTCCTACATCCTGATGATTTGGAATAATTTAAAGCCTGTTATGGAAAGCTTAATCCTTTTATCAATGCGTACTCGTTTCAAGGAAAAGTACGAAGACTTTGAACGGATTATTAAAAATCATGAGCTTTATATAAAAGCAATCGAATCAAAAGATCGAGCCCTCATGATTAAGGCCTTACATCAAAACTTTGATGATGTTCAAGGGAAAGTCGAAGACCTCTGGATGTCACAACAAATGTTATCTAAAGGAGTTGAGCAAGGACATGAGTAGCTATATGTTAGGTATAGATATCGGTACAACAAGTACGAAAGCAGTTTTATTTACTGAAAAAGGCGAAGTCATTCAAACTGAGAATATTGGTTATCCACTTCGCACACCGGATATATCCACAGCGGAACAAGATCCAGAAGAGATTTTTCAAGCAGTTTTACAAGCAATATCAAATATAACGAAACAGCATTCAGATAAAAACCCATCGTTTATTTCATTTAGCAGTGCTATGCATAGTGTCATTGCCATGGATGAAAATGATCAGCCGCTGACACCTTGTATCACTTGGGCAGATAATCGCAGTGAAGCATGGGCACATAAAATCAAAGATGAACTGAATGGCCATGCAGTTTATAGACGAACAGGAACACCTATTCACCCAATGTCACCATTAAGTAAAATTACATGGATTGTGAATGACCATCCGGAAATTGCTATTAGAACGAAAAAATATATTGGAATCAAAGAATATATCTTCAAAAAATTCTTTGATCAATATGTTGTTGATCATTCCATCGCCTCGTGCATGGGTATGATGAACTTAAAAACGCTAGATTGGGATGAGGAAGCTTTAAAAATTGCTGGTATAACATCAGCTCAATTATCTAAACTCGTACCAACCACCAAAATATTCAGCAACTGCAATCCAGATTTAGCCCAAAAGATTGGTATCGATTCCCAAACGTCGTTTGTCATTGGTGCCAGTGATGGGGTGCTTTCTAATCTAGGTGTGAACGCAATTCGGAAAGGGGAGATTGCTGTCACAATTGGAACAAGTGGTGCTATTCGGACCATCATTGATAAACCACAAACAGATAAAAAAGGAAGAATATTTTGTTATGCCTTAACCGAAAAACATTGGGTAATTGGTGGACCGGTAAACAATGGAGGGATGGTCCTTCGCTGGATTCGTGATGAACTTGCTTCATCAGAAGTAGAAACTGCGAAAAGACTAGGAATTGATCCATACGATGTATTAACTAAAATAGCAGAACGCGTGAGACCTGGTGCAGACGGATTATTATTCCATCCGTACCTCGCAGGGGAACGTGCACCATTATGGAATCCAGATGTACGTGGCTCCTTCTTCGGTTTAACGATGTCACATAAAAAGGAACATATGATTCGTGCAGCTTTAGAAGGTGTTATATATAATTTATACACTGTATTTTTAGCATTAACAGAATGCATGGATGGTCCTGTAACTCGTATTCAAGCAACAGGCGGCTTCGCAAGGTCTGACGTTTGGCGACAGATGATGTCCGATATTTTCGCATCTGAAGTCGTTGTTCCAAAGAGCTACGAAAGCTCTTGTCTAGGTGCATGTATATTAGGTCTCTATGCCACAGGAAAAATTGATTCTTTTGAAATCGTTTCCGAAATGGTTGGCAGTACCTACAAACATACACCGAAAGAAGAAGCAACAAAAGAATACAGACAATTACTGCCTATATTTATTAACCTATCAAGGGCGCTAGAAGACGATTATACACGAATTGCAAATTATCAAAGAAATTTAATAAAGTAAAACTTTCATCAGTAATCTCCCATGCCTCGCTTCTATCTAAATCTCGAGGTGGTGGGGGCCTTACTGCCCACGAATAGCGGGATCAATACAAATACAGCTAAGATTAGGGGGGAACTACGATGCCATTAGTCATTGTAGCAATTGGGATTTTAGCATTACTTTTACTGATTATGCGCTTTAAATTAAATACCTTTATTTCATTAATCATTGTATCCGTCGGGGTTGCGTTAGCACTTAGAATGCCACCAGAAAAGATTTTTAAAACCATTGAAGCGGGATTAGGTGGAACACTTGGGCACTTAGCACTCGTTTTTGGACTTGGTGCGATGTTAGGTAAGTTGCTTTCAGATTCTGGGGGGGCACAACGCATTGCCATGACCCTTGTGAAAAAATTTGGTGAAAAGAACATTCAATGGGCTGTTGTGACTGCCTCATTTATTATCGGGATTGCATTATTTTTTGAAGTAGGATTAGTATTATTAATTCCGATTGTATTTGCAATTTCAAGAGAATTAAAAGTTTCTATCTTATATCTCGGTATTTCGATGGCAGCTGCTTTATCTGTAACACACGGATTTTTACCACCACACCCAGGACCAACTGCTATCGCTGGTGAATTGCATGCAAACATCGGTGAAGTATTACTTTACGGTTTTATGATAGCGGTTCCAACAGTTGTGTTAGCTGGACCTGTATTTACTAAACTTGCAAAAAAACTAGTACCTGAGGCGTTCACAAAAACCGGTAATATACAATCATTAGGTGAGCAGAAAGTATTTAAACTTGAAGAAACCCCTGGTTTTGGAATCAGTGTTTTTACCGCTTTACTGCCTGTTCTTTTAATGGCAGTCGCTACAATTATTACTTTGTTGCAAAAAACAATGGGATTCAAAGATAATAGTTTACTAGCAACGATCGAGTTTATTGGGAATGCGGATACTGCCATGTTGATATCCTTACTAGTTGCGATCTATACAATGGGATTGGCAAGAAATATTCCAATCAAAAACGTGATGGAATCTTGTACAACAGCGATCTCGAATATTGGGATGATGCTCTTAATTATTGGTGGAGGCGGCGCTTTCAAACAAGTATTAATTGATGGCGGCGTTGGTAACTATGTAGCCGAATTATTCAAAGGAACTTCATTATCACCGATCTTGCTCGCATGGATTATCGCTGCCATCTTACGTATTTCATTGGGGTCTGCTACGGTTGCTGCATTAACAACTGTCGGTTTAGTGATTCCGATGTTAGGTCAATCTGATGTTAACCTTGCTTTAGTTGTCCTTGCAACAGGGGCTGGTAGTTTAATTGCTTCACACGTGAACGATGCTGGTTTCTGGATGTTCAAAGAGTACTTTGGTTTAAGCATGAAAGAAACATTTGCAACATGGACTTTACTTGAGACTATCGTTTCTGTAGCCGGATTAGGGTTTACTTTATTATTAAGTTTATTTGTATAGATCTTTCTAAACAGTAAAAGGGATACGGAAGCTGTTTAATGTGATTTTTCATGATTGATTAATAAGGATGAAAATTTCTCTTTATTTTTTAACTTGATAGTGATGTGCCGTGTCCCTTTAACCTTTTGCACGAATACTGGCAGAGCCTATTGAAATGAAAAAGTTGGATTATTTGATTAAAATGTTATTTTAGGTATATATACTATAATACAGAGTAACATACATGGAAAGGAA
Source organism: Bacillus cereus group sp. MYBK101-2 (assembly GCF_051918845.1). Taxonomy (NCBI): domain Bacteria; kingdom Bacillati; phylum Bacillota; class Bacilli; order Caryophanales; family Bacillaceae; genus Bacillus; species Bacillus cereus group sp. MYBK101-2. The sequence goes on along the minus strand of NZ_JBQAIE010000017.1, from coordinate 87,187 downwards.
CGATAGAATATGGAAAAGTTACAAATTGGAGTTGTTGGTGTGGGCGTTATGGGAAAAAGCCTTGCACTTAACTTTGAGAGTAAAGGGTATTCTGTTGCCCTATATGATATTTCAAAGGAAAAAGTTGATGAAACCATTGAGGAAAACCGTGGTAAAAACTTAGTTGGTACTCATATAGTTGAAGAGTTTGTTAACTCACTCGAATCACCTAGAAAGATTTTATTAATGGTTAATGCGGGAGAAATTACAGATAAAGCGATTGATTCTCTAGTCCCTCACCTCGATAAAGGTGATATTTTAATTGACGGTGGTAATACATACTTTGTCGATACAATTCGCCGAAACAAACGTCTTGCCGAAGAAGGAATCAATTTCATCGGGGCAGGTGTGTCAGGCGGCGAAGAGGGTGCATTGAAGGGACCATCTATTATGCCCGGCGGACAGAAGGATGCATACGAAAAAGTAAAGGATATGCTTGAAAACATCTCTGCAAAAGTGAATAACGAGCCTTGCTGTTCTTATATCGGACCTAATGGGGCAGGACACTATGTAAAGATGGTTCACAATGGTATTGAGTATGGAGATATGCAATTAATTTGTGAAGCATATTTCTTCTTGAAACAAACACTAGATTTGACTGCAGAAGAGTTCCATGAAATATTTGCTGAATGGAATAAAGGTGAACTGAACAGCTATTTAATTGAGATTACAGCCGATATTTTCAAGAAGAAAGATGAAGAAACTGGTAAGCCATTAGTGGATGTTATTCTTGATACTGCAGGACAAAAGGGTACAGGGAAATGGACAAGTCAAAGCGCACTTGATTTAGGTATCTCTCTGCCTATTATCACGGAATCTGTATTTGCACGTTGCATTTCTGCTTTAAAAGAAGAGCGTGTGAACGCAAGTAAAGTTTTATCTGGCCCTAAAGATAAAACAGCAATTGGAGTTGAAAAAGCCGAATTAATTGAAGCGGTGCGTCAAGCTTTATATATGAGTAAAATTTGTTCTTATGCACAAGGATTCACGCAGTTGAAGGCAGCTTCTGAGGAATATGATTGGAACCTTGATTTTGGCAGCATTTCTATGCTTTGGAGAGGCGGATGTATTATCCGTGCTGCCTTTTTACAGAACATTAAAGAGGCTTATGAGGCTAACATTGACCTACCGAACCTTTTACTTGATCCATACTTTAAAGAAATTGTAGAGTCATATCAAGGTGGATTACGCCAAATTATCTCAATGGCGGTACAACAGGGCATTCCGATACCTGCATTTTCAGCAGCAATTTCTTATTATGACAGCTATCGTACTGCCAAACTACCTGCAAACTTGTTGCAAGCGCAGCGCGATTATTTTGGAGCGCATACGTATAAACGAGTAGATAAAGAAGGTACATTCCATACAAAATGGATATAAAATAAAAAATGGACTAAGATTAAATTCTTAGTCCATTTTTTATTCCACAATTCGTAGGCTATAAGACTCCCACTGATGGAAGTTCACTTTAAACGAATGTATGAATCAAAATGCGTTTATTTTTCCCATTTAGATGAAAACCACATAATCTTTAATTTGAGTGGATAGAACCCTATAGATTAAAGTTTTACTTTATCAGATGCACTTTTATTTATCTGAATTTTCCGTTACTATTTTAAGTATCCGTGAACAATTTACTTTATTATGACAAAAAGAGACGAGAGATTTATGGACATTACAAGGGGGCATATTGATGAAAGTGAGTGAAAAAACATATTTAAGTATAGAAGATATTATTTCATTACCGGCCGTATCAAGTACAAACATAAGTGATGATGGCAAAAACGTAGCATTTGTTAAGAGGACAGCTAACTGGAAAGACAATACATATAGAAATCATGTATGGATATATGAAAAAGGTAAAGGGCAAAATTATCCATTAACAAATGGGGATATAGATAGTACATGCCCGTTATGGTCTCCAAATTCTAGGGATATTGCATACCTTAGTCCTGGTGGTAATGGGAAAAATCAAATCTTCGTTAAGTCATTAGATGGTTATGGTGGGGTGCAAATTACTGATGAGGAAGAAGGGATCAGTACATTCAAATGGGATCATACTGGTAAAGGTTTTTATTATATTACACAGTCAAAAGAATGTGAGGAAATAAAGAAACGTAAGGAGCTATATGGAGATTTTCAACATGTAGGTAAGGAACATCAAAATAATTGTTTATGCTACATTGAAATAGAAAAAGTGATACAAAATGATAAAGAGGAACGAGAGATTAACGGTGTTTATCAATTAACTGATGGTAAGGAGTTTTATATCCATGACTTTGATATTTCAAATGATGGGAAAAAAGTTGTATGTATGGCTACACCAAGCCTAAACGATTATATGAATGGTGATCTATATATATTAGATGTTGAAGCTGAGGAACTGCAAAAGATGAATGTAGATAAGTTGTTGGGCGGGAGCATTTGCTTTTCTCCTGAGGGCAGCAAAATATGTTACTCAGCAAGCATAAGAGAGAAGGATTACTATAGAAACCATATACAAGATAGTACATTAGAGATATATGATATGAATACGAGAGAGGTAATTCAACCTTTAACAAATTTTGATAGTACGGTTATGCCATTACAGTGGACAGCTAAAGGTATTTTAATTAGATGGCAGGATAAAACGAATTATCGTATTGGATTACTAGCTGAAGATGGCACTGTGGAAGCATTAAGTGACAACATAGATGGCTTTATAATGGATGCCTCTATAACAAGGGATGGCAATCATATAACCTATAATAAGGCTATAACAAATGAAACCTTTGAAATCTATTTGGATGATAAAAAAATAACGAATGAAAATAGCTTTTTCGAAGACAAGCTTAAAAGCAACAGGGAAATCATCTCATGGCAAAGTAGTGATGGTCTTAAAATAGAGGGTGTTTTATCAACACCAGTAGAGTTTGATACAAATAAAAAATATCCTTTATTAGTAGTAATTCACGGAGGTCCGGCTTGGGCATCCTTTCCGATATTTTCAGACTGCTTCAATGAGAAATATCCGATTGAACAGTTTGTTGAAAAAGGCTTTATCGTTTTAGAGCCAAACTATAGAGGAAGTTCTGGTTATGGTAATGAATTTTTAAAAGCGAACTACAGAAAACAAGGACTTGCTGATTACGATGATGTTATATCTGGAGTGGATGAACTAGTTGAAAAAGGGATTGTAGATAAAGATAGAGTAGGAGTTATGGGATGGAGTAACGGAGGATATATATCAGCTTTCTGTTCTACATTTAGTAGCAGATTTAAGGCAATTTCAGTTGGGGGCGGAATTACGAACTGGAGTACTCATTACGTAAATACAGATATCCCTTACTTCATTAGGATGCATTTAGGAAATACTCCATGGAATGATCCAGATATATATACGAAAACATCACCAATGACGTATATTAAATCAGCTTGTACGCCTACCTTAATCCAACATGGCGAAAAGGATGCAAGAATTCCAGTTACAAATGCATATGAGCTACATCAAGGATTAAGGGATATGGAAGTTGATACAGAATTAATGATATTTAAAGGAATGGCATATAGTCCTGATCAGCCAGGAATGAATGTAGCTATTATGAAGCAGAATTTGATGTGGTTTTCACATTATATTCTTGGAGAAAGTATGGAGGGTTTTAGTACTATATAATGGATATCCGCACAGGGATTATTCGTTGTGCAATCGGGCCAGATTGTTGTAAACTGCAAGTAAACCATTATTGAGAAGATTTAAGTGGTTATAAGGAAGCTTAATTCGGAGGACGAATATGACAGAGAATAAAAATGAGTTATCTGTAGAACGACGTGAAGAACTATTAAAAGTATTACAAGCCCGTTTTGAGAAAAACATGAACCGCCATGAAGGCCTTGAATGGGCTAAAGTTGAAGCGAAGCTGGCTACTAATAATGAAAAATTGTGGTCACTTAATGAAATGGAAGTAACAGGCGGTGAGCCGGATGTTGTTGGTTATGATGAAGAGAAGGACGAATATACTTTCTATGATTGTTCAAAGGAGAGTCCTAAAGGCCGTAGAAGCCTTTGTTATGATCTTGAAGCGTTAGAATCAAGAAAGAAGCATAAACCAGAAAATAACGCTATTGATGTGGCAGCCGCTATGGGTATTGAACTATTAACTGAAGAACAATATCGAGAGTTACAACAACTTGGAGATTTTGATATGAAATCATCAAGCTGGGTACAAACACCTTTAGATATTAGAGAACTCGGTGGTGCGCTATTTTGCGATTATCGCTTCGGGCATGTTTTCGTGTATCACAATGGGGCAGATTCTTATTATGCTGCCAGAGGTTTTCGTGGCTCGTTAAGAGTTTAAATTTGGAGTAAATAAAAAAGAGCCTATACGCAGGCTCTTTTTCTTATTTATATTTTAAGAGTAAACCGTTACTACGCAGTTTTACTTAATTTATATGTTCCGTGGTTGTTTTTACGGAAAATTTTTGGGAAAACATAGCCATCTAATCCAATACGTCCAGCGTTCTGTCCTGCAACTAAAATGAACATAGTCAAAATAAGCAGGTTTGGATTTACACTAACAGTTCCGCTTAATAAAAATGAAAGATTCATTATGATTGCGAAAAATGCAGCTGTTTTTGTTAATCCACCTAAAATCAAACCTAGACCTACTAAAATTTCTCCCCATTGAACTAAAAAGCTAAATAGGTCTGCGTTTGGAAGGACAAAATGTTGAAGAAAATCTGCCCACCAACTTTGCACTGCAGGATGGTCACCTGATGCTTGAGCAATAGCGCCCTTTAGAAAACCACTTGCGTCAAAAGATTGTCCAAAGACTTTGCCTATTCCAGCAGCGAGCCATGTATACCCTATGTAAAGTCGTAAAAATAATAATATGAAAGTAGCACGTTTATCAGTTCTTAAAAAATTGATAACCATTGAAATCCCTCCAATATTGTATTTACAAGTTTATTATATATCCATTGTGAAAAAATTCACAATGGATATAATGTGAACAAATTTATGATTTTTTATTTATAAAATTGCACATAAAATATTGTGAAGTTTATTTTTGAAAATTAAGCAATAAATGAGAGATGGGAGCTATCTATTGTAGCGGATAGCTCCCGTAGTAAACAGGTTCATGTATGTTCTTTAAGTTCATCTGGGGGTTCCTTATTATTTCTCTGGTTTTATATAAGGAACAATTGGTGCAGTAACCCCTACAGAAGCACCACGAATAAATTCTTGATTTTCTAATGCCTTAAAGTTTTCCGTTTTTCCTGTTAGCATAACACCTAAAATTTTCACTTGATCGAATGGTTTGCCCTTGTTTGATTTTAAAAACTTTTGGATATCTTCGTGATATCCATCGTCATCGTATTGTTTAAGTGAATCAACGAACTCTTTGTACGCTTCTTTAGGAGAATTGTCTGGATTGAATCCGTAAACGGGCATACCAGCAGGTCCTTTGCTTTCATCTCCAATTGGTGAGGTCATATATAACCATACAATGTTTAAGTTGTCTGGAATTTTTTCTTTAATTTCTTGTAGTGTGTAGGGCTGATTGAAAGAGATAGCAACTTCGGCAACATAGTTGTTCATTTGTGAAACTTCTCCTAATTCATTTTGGACATCATCAAAATAGTCCTTAATAGCAGGATTATAAAATGTTGCAAATTTATTCTTTGTTTGTTTATCATACTCATAAAACTCTGTATTGGACCTAGACCAATAAAAACCAGGCGTTAATTCATTGGAATCAATATTGATACGGATCCAACCATAGGAGCTTGTTAATGTGTTCCATGGGACGATATAACCATTAATATTTTTGGAACGATTTGATATAATATTGCCGCCAAACATAGATGAATTACTCGTTACTTGAGAATCAATTTGTACATTTGGTTCTGCAATTGCATTATGTAAAAATAGTTGTTCGTGAAGTTTCGTAGAACTTTTGGCTGCGAAGTAATTGCCCACCTTATAAATGATAGGGATAAGTATGATGACAACGATAATAGAAGTAATGATGATTTTAAGTAACTGTTTCCTTTTAGCTTTTTTTAATGCATCTTTTAAAGAAGTATCCATTAAGGTTTTCCTCCTACTGTAGAATGAATTGTTTTACGTGCGCGATGTAACTTTTGTTTGACGCTGTTTACTCGAATATCTAGTATTAGTGCGATTTCTTCGTATGTAAAATCGTAATAATACTTTAAAAAGAAGGCTTCTTTGTATTCTAGTTTTATATCTTTTAATAGATAGAAAATCTCATCTTTATTTAAAACAGCATCTAATTCTCGGTCTGTATATTGTAGTTTTGAATAAATCTCTTCAGTTAAATAGATGTTTTGCTGCTCTTTTTTTCTCTTCAAGTCAATGTATTCGTTTAATGCAACCCTAAAAAACCATGGACGTATGTTATTCTCTGTTAGGTCATCTAGCAACGTATATACTTTATAGAAAGTATTTTGGATGATGTCTTCTGCGTCTTCTTTTATAGCCCCTTTCGCTAGTAATAGTTTGAACACTTCCTCCCCTAAATTGATAAGATAGGAGGTCAATATATTTTCTTTTCCCATCATTTTTCCTCCCTATACTTATACAACGAATAGGTAATCATAAATGTATACACTTAAATGAAAGTTTTGTTCTTGATACAAATAGAAAAGGCATATAACAATCATATGTTATATGCCTTTTCTATTATATATTTAGTAATTTATTTAGGTAATGTAAATTTAGCTTTTTTACCTTGTGAAATATCTTTAGCTTCTTTATTTCTCATAGGTCCTAACTCAATCTCAAAGCTTTTGTCTTTCCAAATCTTCTCATACTGCTCTTGATCTAAAATAAATACTTGCAGTAACTCTCCAGATGTTCCCGTTTTGACTGCAGCGTTATAGTCGTAATTTAGTAGCATACCTTCATTAATCGTATATTGTGTACCATCATTCACTCTCAATGTAGAGCTTATAGGAGATAGTGAAACGTCTTGAGTATCTTTGTTATCAAGCTTGAATTTCACTGTTAATAGAACAATACCATTTTTGAAATTTGCAAAGCGTGGAGCTTCGACGGAATTTGGTGTGAATTGAGTAAATTGGTATCCGTCTAATGTAACATGAACAGCACCTAATTCTTGGCTGCTATTAATACTTGATTTCTCTTTTAACATTTTTTTATCGCCCATGTTATTAGCCGTAGCTTTATCTTGGTAGAAAGTTTTATCTGTTGCAACCTTCTCAGCACCTTGTTTATTTAAACTTAATGAAAAGCTTCCAGGGCTTCCGATTGGAGCATCGAATTTTCCTTTATTAGCTTGTGCAGTTGGGACTGTGACTGAGACTGTTGAGAGACTTGAAATTTTTTCTAGATCATCTTTTCCGAATGGATACGCGATATAACCAGAAATAGTTTCTCCTGCTTTTACTAAGTAATCATTCGTTGGAGCAAGCTTAGTTGGTAGCTGATCTTCTTTTGGAATTAAGTCTTTATAGTTACTATATACTTTCTGAGCACCAGTAAATGACATGTCCAATGCTGGCATATAATAAATATCTTTAGCTGAACTATTTTTTACGCTATAGTTCACAAGAATAACTCCGCCCTCTGTTTGACGGTTAAATGGAATGTTAAAGTCCGTATGGAATCCATTTAATTCAACTAATGTATAACTATTCATTGATACTGAAACATCTTCAGATTTATAGACTTGTGGTTCCTTATTTTCAAAAAGAACTTTTGTTTTACCACCTGTTTCTTTTTCCATGTAGGAAATAAGTTTAGAATAATCGCTGGAGCTAGTAGCGGTATTTTCCGTCTTTTTATCTTCAGTTTTCTTGTTTTCGGATTTTTTATCTTCAGGTTTATTTTCTTTCGTCGTATCCGTTTTTTCTGTTTTGCTTTCTTTTGTTGCATTCTCTTTTTGTTCTTTATTTGTCGTATCGCTTTGACCACAGCCGGTTATTACAAAAGCTGCTACGATTATTGTAGAAAATAAAGAAAGTAATTTTTTTGACATGTTTCTTCCCCCTATTTGTATAAAACTAAACTCTCACATTAGCCCCACGTTTTATTATAAGAAGGCTAGTCAATATTTACCAGTGTTTTTTCTAATTATTTCCATTATTTAAATATTATAATATAATAAATTTGATAGAAGTTTGGAATGGAATATTGGTTTTTATTTTTTATCATTTAAAATATTACATCATATTGTTAAGATAGAAATAGAGGTATATGGAAAGGAGACAAGGACTCAATATGTGGATGAACTTGTAATGATTAGAAATTAGATAGATGAATTTTTCTCTCATAAGTGAGGGGTTATTTAGCTATCTGTAAATCATGCAAGGATTGCATATTTGGCTTGTGCATCCCCTTTGTAAGGATAGATACGTATGTGGGGAAATTCATATCTCTTATATAAAATATGCGTCCTTTAAAATTGGAGGAGTATATGATGAATCAATTAAAACATAAAGTAGCAGTTGTTACAGGTGTAAGTCGTCTAGATGGTATAGGTGCAGCAACTTGTAAAGAATTAGCTGAAGCAGGATACGATATATTTTTTACATATTGGACAGCTTACGATAAAGAGATGCCTTGGGGCGTTGATCAAAGTGAACAAATACAATTACAAGAAGAGTTACTAAAAAATGGTGTGAAAGTATCGAGTATGGAGTTAGATTTAACTCAGAATGATGCACCGAAAGAGCTTATAAATAAAGTTACTGAACAACTAGGCTACCCCCATATATTAATTAATAATGCAGCATATTCTACGAATAATGATTTCTCTAATTTGACTGCTGAAGAACTGGATAAGCATTACATGGTAAACGTTCGTGCGACTACATTGTTAAGTAGTCAATTTGCCAGAGGATTTGATAAGAAATCTGGTGGTAGAATTGTGAATATGACGTCGGGACAATTCCAAGGGCCTATGGCGGGAGAACTAGCGTATGCAACAACGAAGGGAGCTATTGATGCTCTAACTAGTACGTTGTCAGCAGAAGTAGCTCATTTAGGAATAACAGTGAATGCAATTAACCCAGGTCCAACCGATACAGGCTGGATGACTGAAGAGATAAAGCAAGGATTAAAACCGATGTTTCCATTTGGTAGAATTGGTGAACCAAAGGATGCAGCAAGACTTATTAAGTTTTTAGTAAGTGAAGAAGCGGAATGGATTACTGGACAAGTTATTCATTCAGAAGGTGGATTCAAAAGGTAAAAAGAAGGTATCTCACCCTGGTGAGATACCTTCTTTTTTAATCCTTATATATTTTATTTTAAGGTAATCGAAACATTTCCTTTTTTATGCCCTTTTTCCACATACATATGAGCTTCAGCAATTTCTTCTAATCGGTAAGTTCTATCAATAACAGGTTTTAAATGTTCTGTTTCAGTTAGTTTTTTTAGTAGAATCATATCCTCTTTACTTACCTTTGCCATCATTCCATTCACAGATACATATTTTCCATTGGGTGTTAATGTATTTGTACAAAGGGATTTTTTATACTTCCCAACTGCATCAAATATAATATCGTAGCGCTCGCACCCCTTAGTAAAATCTTCTTTCGTATAATCAATTACTTTATCAGCCCCTAAAGATTGAACGAGTTCAAAATTTGAATTACTACAAACAGCCGTAACGGTCGTACCAAAATATTTAGCGAGTTGTATGGCAGCTGTTCCTACTGATCCAGAGGCACCATATATGAGAACTTGTTGCCCCTTTTTTATCCGGCCTTTTCTCAGAAAATGCAACGCTGAAGTTCCACCAAAAGGAATAACTGCCGCTTCTTCATACGTTACATTGGTAGGTTTTAATGTTATTAATCCACTTTCATGCACGCATGTGTATTCGGCATAACCACCAAGATTGAGTTCTGTTAATGCAAAAATTTGATCCCCTTTTTTAAATTGAGTTACATCTGTCCCAATATCCTCTATCTCTCCTGCTAATTCTACGCCAAGTATAGGGTTTCTCGGTTTTCTAAGTCCTAATATAAGTCGCATAGGAATCCAAAATAATAGAGGGCTATTAAATCCGCGTATTTTACAATCTCCAGTCGATACACTTGTTGCGTGAATTTTAACTAATACTTCGTTCTTTTTAGGTATAGGTTTCTCTATATTTTGAAGCTGAAGAACGTTAGGTGGTCCATACTGTGTGCAAATGATCGCCTTCATAATGTCCTCCTGAAATGAGTTGTCGTTATTTACATCATATTTAAAATCTTTATTAAACATGTCGCTATATAGCGAGTATAGATTAAAAATTATATAGATTTCATAGGAAAAGAGGTGATATTATTTTGGGAAAGGGGGCAACAGTATGAAAAAAATTATTTTTGTTTCAAGTTTAGTACTTGCAATCAGTCTAGGGGTAGGGTGTAGTAATGAGAAAACAGCAAAGACGGATGAGCCGAAAAAAGAATCCGTTCAAAAAGAAAAGGAATTAACGGCGAAAGATGTTTTCAAGAAAACGAATGAAGCTTTTAAAAATGAAGAACATGTAACGATGACATATGGTGTAGGGGTAAAAGCTGAGGGGACAGAGATGGATATATTAAAGGCTAAGATGCAATTAGAGCCAAAGACAAAGAATTCTCGTTCTGAAATGAATATTTCCGGTACAGATGTTGTAGTGTATACTGTGGATGGTAAAGTTGCTGGTGAGGTAAAAAACCCTAATACAGGAGAAGTTATAACCGTACCAGAGGAGCAATTAAACGCTGGTGGAATGAAAGCGACTCAAGATATTATAGATAAATTAGAAGTACCGGAAGTAGTTTTAGATAAAATGAAGCTGGAGAAAAGCGGAGATAAATATAAACTGAAATTTACATTAAAAGGGCAAGAAACAGAAAGTATGTTAACTAGCATGGATGAAACGCAGAAGAAAATGTTACAAGCACAAAATGCGAAGATAGAAGAAGTGGATGCAGAATATATCATTACAAAAGATTTTAAATATGAATCAGCAAAGATAGACATGATTATGAGTAGTAATGGCAAGGATAAAGCACACATTATTACGAACGCAAAATATACGTCGTATGAAAAGTTTGACCCAATACAATTGCCAGCAGCAAAGTAACAGTTTTGATAAGGAGGGACCTAAAATAAGGTCCCTCTTTTTTGTATTCTTTCTTCATAGGAAAATAGGTACAATATAAAGAGGAAAAGATGTAGAAGAGGAGAGTGTCATTTGAAAAAAAGAAAGATAGCGGTGGTCATTGTAGCATATACAGTGTTGCTTGCAACGTCTGTACATACATATAAAAAACAACTCGATCATCCTATTATGAGTGATGTAGGTAAATTGCTTCCGACAAAAATAAAACGTGTTGAAAGTGCTACTGATGAGCAATCGTTAATAAAATTAGTGCAAGATGCGAATGTTTCTGGAGAGAAGATTTCTATTGCTGGTATGCAACATAGTCAGGGCGGGCAGACGTATTATCCACATGGTACGATGCTTGATATGAAAGGGTATAATAAAATATTAGAATTTGATCCAGAGAAGAAGCGCATTACAGTTCAAAGTGGTGTCACGTGGAATGATATTCAGAAGAAAATAAATCCATATGGTCTTGCAGTTCAAGTTATGCAATCTCAAAATATTTTTACGGTTGGCGGTTCATTAAGTGTAAATGTACATGGTCGTGATATTCGTCATGAAGCATTGATTGATACAGTAGAGTCGTTTAGATTGCTAATGGCGGATGGTACGGTGCGTAATGTAAGTAGAGAAGAGAATGCAGATTTATTTCCTTACGTCATTGGCGGTTACGGGTTATTTGGTGTCATTTTAGATGTGACCTTAAAGTTAACAAATGATGAATTATATGAAACGCATACGAAAATGCTAGATTATAAAGAATACACGTCTTATTTCAAAGAAAAAGTGAAAAAAGATGCTAATGTTCGTATGCACTTAGCTCGTATTTCTGTTGCTCCAAATTCATTCTTAAGAGAAATGTATGTGACAGATTATACATTGGCACAAAATCAAAATATGAGGGAAGAGTATAGTGAACTAAAAGAAGAAACTATTATAGCAGCGCCGAAATTTTTACTTGGATTATCACGTTATAGTGATTGGGGAAAGAATACGTTTTGGGATATACAAAGAAGTTATTTTGAACGTACAGATGGAAAGTATGAGACGCGAAATAATGTTATGAGGTCAGATAGTGCCTTTATGGAATATGAAAACCCGAATAGGACAGAGGTGTTACAAGAATATTTTGTGCCTATAGATTCTTTTACGGAATACATAGATGATTTACGTAACGTATTAAATGAAGAAGAGTTTAATTTGCTCAATATTACGATTCGTTACGTGGAAAAGAATGAAAATGCAGTTTTATCCTATGCGAAAGATGATATGTTTGCACTGGTTCTTTTAATTAATCAAGGGCGTTCTGAAAATGAGATAAAGAAAACAGAGGATGTTATTCAGAAGATGATTGATGTTACGTTAAAGCATAACGGTAGTTATTATTTACCGTATTATTCTTATCCAACGAAAGAGCAGTTAAAGAGAGCATATCCTCGTATAGAAGAGTTTCTTCAGAAGAAAAAAGAAGTGGATCCAAAAGAGAGATTTGTGAATTTATTTTATAGGGAGTATACGAAATGACATATAGAAGATTTGTAGCTTCACAAAGCATCATTATGATGGCAGGAAGTATGGTATTTCCTTTTTACATTCTATTGCTTCGGAATGTTGGAAATAGCTTCTCACAGTTTGGCTGGGCATATGGCTTATTTGCCTTAACTTCAGCTCTAGTATATCCGTTAGTTGGAAGAATCTCTGATAGAGTAGGTGATAGAAAGTTACTAATTATATACGCCTGGTCTATGGCAATATTAATGCTTTGTTTTTCTATTGCAACAGAAGTATGGCATGTATACATTCTTCAAATTTTAATGGGTATTTTAGGGGCTGTGCAGCGTAATACGGAGAAGACTTCGTTAGCACGAAAAGTTGTACAAGAAAATGCTGGTTATGAGATTGGAAAATATCATGTGTGGACATCGATTGGAGGAGCAGTAGCAATTATTGCAACAGGATATTTAGTAGATTTCTTTACGATCGGCACGATTTTTTATATTGCATCTATCTTATATGTAGTGAGCGGAGTTGTATTAAGTAGTAAAAAAATATAACAATTCCCATTTTTACCTGAATAACCTTTATTTGTTATACTAAAGAGGAAGACAAAAGAAAAGGGGACATTGCCTTTGATGAAATTTTTAATTTTAGCTATTCTCACTTTGTTTTTGATTCCATGGACAAGAAGAAGCGGTAGTAAACTTCGAGCAGTGGATAAGAAAGGGGATGAGAAGGTTGTAAAGGGTAAGAAATCATCTATTTTAGTTATTCCAGTTTTATTTTGGATAGGTATTGCAATCTATGAATATTTTTGGCTAATTGATGATCGAGCAGATTCAATTCTTACTCATTATTCTGTTGCAGTAGCGATTTTAATTGGGCTTGTTTTATTTTCCCAAGATCAAATAGGTAAATTAAAAGGTACGTTAAAAGGACTTCTAATGCTTGTTTTACTTGCAAGTTACGGCTACTTTGGTTATTTGTACGATATAGTAATCTCGCAAAAGAAATATGATTCTGTTGTAAAGGTAGAGAAAGATATTTCAGAGCCATTTACTGAAAATGATCAGCCATTTACAGTGCCGCCAAAGACAGCGGAGAATAAGATGAAAAAAGTATTTGGGGATATTCCGAAAGTAGCTTATTTTGAGCTAGGAGAATTAACGCCACAAATGGTAAATGGCGAGGCTTTATATGTAGCACCGATTGAAGTTTCAGGATTTTTTAAAGCACGTAAAGCTGAGACAATTCCAGGGTACGTCACGATGTCAGGTACGAATCCTGATGCAGAAGCAAAGCTGCACCTTGGTTATAAAATGAAATACGTGCCAAGCATGTTTTTCGGAAATAATTTAGAGCGTGTGGTAAGGCAAGCAGAACCAAATTTAATCTTTAAAGGAAAACCTAAATTTGAAGTGGATGATAAAGGGAAACCGTATTATACAATGACGTACGGTGAATTTATTTCAGGAAGATCTGGATTTGAGGTAGAGGGCGTTGTAGTAGTAGATGCACAAACAGGCGAAGTGAAAAGATACGATAAAGGAAAGGCACCTAAATTTGTTGATGGCGTATTAAATCACGAGACTGCATCTACGTTAAATACGTACTTCGGTAAATATATTCACGGATTTTGGAATACAAAATTCTCGCAAACTGATATGAAGATCCCGACTGAGTGGGGAACGAAAGAAGGAGTTACACCGATTTTCGGTAAGGATGGAACACTATATTACTTTACTGATTTCACTTCTCCGAAAGAAGGAGTAGATTCTGCGTTAGGTTACTCACTCATTGATGCGCGTACAGGTAAGTTGTATTACTATAATGGAAAAGAAGTAAAGGGAATTATGGATGGTTCGGCTGCTTCGGAAGTCGTGGATAATTCCTTTAAGAGAGAAAAGTGGCATGGAACAATGCCGGTTATTTATAACGTGTACGGTAAACCTTCTTGGATTGTACCTGTTATTGATGATGGAGGGTTAGTACGTGCCCATACTGTTATCTATGCTTCTAATGCGAAAATATTTGCAACAGGTTCGACGCAAAAAGAAGCGCTTGAGAATTATAAAAATGCGCTGAGTGGAAGCGGAGATTCATTTAGACCGACTTCAAATGGAAAAGAGGCGCAAAAAGAAGGCGTTGTACAACGTGTATATAAAGAAAAATCAGGTGAAAATACAATCGTGTACGTACTGTTAGAGAATGAACAAAAAGTATTTATGATACCTGTGAAGAAATTCCCATATGCTATGTTTACAGAAGTGGGAGATCCAATTCAAATCACATATTTAGATACAGGAGAGGCGATGTCTTCCGTATCCAAATTTAAAAATAGTAATTTGAACAAGTAAAGCGATAGAAATTCTATCGCTTTTTTTACAGAATTAAACAGGAAAATGCGCTATACTTGACGTATGTTTATGTTGTAACTATAATTGTTACGATTTAGTATGTATAGGAAAGGGTGAACGAAAAAAGTGAATGAAGTTAATCAGGAAATATATAAGCCTGTAAAGATGAACAGGTTATGGATGATTCTTGTATTAGGAACACTTACGGCAATTGGGCCATTATCTATTGATATGTATTTGCCTTCGTTACCGAAGTTAACGGATGACTTGCAAACAGGTGCATCCCTAGCGCAGCTTACATTAACAGCTTGTTTGCTTGGGCTTTCAGTAGGACAATTATTTGTTGGCTCAATTAGTGATATTTATGGAAGACGCAAACCTCTTATTATTGCTCTCATTATTTATGTTGCTTCTTCTTTACTTTGTGCTGTTGCGCCATCTATTTGGACTTTAGTGTTATTACGCTTCCTACAAGGAGCTTCAGGATCAGCCGGGATTGTTATATCACGTGCAATGGTACGTGACATGTATTCAGGTTCTGAAATGACGAAATTCTTCTCATTGCTTATGTTAGTAAACGGAGCAGCACCTATTTTGGCACCGATTATAGGGGGACAATTATTACAGTTCACAACGTGGCGCGGTGTCTTTATCGTTCTCGGGGCAATAAGCGTATTTATGTTAATATCAGCTACTTTCGTATTACGTGAAACATTACCTCCTGAAGAAAGAGAAACAGGCGGTTTGTCAGGGACGTTAGCGACGTACGGAAAACTATTAAAGGATCGTTTGTTTATGGGATATGCATTGTCACAAGGATTAGTAACAGCGGCAATGTTTGCTTACATTTCGGGATCGCCATTTGTATTGCAAAATATATACGGGGCATCACCACAGCAATTTAGTTTATTCTTTGCGATTAACGGTATCGGTATTATTATTGCTAGTCAGGTAACGGGTCGTTTAGCAGGGAAAGTGAATGAGAAGACATTATTTGTCTCTGGTATCATTATTGCAGCTGTTGGTGGTTTATCTTTATTACTGACAATCTTACTAGGGATAGGGTTAATTGGTGTTTTATGCTCGTTATTCCTTGTCGTATCAAGTGTTGGGGTTGTCTCAACAACTGGGTTCTCATTAGCGATGAGAAATCAAAAACAAGCTGCAGGAACAGCATCAGCTTTATTAGGCTTATTACAGTTCATTTCAGGAGCGCTTGTTGCACCGCTAGTAGGTATAGGTGGAAGTAACACGGCATTACCGATGGGTGTTGTAATAGCTCTTTGTGAAATTGGTGCGGTACTATGCTATTTATTTATGGCTAGAAGAAGTGAAAAGCAGTTTGAACTGCAAGCAAGACAAAATTTAGAGGCTTAACAAAAAAGAACTGATTCAAAGGGAATATTTGAATCAGTTCTTTTTTCATTTCTTTGAAATACCTCATATAGTTTTGTAAGGTGCTGTAGTAAAGCAGTGCAAAAGTTATTTGTATAAAGTGACGATACTGTGACAAACATGTTGGTATATATATTATGATGTCGTCTTAAGTGTAAAAAGTAGGATGTTCTCGGTATAATAACAAGTGGAGATAAAAGAAACTATAATGAGTAGTAGCTGTAGATAAAAGGAGAAGAAGAGATGAAGAAGGTTTTGGGTATTGCTGTAATGGGAAGTATGATCCTTCTAGCAGGATGTAATGGAAATAAGGATACGAAAGAACCGAAAGAAAAGGTAGAGCAATCTACAGAACAAACAGAAGAAATGAAAGAATACCGTGCAGTACATGAAAAATACGATTTGAAAATGAATAAAGAAATTAATAATGCACTGCAGTTATTTGAAGTGGCAAAAGAAAAGGGCGGTAAGGAAATAACGACTGCTACATATAAAGAAGATGTGCAAAAGGTAACAACGAGCATGTTAGAAGATATTGATCATATACGAAAAGAAATTCGTGTTCCGAAGTCGAAAGAGCAAGAACATGAGGTATATGTTGGTTTCTTGAATGAATCGGAACAAGCAATGAAAAAATTACAGAAGTTAGCTAAAGAAGAAGATTCATCGTTGATTCGTGATATAGAAATTAATTTTGCAACAGCATCGACATACTATAAACGTTTTCAAGCAGAAACGAAAAAATAACCTTGCCTATGCAAGGTTATTTTTTCTTCTTGCCATCTCCATCTTCATCCTCGGATACTAATATCTTCTGTTCTTCGTGAAATTCGGAAATAGTTTGCCCGGTAATATTATCAAAGGGGGTGTAAAAAGAGGTAATGCTTTTCTTTTTAATGAAAAGCTTATAAAATCCAATGATAACAAGTATAACGATTGTTAATGGTAATCCTATAGTTGTTAGAAGTAAGGGATCCATCATATAACTCCTTTCATATCGTTTTTTTTTATTATAGGCGAAAAACTGTAATTTAGATAAATACACTATTAAAAACTGATTTTTCTAAATATATCCAATTTGATTGACTTTTCATTTTTTCAGAATTATAATTCGAAATATACAATTTGAACCAAATAATAATATAGCAATTTACTTATCCAGAGAGGTAGAGGGACTGGCCCTATGACACCTCAGCAGCGGGTTCTGTAATAGGAACACCGTGCTAATTCCAGCAAGCAAGTCTTGAAAGATAAGTGATAGGCCTTTGTTTATTAAGCCTTGATCTTATTTTTTAAGATCAAGGCTTTTTGTATTCTAAAAAGAGAAAGGGAGTAATGGAAAAAGTACGTTCATAAAACTAAGTAAATATATGTGTTTAGGGGGTTATTGGAGTGTATGTAATTAAAAAATTATCGGTTATGGTGTTCACACTATGGGTTATTACGACAGTGACATTTCTAATTATGCATATTATTCCGGGAGATCCATTTTCATCAGATGCAAAGATCTTTCCGGAGGAAGTTGTGCAAAATATGAGAGCGAAGTATCACCTTGATGAACCGTTATGGAATCAATATGTTGCTTATTTAGACGGCGTAGTTCATTTTGATTTTGGTGAATCTGTTCAATCAACCGGGCAAGGTGTATCAGAAATCATAACAACTGGCTTTGGTCCATCAGCAATTATTGGTTTACAAGCACTTATTATTTCATTGCTAGTCGGAATTGCTGCAGGTACATTTGCTGCTCTCTATCATGGGAAGGTAATTGATTACGGTGTAAGTTTACTTGCCATCCTCGGTATTTCTATTCCAAGTTTTATTTTAGCACCACTATTTATACAAATATTCGCTATTCAATTCGAGCTCTTACCAGTAGCCTCTTGGGGTACATTTGAACATACAGTATTGCCATCCTTTGCATTAGCGTTAGGACCAATTGCAGTTATTACAAGATTTGTTCGCTCTAATATGATTGAAGTTTTGCAGAGTGATTATATTAAGTTAGCGAGAGCGAAAGGTATACCGATTAAGAAAATTATTATAAGACATGCTCTTCGAAATGCAATTGTTCCAGTGCTTACATTTGTTGGGCCGTTAATGGCTGGGTTGTTAACGGGGACTTTTATTATTGAAAAAATCTTTGCAATTCCTGGTCTCGGAAAATATTTTGTAGATAGTATTTTTAACCGAGATTATCCAGTCATTATGGGGACGACGATTTTCTATAGTGCATTATTAATTTTTTGTATTTTCATTACAGATATTATTCATCGTATTGTTGATCCGCGTATTCGTTCTATTACGTAAGGAGGGAGGATATTTAAATGGGTGCTTATGAAATTAATAAACAGTTATTGACAAATGAAGAGAAAAAAGAATTAACAATAAATAAAGATCAGCAAGCAATTAGCAGAAAAAAAGAAGTGTTCCGTAAGTTTGTATCAAATCCAATCGCAGTTCTAGGAACGGTGACATTGTTACTCATTATTATTTTTTCTCTTATCGGTGAAAGTTTAACCACTTTCACTGCGAGTGAACAAGTAAAAGAGGCGACAAATTTACCACCTAGTAGTGAGCATTGGTTCGGAACAGATGATTTGGGAAGAGATATTTGGGCGCGTACTTGGGCTGGTGGGAAGATTTCGTTAGTAGTTGGATTAGTAGCAGCTGTTCTTGATATAGGACTTGGTGTACTAATTGGAGGATTTAGTGGATATGTGAGAGGGCGTAATCGCCTTGGAACGTTAATAGATGAGTGGATTGTACGAGGGATTGAAATATTATACGGTATTCCATATTTATTAATTGTAATTTTATTACTAATCATTATGAAACCAGGACTTTTTACAATTATTATCGCCCTTGCATTAACAGGTTGGATTGGTATGGCACGTCTCGTTAGGGCGCAAGTCTTATCTTTAAAGCAAAGAGAATTTGTTATTGCAGCGGAGCGATTAGGTACATCACATATGAAAATTATATACGGACATATCATTCCGAACTTAACAGGTATTATTATCGTAAATTTATCATTTACAATTCCAGCAGCTATTTTTTCAGAATCATTTTTAAGCTTCATTGGACTCGGGGTACAATCACCAGCAGCAAGCTGGGGGACAATGACGAATGATGCGCTTGGGACATTATTAAGCGGAGAATGGTGGCAACTTTTCTTCCCATCACTAATGATTGCGCTTATTATGTTCGCATTTAATGCAATTGGTGATGGTTTGCAAGATGCAATTGATCCGAAAATCGTAAAACGGAATCGAAAGGAGAAACAACATGGGACAGCTTTTATCTTTAGAAAACGTAACGTTAGCCGTTGAAAAAGAGAATAGTAAGCAAGCAATTGTGAAACATGTTTCCTTTTCTATTAACGAAGGTGAAATTGTTGCACTTGTAGGAGAGAGTGGTTCAGGGAAAAGTGTTACAGCACAAGCTATTATCGGCTTAAATCAAGAATCAATTCAAATTGATGATGGAAATATATCTTTCGAATCAAAGGCATTAACTAAGTTACAAGAATCAGAATGGAATCAAATTCGTGGGAAAGATATTTCTTTTATCTTTCAAGATCCGCTTTCATCTTTGAATCCAACGATGAAGGTGGGAAGGCAAATTACAGAAGTGATTTTGCAGCACGAAAAGAAATCGAAAAAAGAGGCAAAAGAAATTGCAATTAACTTATTAAATGATTTAGGAATACATGAAGCAGAGAAACGTTTTGAACAGTACCCACATCAATTAAGCGGAGGCATGAGGCAACGTATTTGTTTAGCGATCGCATTTGCCTGCCACCCAAAACTCGTTATTGCAGATGAACCTACAACGGCATTAGATGTAACGATTCAAAAGCAAATTATGGAGTTATTAAAGGAAAGAAAGGAAAAACAAAACACGAGTATTTTATTAATTACACACGATTTGGCACTTGTACGTGAAGTAGCTGACCGAATAGTTGTCATGTATGGAGGACGTGTTGTTGAAAAAGGAACGATAGAAGAAGTAATAGGTTCCCCTAAACATCCATACACAAAAAGCTTATTACAGGCAATTCCGAATATGGATGATTCTGAAAAGGTACTTAGGGCAATTGAGGGAACAACACCATCAATTGAAATATTAAATAGCTTTGGGTGCCCATTTGTCAATCGTTGTCCAGTAGCGATAAAAGAATGTATTCATCGTTTCCCAGAGAGAACAACATATTCTGGGGAGCATAGTTCACATTGCTGGCAACATGTTCTAGAGCATGACCAAGCGAAATCAAAAGAGAAGGTGAATGCCTCGTGAAGACAGACTTAATTACTGTAAAGCAAGTAACGAAAACGTATGGAAGTAAAAATAAAGAACTCGTAGCTTTAAAAGACATATCGCTTGCGATCCCTAAAGGAACAACACTTGGCATTATTGGAGAAAGTGGTTCAGGAAAAACAACACTTGGTAAGCTCATAGCTGGAATCGAGAGCCCAACGTCTGGTGAAATTGAATATAACAATCAAGTCGTTCACAAGCTGAAGGCAGCTCATAAACGTGATTTCTTACAGAAAGTACAGTTTATTTTTCAAGATTCAACGGCTGCATTAAATCCGCGCTGGAAAGTGCGCGATAGCGTAACGGAAGGTTATATTTCATTCGGAATCGGTGATAAAGGATTGAAAGATAAAGTCGCAGGTGATGCGCTAGAGCGCGTTGGATTAGATAGACGATATATTGATCGTTACCCGCATGAATTTAGCGGAGGGCAACGTCAACGTATTGCTATTGCAAGAGCGTTATTGTGTGAGCCAGAAGTATTAATTCTTGATGAACCAATTTCAGCCTTAGATGTTTCATTGCAAATTCAAATTGTACATCTGCTGCAAAAAATTCAAAAGGAACAAGGCTATACATATTTATTTATCGCGCATGATTTGCCAATGGTTCACTATTTATGTGAAAAAGTGGCTGTCTTATATAAAGGAGAACTTGTTGAATTTGGAAATACGGATGAAGTATTCCGTAATCCACAACATTCTTATACAAAAACATTATTAGCATCAACACCAAAAATTTCAGGTTAAAGGGGAATGGAAGATGAAGAAGTTTTTATTATTTGTCATTATGACCGTATTAGCAATTACTTCTGTCGCTTGCGGTAAGAAAGATACTTCAAAAGCAAGTGCTAGTAAAGGAGACCGTTTTGTAACGAATCTCGGTAGTGATCCTTACACGTTAGATTCAGCGATTTCAACAGATAATAACTCTAATTATGTAATTGAGCACTTATTTGCAACTTTGTATAGACAGACAACGGATGGGAAGTTTGAAAAGGATTTAGTAGAGAAAGAGGAAGCTGGGGCAGATGGAAAAGAGTATACATTCTATTTGAAAAAAGGATTGAAATGGTCTGATGGTTCTCCATTAACAGCAAAAGATTTTGAATTTGCTTGGAAGAGAATATTAAATCCTAAAACGGGTTCTATGAATGCAACTGAACTCTATTTCATTAAAGGTGGAGAAGCATTTAATACGGGGAAAGGTGCAGAAGATGCAGTAGGAATTCAAGCAGTAGATGATGTAACTTTAAAGCTACAATTTGAACATCCGGTAACATCCATTAAGCGAACATTAGCCCAGTCGTTATATATTCCACTTAATAAAAAATCTATTGACGAAAAAGGTAAACTAAAAGTAGATCCAAAAGAATTAATTACAAATGGTCCTTTCACATTGAAAGAATGGAAGCATAATCAAGCGATTATTTTAGAAAAAAATAAAGAATTCCATGATAAAAAAGTAGCATCAAAAGAAATCGAATTCCGTATTATTCCTGAAGGTAAAACAGCGTATCAATTATATAAATCTGGAGAATTAGATTTATTATCTAACATACCAACAGATTTAGTTGAAAAAGAACAAAATAATAAAGAGTTTAAAAAAATGCAAGACTACTCAACTCATATTTACTCATTT
Organism: Bacillus cereus group sp. MYBK101-2; assembly: GCF_051918845.1. Taxonomy (NCBI): domain Bacteria; kingdom Bacillati; phylum Bacillota; class Bacilli; order Caryophanales; family Bacillaceae; genus Bacillus; species Bacillus cereus group sp. MYBK101-2. The sequence continues at coordinate 64,821 of NZ_JBQAIE010000017.1, read as the reverse complement.
AATTCAGAGAAACCACCATTTACAAATGCTAAAATTCGTAAAGCCTTTGCATTAGCTGTAGATCGTAAGTTTATCGTAGAGAAAATATTAAAGAATAATGCAAAAGAAGCATATGGATTTGTTCCAGAAGGAGCAAAAACAGAAGGTGGTCGTGACTTCCGTAAAGAGAAGGGTGATTATTTTAAATATGATCCTGCGGTAGCTAAGAATCTATTAGAAGAAGGAATGAAGGAAGAAGGATGGACTACACTTCCAGAAGTAACGGTGAAATATTCAGATAAGAAAAAAATAGCTGAAACACTTCAAGAAATGTTTAAGAAAAATCTTGGTGTAGACGTAAAGATAGAAGGTAAAGAGTGGAAAAGTTATATTGATATGTACAAACAAAGTGACTTCCAAATCGCATATATGGGATGGGGAGGATCTACATTAGATCCAGCTGCTCAATTAGAAATTTATGCAGGTGATGGACCAAATAACTATGCGAAATGGTTTAATAAAGACTTTGATAATTTAATTAATCAAGCAAAATTAGAACAAGATGAAAATAAACGCTTTGACTTATTACATCAAGCAGAAGATATTATGTTTACAGAATATCCTTTAATCCCACTTGTATTCCCAACAGACTCTTATTTACAAAAGTCATCTGTATCTGGATTAGAATACTACGTAGGATCTCAACCAAGTTTACGATATGCTAAAAAATAAAATAAAGAAGTAGGCAACTGCCTACTTCTTTATTTTATTTCTCTTTTATATTCTTTTTTCGTTCCATCAGAGAAGACAACTTCTAACTCGAATTTTTGATAGTCTTTATCAAGTTTGAACACGTTCACTACTTGATCGATTACTTCTTGGTCAGCAGTATCTTTATCAAATTTTAATTCTTGTAGAAGTGGGCTTAATTTTGTAATAGCCTCGTCTCCTGTTAATTTTACATCTGCTTTATGATCTTCAATTTTTGCTTCCATTTTCTTATCAGCTGCTACATTTTTATAATCAGCTTCGTAGTCTTTCTTCGTATCTTGATAGTCTGCATCTAAACTAAATTCATTAAAATTAAGTTTTAAATCTGCAGGAGCTTCATTTTTTGCTTCTTCAGTCGTTTTCTTATTCGAAGTTGTATCTTCTTTTGCAGGAGCTTTACATCCTGTTAATGCAGGTACTAGCATAAGAGCTAATAAAACTGATAGTAGAATTCTCATTATAAATTCCTCCTTATGTAAATTCGTTCTATACAAGTTTTTCCTAAAAACATGTAATTATGTATGTGTTGAAAATAAATTATTATTCTGTAGTCACAAGGGCTAATCCGCAATTTAAATCAAAAAAGATTTGTATGTATATGGTAAATTGAAGTTGTGAGGGAGGTACTAAAATGCATGAAGAGTATAAAGAGATAATAAAAAAATCAATTGAATATATAGAGAATCACTTACATGAGGAGCTTACAACAGAAAGAGTGGCATCTCACAGTGCAGTATCGATGTACCATTTTCATCGTATCTTTCAAAGATATGTTGGGATGAGTGTAACGGATTACATTCGAAAGAGAAGATTAACTCATGCTGCACAGGCTTTAGTATCAACTGAAATAGCTGTTATTGATATTGCAATGCAATATGGTTTTTCCTCACAGGAGGCATTTACGAGGGCTTTTAAAAGAATGTTTCAATTGCCACCAAAGAAATATCGAAAGTACTTCCAGTCATTTTATATAGAAAGAGAGGGTGTTTCAATGCAAAAAGGTATACCGAAAGGATGGATCTTAAGTGGAAGTCATCCTGCTGAATATGAGATGGGTTTAGATTATGAAGTTGTCCATCAAGGGAAAGTATCTGCATACATAAAAGCAAAAGAGAATGTTACGCACGGAGGATTTTCAACATTAATGCAAATGTTCCGAGCAGATAAATATGTAGGGAAGAGATTACGTTTTACAGCATTTGTTAAGAGTGAAAATGTAAGAGATTGGGCAGGATTGTGGATGCGAGTAGACGGAAAAGAGACAGAACCGCTCGCTATGGATAACATGCAAAATCGCCCAATTAAAAATACGAATAACTGGCAATCGTACTCGGTTGTATTAGATATAAAAGAAGGAGCGCTTGGTATTGCATTTGGTGTTTTATTATCAGGAGAAGGTTGTGTATGGCTAGATAGTATTCGATTTGATGAAGTAGATGAAAAAATTCCTTCAACAGATTTGGCAGAAAATTTTTATGAAACACTCTTAGAAGAGCCGGTGAATCTGCAATTTGAAGAAGTAGAAAGATAAAAAATAAGGAGAAAAGATATGCTCAAATATGTAAAACTAATAAGTGTTAGTTTAGTAATATCGTCTTGCATTATGGGGATTAATTATTTAATTAGCTATCTTTGGTCAGGACATGTACCTTCTTTGACGTGGCGAACATATTTGATGTTTATGTTTATATTTATGATGAGTTTTAGTTCGATGCAAAAAGATGGGGAAGAGGATTATTGAAAATAGTCTTCTTCTCCTTTCTTTCATTAACACAAATGTTCATAGCTGTTTTCGGAAATGCAGGTATGATCTTTAATATAATTTCACTATCGTTACAACTCGTAAATTCGGGTGTAATTGTACCGCATGAAATGCTTTCTAAAACATATCAAACAATCGGCGAATTATTTCCCGCAACATATGCAGCAAATGGCTATTATACAATAATATTTGGGGGAGTTAATTTAGAGAGAAATATTATTTCGTTATTAGTTATTGTATTGGTTACACAATCAGTAGCAGTGATGACTTTAGCTATAAAAGGAATGGTAAAGGGAAGAAGAAGCTCTGTAGTTAAAGAAGCATAAAATAAAAAGGTATCCTCGGTGGGATACCTTTTTATTAGTACTTATTATTTTGCAACTTCTGTCCACTTGTAGTTAAACTCACCACCGAAGTCAGTTGTTACAAGTCCTTTAATGAAAGAGCGTTGTAAGTAAGAGCGACCTTGTTGGTATAAAGGAGCGACAGCACCGTCTTGTAATAGAATTTTTTCAGCTTGCTTCATTGCTTCCCAGCGAGCTTTTTCATCACCAGCTAAATCTGTTTTTACTTTATGAATTAGCTCATCGTACTCTTTGTTAGAGTATTTATCGAAGTTGTAAGCACTATCTGTTGTAAATAAATCTAAGAATGTAATTGGATCAGCGAAGTCAGGGCCCCAGCCATCAATACCGATTTCATAGTCACCACTTAACAGTAGTTTTAACTGTTGTTTACGTGGTTGTGGTTTTAAATTCACTGTTAATCCATCTAAGTTCTTTTCTAGTTCACCTTTTAAATATTCACCAGTCTTTTTAGCTAAAGCATTATCACTTGTTAGGAGTTCAATTGTTACTTTGTCAGTACCAAGTTCTTGCTTCGCTTTTTTCCAGTTTTCTTTCGCTGTTTTCACATCATCTTTCACTAGATTTCCATTTTCTTTACGGAAGTCGTTGCCATCAGGACTTTTTGCGAATTTCGCAGGAACCATTCCTTCAGCTGCAACAGCGCCGTTATTTAAAATTGTTTCTACATATGCTTTCTTATTCATTGCTCCGTTAATAGCAAGGCGTGCATGTTGATTTTTTAATGTTTCATTTTTTTGATTGAGTCGTAAAAATTGAATGCCAACTTCAGCGCGTTCTTTGAAGTTTGGATCGCCCTTATATTTATCAACAAACTCCGCAGTTAAAGCAACGCGATCAATTTGTCCTGAATCATATAAATTAACTTCTGTAGACTTGTCTTTAACGACATTGAAGTTGATTTCTTCTAATTTCACCGTTTTAGCATCCCAATAGTTAGGATTCTTCTTCAGTTGGAAGCTTTGCTCGTGTTTCCAGTTATCTAATGTGAAGGCGCCGTTGTAAATTAAATGATTTGTTTCTAAACCGTATTTATCGCCTTGAGACTTTAAGTACTCTTCATTAATTGGTAAGAATGTTGAGAATGTCGTTAAACTTAAGAAGTAGGGAACAGGACGATCTAGTTGTACTTCTAATGTTTTGTCATCAATAGCTTTGACCCCTAGTTGATCAATCGGCAATTGTTTTTGGTTTATTTGTTTCGCATTCTTTATATCGAAGAATAAGAATGCATATTCAGCTGCTGTATCAGGGTTTACAGCACGTTGCCAAGCGAAGACAAAGTCTTTTGCTGTAACAGGAGTACCGTTTGACCATTTTGAATCACGCAGATGGAATGTATATTTCGTTTTATCGGGACTAACGTCAACCGACTCAGCGACACCAGGAATCGGTTTATTATCTTCTCCCATTGCATATAACCCTTCAAAAACATTACGCATTACGTTCATGGATTCCCCATCCGTTGCTTTTGCAACATCCATTGTTGGAATTTCTGAAGCAAATGATAAGTTAATTGCCTGTTTATCAGGTGCTTTATCATTTGCTTTCGCTCCGCTTGCGTTATCTTTATTTCCCCCGCAAGCAGTTAGTAATAGACTTGCCCCTAAAACAGATGCAACAACAGGTACAACTTTTTTCTTCATTGTTCGTTCCTCCCTAAATGTGTTGTTCGTAACGTCATAATGTCCATGTTTTGAAGTGTATCTATAGAAGAAGAGAAAACCTATTATAAATATGTACATGTAGGTAATCAGGTGTTCTATATGTATATACATGTTGAACTATAATTTATCATTATATGCTTCGATGTAGTAGACGTTATATTATGATGGTGAAATATTTCGTTTCTTTGATTATTTAGAATATTAACACTGGAGGGAACTATATGTCAATAATAAAAAGTTGAGCATTAATTTTTTAAAATAATATATTAAAAAAGCGGATTTCCTCTTATTGAGAATCCGCTTTTAATACATTTTTTCAATAAAATAATTGGTTTAGATAGAAAAACTTCAATTCAGGTTGTCTTTTATTTTTCAATTTGTGCCCATTTGAAGTTTAATTGGCCTGCAAAGTCTACTTGCACAATTCCTTTCACATAAGAACGTTCTAAATAAGATTCACCTTTTTGGTAAAGGGGAGCGATAACAGAGTCTTTAAATAATATTTTCTCAGATGCTAGTAATGCTTCCCATCGAGCTTTTTCATCACCAGCTAAAGTCGTTTTAACCTTTTCAATTGTTTCATCGAACTCCTTATTAGAGTAATGATCTAAGTTGTATGGATTATTCGTTGTAAACAATTCAAGGAATGTAATTGGATCAGCAAAGTCAGGGCTCCAGCCATCAATACCGATTTCATAGTCACCTTTTAATAAAAGTGAAACTTGTTGTTTACGTGGTTGTGGTTTCACATTTACTGTTAATCCATCTAAATTCTTTTCTAGTTGTCCTTTTAAGAACTCACCCGTTTTCTTATCAAGGTCAGCATCACTTGTTAATAATTCTAATGTAATCTTTTCAGAACCAAGCTCTTGTTTTGCCTTTTTCCATAACTCTTGTGCAGATTTTGTATCAACTTTGGTTAAATCCCCGTTTATAGTACGGAAGTCCTTTCCATCAGGCCCTTTTGCAAAGTTTTTTGGAACGAGACCAAAGGTTGGTGTAGAGCCATCATTTAATAGTGTATTTACAAAGGATTTTCGATCGATTGTTTGATCGATTGCTTGGCGTGCAGAAACGTTTTGAAGTACTTTATTTTGTTGATTCATACGTAGAAACTGTACCCCTACGTTCGGACGTTCTTTAAAGTTGGCATCTTTTTTATATTTATCAACGAAGTCGGATGTTAGTTTTATACGGTCTAATTGTTTTGATTCGAATAAATTTACTTCTGTAGATTTTTCTTTTACGACGTTAAAATTGATTTCTTCCAGTTTGACAGTATCTTTATCCCAATAGGTAGGATTTTTCTTGAATTTAAAGCTTTGTTCATGCTTCCAATCGCTTAGTGTAAAAGCGCCGTTGTACAAGATTGTATTGTCTTCTAAAGCGTACTTATCACCTTGTTTTTTAAAGAATTCCTCGTTAATTGGTAGAAATGTTGGGAACGCTGTTAAGCTAATAAAATATGGAACAGGGCGTTCTAATTCTACCTCAAATGTATGGTCATCAACTGCTTTTACACCAAGTTGGTCGGCTGGAAGTTCTTTGTTGTTAATTTTTGTTGCATTTTTAATATCAAAGAATAGAAATGCATATTCAGAGGCTGTTGCTGGATCAACAGCTCTTTGCCAAGCGAAGACAAAATCTTTCGCTGTAACAGGAGTACCGTTTGACCATTTTGAATCTCGCAGGTGGAATGTGTATTTCGTTTTATCACCACTTACTTCATGAGATTTTGCAACACCAGGGACAGGTTTGTTACCTTCACCAAGATTATACAAACCTTCAAATACGTTTCTCATTACTTGACCAGAATCAGTATCTGTAGCACGAGCTGTATCCATTGTTCGTATTTCAGTAGGTGAAGATAAGTTTAAAACCTGTTTACTAGGCGCCTCGTCTTTTGCATTTGCTCCGCTTGCTTCGTTTTTATAACTACCGCAACCAGTTAATAAAATACTTACTCCTACAACTGATGCAATACCGGGTACAAACTTTTTTTTCATTTGATTTTCCTCCTAAATAATTAAGTTTGGATGATGATGAGGGAAATGAAAAATAAAAAATCCCTCTTTTCATATTGAGAAAGAGGGATTTTTACGTACAAGTTATGCACCCGTATATAAACGAAGTCCCTCATTCTATCTTTCAAGCTATAAAGCTTGCAGGAAGTGGCACAGTATTCAAAAATGAACCTGCTGCCGAGGTTTCAAAGGGCCAGTCCCTCCACCTCTCTTGATACAATGAGTAAACGAATAAACTTTATTAATTTTTGTGTTTCTTTGATAATTCAAAATCTTACACCTTGGATGATGAAGTGTCAACTGAATGAAATATAGTTTAAATTTTCAGTTTTCTTTAATGAAAAACCACTGCATATGGCAGTGGTTTTTCTATTAGAAGTTAAAGTTATCTGGATCTGGACCAACGCGACGATCTTCATTTAAAGCTTGAATTGCTTTCATATCATCAGCACTTAATTCAAAGTCGAAGATGTTTGCATTTTCAATAATACGATGTTCTTTAATTGATTTAGGAATTGTTACAACTTCGTTTTGTAAATCCCAGCGTAAAATAATTTGCGCAGTTGATTTATTATATTTTGTCGCAATTTCTTGCAACGTTGGATTATCTAGTAGTTGTCCTTGCATTAACGGTGACCAAGCTTCAAGCTGGATATTATGTTCTTTACAGAAAGCGTGCAACTCTTCTTGTGCTAGACGTGGGTGGTATTCCACTTGATTGACCATTGGCTTAATTTCAGCAATTTCAAATACGTCTTGTAAGTGGTGAATATGGAAATTACTCACGCCAATTGCACGAACACGTCCGTCTTTATAAAGTTTTTCTAACGCTTTCCATGATTCAGTATATTTCCCTTTTACAGGCCAATGTACTAAATATAAATCTAAATACTCTAGTCCTAATTTTTCTAATGTAGTTTCAAATGCTTGAAGTGTTGTTTCATACCCTTGATCGCTATTCCATACTTTTGATGTAATAAATAATTCTTCACGTGAAACACCTGATTCACGGATTGCTTGGCCAACGCCTTCTTCATTTTGATAAATTGCTGCAGTATCTATACTGCGGTAGCCATTTTTAATTGCTGCTTTCACAGACTCAATTACTTCTGAACCATCTTCTACTTTAAAAACACCTAAGCCGAACCAAGGCATTTTTACACCGTTATGTAATGTTGTATAGTCTTTTAAACTTGTTAAACTCATATTATTTCCCCCTAGCTTTTTTGTTTGTCGCTTCTACTGCTTTTTGAATTGCCTCTGAAAAATTATATTCATATAAAGCTTTGAGACCTTCAGCTGTGGAACCACCTGGCGTTGTTACTTGTTCACGGAGGTTAGCTGGATCTTGTGTTTGTTCAAGCATAGAAGCAGAGCCAGAAATCATTTGAATGACAAGGTGTTTTGCGGTTGCTTCATCGACTCCATAACTTTTTGTTGCTTCAATTAAACTTTCAGCAAAGTAATAAAGGAAGGCTGGTGCACTTCCAGTAACTGCAGTAAGTTGATGAACTTCTTCCTCGGTACAAAGTTGCGAAGTACCAATGCCCCCTAAAAGCAATTGCAGGGTTTCTTGATCAGTCTCGTTTACGAATTGTCCCATCGTGTATAAGGAGATAGACTTACCAATTTCAGCAGCTGTATTTGGCATAATCCAAGCAACAGGCGTTCCTTTAGGAAGTCTTTCTTCTAAATAAGATGGGCCGATGCCGGCAGCTACCGTTACGACAAGTTGATTCGATAGTAACGGAGATAACTCTGCTAATAATTCTTCGTGTGCAGAAGGCGGCATTGCTAAAACAATCGTATCAACAGATGTAACATGTTGCTTCCAATCTGTTGTAGTAGACACATTATATCGCGCTCGTAATTGATCTAGCTTTTCTACGTTACTTCGGTTAGAAACGATAATCTCTTCGATGTATTCTTTGCTTGTTTTAAGTAATCCGGAAAATATAGCTTCTGCCATACGACCAGCACCAATAAATAGAATTCGATGTTTAGTTAGCATATCCTCTATTCCTTTCTAGTGGAGATATGTTATAAAAAACGATAACATTTTTAAGAGAATTTTGTAAAAAGAAAAGACTTCCCGTAGGTGGAATGGATAATGAAAAGTAGGAAATTCATGGTAAATGTAAAGTCTATTACTTATACTGGTGATAGGGAATTTATTATACATCTGGGGAGAGATGATCATGATTAGAAGTCCGCTATTTTTAGTTGTTTCTAGTATCATTTGCGTATTGGTTGGATTGTATATTCAATCGAGCTATATTGAAATCTTTGCATCGGTTATGGGGATTATTAATGTTTGGCTATTAGCAAGAGAAAAAGTATCCAACTTTTTATTCGGTATGATTACCGTTGCGGTATTTCTGTATATTTTTATTACACAAGGTTTATATGCAATGGCAGTATTGGCAGGTTTTCAATTTATATTTAATGTATATGGTTGGTATCATTGGATTGCACGTAGTGGGGAGGAAGAGGTAAAAGCAACAGTGCGTTTAGATTTGCAAGGTTGGATTTTTTATATAATCTTTATTTTAGTTGCATGGATTGGTTGGGGATATTATCAAGTCCATTACTTAGAATCAACAAGTCCATATTTAGACGCTTTAAATGCTGTACTAGGATTAGTAGCTCAATTTATGCTAAGTCGAAAAATCCTAGAAAACTGGCATTTATGGATTTTATATAATGTAGTTAGTATTTCAATTTATATCTCCACTGGGTTATATGTTATGTTAATATTAGCTGTTATTAATCTCTTTATATGTGTAGCGGGTTTGCTAGAGTGGAAGAATAATTATAAGGGCCAAAAACATAAAAATAATTATATCTAGAAAATAATTAGAATTAAAAAACCCCTGAAGCATATGTGCCTCAGGGGTTTACTAATAGATTATAAATTTATGCTTTTGTCATACCAAGTAATACAGCGCCACCGATAATTAAAACACTACCTAGTGCAATAAAGATCAATTGACGTTTCGTTTTCTTTTCGCCTAAGAAGACAATCGCACCAAATGTTGAGATAACGATTCCAGTTTGAGATAATGGGAAGCTTGTTGCTACTCCGACACGTGGTAGTGAAAGAAGTAAGAATAAGTTTCCAGTTCCCCATAGTAAACCAGATAAAGCATTACGGATTGCATATTTGTTAAATGGTTTATGTTTAGATGTCAGTACAACCGCCCCAACAAACATACCAACTGCTTGTGGTAAAATAGCAGACCAACCATCGATGTTATACCAACGAATAATAATTACATATACAAGATAGCCGAAAGTAGAAACAATTAAAGTAAGAAGTCCTTTTTTCAATTGTCCTGGTGGCTGAGCATTTTCTTTATCATCTAATGATGTGAATACAACACCAACTACGATTAATAGGATTGCAATCGTTCCCAGAATGATCGTTGTAGTAGTAGTCCACTCGCGGAAAGCGATAACCCCAAAGATAGAAGTTGCAACAAGCTGCATACCAGTAGAAATCGTTACAGTAGTAGAAACACCTAACTTTTCAACTGTTTTTAATTGGTTTACTTGTCCTAAAGCCCAGAATAAACCTGAAATAAAACCAACAATCAAGATTGTCATTGTTAAAGCGGGTTGAGTAAATACATACATAATTGTTGCGAAGAATAGAGCACCGATTGTCATACCTACCGTTTGGCTATATGCACCACCGCCCATTTTTACGCTTACTAATAAGATGTTTCCCCATGCAATTGCAGGAAGAAGCGCTAATAAAATGTCCATTACAAGACTCCCTTCGTTTTGCTATACCAATATAATTACATATCGTTCTAACGATCGGTAATGCCCCACTAATAGAGTAGAAGATTACCGATCGCTAAAACAGGATGAAGAATTCACGATATAAATGCGTTTTCATTTCTTCAATTTTTGAAACACCTCCATATAATAACAGGAAATTGCCTATTTTAGAAAGTAAATTCAAATAGAATGTATATTTAAATAAAAGGTAAAATTCAGTTATTTCCCGGCGGTATATTTTTATTTCCTAAGAAATAAAAAAGCAGCTTTAAAAAAAGCTGCTTTACGAGTTAGTAATTCTTTTATTAATAAGCTGAATACATAGCAAAAATAGGAGGGACATACTAATCGTGATAACTACTAGTGTCCAGGCGAGCTGCATATTACTTGCATCAATCGCCATGTAAATGGCTGTTGGGATAGTCTGTGTTTTACCAGGAATGTTCCCAGCAAACATGAGTGTAGCACCAAACTCACCGAGCGCACGAACAAAGCTCAAAATCATTCCGCTTAGTAAGGCAGGAAATGCAAGCGGAAGTGTGACGTGCAGAAAAACTTGATATTCACTTGCACCAAGATCACGAGCACTTTCTTCAATTTGTACATTCGCGATAGAAAATCCTGTTTTTGCTGATTGGTACATAAGCGGAAATGCAACAACTGTAGAAGCAATGATAGCAGCAGTAGATGTGAACATAATAGATTGCTGAAATATTGATTCTATCCACGTTCCAATAGGACTGTTATTTCCAAAAATGATAATGAGAAAAAAGCCGATTACAGTTGGCGGAAGTACCATTGGTAACAAGAAAATAGTTTCTAATATTACTTTATATCTCCATGAGGAGCGTGCTAGCGCTCGTCCGATTATCGTTCCTAAAATGGTAACGATAATGGTGGCACATGCAGCTACTCGTAAAGATAGAAAGATTGGTGATAAAATAGTATCAAAGCTCATGGCAATTATGATAGGACTGTAAATCCGTATTTTTTAAAGATAGATTGTGCATCTTTTGACTGCAAATACTCATAAAACGAGGTCGCCTCTTTCTTGTGCTTAGATTCTTTTATAACACCTAAAGGATAGTGAATTGGCTCATGAGAAGTATCTGCTGCTGTCTCACCAATTTTTACTTTGTTTGAAATAAGAGCATCTGTTTTGTATACAATACCAGCATCAACATTACCTGTTTCTACATATGTTAACACTTGGCGAACATCTTTTGTAAATACGACTTTATTTTGAACGTCATTCCAAAGATTTTCATGTGTGAGAGAAGCTTTTGCGTATTTTCCCGCAGGTACAGATTCAGGTGTACCAAGTGCGATTTTTTTTATTTTTTCATCTTTTAAATCTTGAATTTTTGTAAGAGAACTATCTTTTGGGACGACTAGAACGAGTTCGTTTCCAAGGAGATTTTTCCCCTCTTTTTCATTAATGAATCCTTTTTTAACGAGAGTTTGGAATTTATCTTCGGCTGCTGAGAAGAATAAATCAGCAGGTGCACCTTGTTCGATTTGTTGTTGAAGTGCACCAGAAGCGCCGAAGTTAAAAGAAAGTTTAATATTAGGTTCTTTTTCTTTATATTTTGTTTCAATTTCTTTTAGCGCATCTTGTAAGCTTGCAGCTGCTGATATAGTAAGTTCAACTGTTTTTCCTTCTTTAGCGGTTGATTTCTCTTTCTTCTCTCCGCTTGTACATGCAACACTAAATATAAGAAGAAAAGAAAGGATAAGTGCCCCGATGGATTGTAATGTAAACTTATTCATAAAAAATCCCCTTTCGTTTTTACATAATTAATTATAACTAAATATAAATAAATATAACTAGTTATAATTGAATATAATTTGAACGATGTAGTTATTTTTAAAATATAGGAGAAATATTCTTTTCTTTGTTACAATGAAGAAAGAAAGTGAGGAATCGTCTATGGATCATCATTCCTACACAACGGAAGAAGTAGCGAAGCGATTAAAAGTATCAAAATTAACTGTATACGATTTAATTAAAAAAGGAGAACTGCCTTCTTATAGAATTGGTAGACAGATGCGCATTGATGCAGCAGATTTAGAACAATATATTAAGCAAATGAAAACAGGTAACGTACAAGTTACTTCTGTAAAGAATGACAGTAATAGTATCTCGAATACATGTATTATTAGCGGACAAGAACTAACGTTAGACATGTTGGCAAAACGTATAGAAAATCGCCTGCCAAGTTCAAATATATTAAGGGCATATCAAGGTAGTTTAACGAGCCTAGTAAAAATGTATCAAGGAGAAGGAAGTATCGTTAGCTTGCATTTGTTTGATGGCGAAACGGGTACATATAATGTTCCTTACGTAAAACGTATTTTAGTAGGACAACCATGTACGATGATTAATTTATTAGCAAGGAACGTTGGGTTTTATGTGCAAAAGGGGAATCCTAAAAATATAAAAACATGGGCTGATTTATCTCAATCATCTATACGATTTATAAATCGAGAAAAGGGTTCTGGTATTAGGGTGTTAGTCGATGAACAATTGCGCATTCAAAATTTAAATAAAGAACGTATTAGTGGATATGAATGGGAAGAATCGAATCATCTTGGTGTTGCTACGCAAGTCGCGAATGGGAAAGCTGATGTGGGAATAGGATCAGAAAAGTTTTCGCAAATTGTAAATGTAGACTTTATTCCAATCATGAAAGAGCAGTATGATTTAGTGATTTTGAAGAATAAAGAAAATGAAGAGTTGATCGAAGTTGTAAAAGACATTCTGCAATCGGAAGAATTTCATAATGAACTAAAAGCGATTGGCGGATATGATATGACGAAAACAGGTCAAATTATATATGAAATAAAGTGAAACTTTAATCAGTGGGGGGCTTCATCCCCCACTGATTATCAGCCCTCACCAATCGGACTTTAATGGGCAGCCCGACCCCACCTAACTTCTTTGCTTTCGCTGAATTTTGAGGTGGGGGTCTTACTGCCCATTAAAGCGGGACAAATTAAAAAGCTGCTTGTCTATAAGACAAGCAGCTTTTTCTATATATAAAGGGGTTTGGGGAAACAAAGTGTTAAACAAGACCTTGAGCAAGTGTGTAAATGAAAGCTGTAAGAAGAGTCGCTCCACTTGCAAGTCCGAAGAAATCTGATTTGTTAAATGTAATGTTGTTCATTATAATCTCTCCTTATTTGTTTAATGTAGTTGCAACGGCTTTTGCATCGACAAGTGCGGATAGCACCATGCCCATTGTATTTAAAAATTTGTTTGATTTCATTTTGTTCATCATGCGTATCCGCTCCTTTTCGAATTGTTGTTGCCCTGCTTTATATCTTAATTATAGGAAATATGATCGCCTGCAACTATCGAATTAGCTTACGGAAGACTTACACTTTTGTAAGAAAAAAAGACATTCGTGTAAGAATGTCTTTTAAAGCATATTAATGTGGTGGTGCTCTTCGATTGTTTTTAAAAAGCTACGCATTGAATTTGTCATATAGCTATCCTTGCGGCGTATGAAAACCGTTGAAATACTGCCGTATTTTTCAGGGATTGCATGACAATGTACTTTCCCTGCTTTAGAAAGGTGGTGGACAGCAGACTGTGGTACGAGCGTAATTCCAAGGCCGAGTGCAACACTGTTTAATATAGTCTCTAATATATTAAATTCCATAATTCTTTTTGGTAGCAAACCTTCGTCTTTCAGCCATCGTTCTAGTTTGGAACGGTATCCACAACCTTGGTTAAAAACGAGTAGAGGCGTTGTTGTAAATTCTTCTATATGAAAAGCTTTATTTTGTGTTACAAGCATTAATTTCTCTGTACTAACATCATATTGTTCAATAAGGGGATGTTTTATTGGCCCTGATATAAAAGCGCCATCTAGTTGATGATCGAGTACTTCTCTAATTAATTCTTCTGTTAGACCTGCTTGTAATGATAAATCGACGTTCGGATAGCTTTTATAGTAAGAAGATAAAATGGTAGGTAATGTACTTACTGTTTCGACAGTACCGATTTTTAATATGCCAGAGGGTGTTTCGCTATCTAAAAATACTTGTTTTAGCTCCTCAACATCTTGCAAAATTTTATTAACATAAACGAGCATTTTTCTTCCTTCAGCTGTTAAAGTCATGCCTCGTTTATGACGATAAAAGAGCGGTGTTTTCAGCTCGTTCTCCAGTTGTTTAATACGCGTTGTTACATTTGATTGTACGTAATTTAATTCCTTTGCTGCACTACTTACACTACCTTGTTCGGCAACGCTCTGGAAGATTTGTAAATCTCTTAATTCCATAATACGATCCTCCTTGATGTTAACTATCATTATAAATGATAGTTAACATCATTTTGAATCATTTTACGTGATATATTTTTTCTTTTACAATTCTCTTTGTGCAAATAGAAAGAAGTGGGGGATTGCGGTGAGAAAAGGTCAAATGATAATAGGCGCTTTAGCGTGTTTAATTGCAAGTATGTCATGGGGAGCAATGTTTCCAGTTGCTGATTATGCGTTAGAATACATAGATCCATTTTACTTTTCGCTTATTCGCTATGGAGCGGTGGCGATAATGCTGATTGTATTGTTGTTAATGAAAGAAGGAAAACAGGCATTTCGTTTAGAAGGAAGAGGAAAGCTGCTCGTCTTTTTCGGAACGATGGCGTTTACTGTATATAATGTACTTGTATTTTTAGGTCAAATGTTAATGGGAAAATCAGGTGTGATGGTAGCTTCCATTATGGAAGCACTTATGCCGATGATTTCTATTTGTATTTTATGGGGATATAAGCATGTAAAACCGAAAAAATATATGATAACGAGCATGATTATCGCTTTTGTAGGGGCTGTATTTGTTATTACAAAGGGCGACATGAGTTTCTTTTTAACATTGAAAGATAACATGTTTTCACTAGCATGTATATTTGTTGGAGTTGTAGGTTGGGTTATTTATACGATGGGTGGTCAAACGTGTAGCGATTGGTCGACATTACGTTACTCTACGTTGACGTGTGTATTCGGTACGACCGTTACAGGAATTATAACGGTACTTATTACGTCGCTTGGATATGTTTCAGTTCCGAGTATGGGAACGATTTCTGTCGTGAAATATGATTTGTTATTTATGATGACATTACCGGGAATTGTAGCATTACTTGCTTGGAATTACGGTGTGAAGATTTTATCATCGATTAATGGGATTTTGTTTATTAACTGTGTGCCTATTACGACTTTAATAATTATGATGATGCAAGGATATCAAATCACGATGTTTGATATTGTAGGGACTTTATTTGTTATTGCAGCGCTTATTCGCAATAATGTTTGTCAGAGAAAAGAAGAAAATATAAATAAGAAGATGTTACAAGAAGAGCAATTACGTCAAGCTGTTTAATAGGCAATTGGAGGATTTCATATGTTAGAAAGTTTATTGTTTTTCTTCGCCGTTGGAGTTGCTTGTGAGCTTGCAGCAATTAATCGAAATGGTCGTAAGAAGATAAAACAACAAGCTGAAATGATACAGCTTTTAAAAGAGTTAAAAGAAAGAAACATGTAAAAAGACGACCGGGCATAGACGGTCGTCTTCTTCTATATAAAGGGGAAAGGGGACACAAAGTTATACAAGCGTAGCAGCGTAAATAAAAGCAGTAAGAAGAAGGGAGCCGCTAGCTAATCCTAAAAAATCTAATTTGTTAAAAGTGATGTTATTCATGATGCATTCTCCTTACTTATTTAATGTAGAAGCAACAGCTTTTGCATCGATAAGAGCGGAAAATACCATGCCCATTGTATTTAAAAGATTGTTCGTTTTCAGCTTGTTCATCATATTGATCCGCTCCTTTTCGAATAATGGTTGCCCTGTTTCTGACTTAATTGTATGAAATATCGCAAGAAGTAACTATCGAATTAGCTTACAAGAAAATTACACTTTTGTAAGAATTGAAAATTAACAATTAATACTCATTTTTATTACCAACTCCTATAACTTAGTGTTATAATTAAGGTAAGAAAATGACTATACTTCGGATGTTCAGAAAGGAACGAAACCAATGTATAAACCAATTACATTTTTGTTGAAATATATATTTAAAACAGCTGGGAAAGTAGAAGTGCAAGGAAGAGAAAAGCTACCAGAAGGTGGTCCGTATGTTGTTGCTTGTACACATACAAGTTTTATGGATGTATTAATGTTAGCTACAGGGATGTACCCAACAGAGATTCATTACATGGCCAAAAAAGAATTATTTGAAGGGAAATTCAAAAATTGGTTCTTTAAAAATGTAAATGCATTCCCTGTAGATCGTGCAAATCCAGGACCGAGTACACTTAAAATTCCATCACGCTTATTAAAAGAAGGAAAAGTGGTAGGGATTTTCCCGAGTGGAACGAGATCGACAGAAGACGTTTCGTTAAAAGCTGGTGCTGTGACAATTGCGATGCGTTCTAACGTTCCATTAATACCGGCAGCTTATATTGGTCCCTCAAGTGTAAAAGAATTAATAAAAGGAAAAAGAGCGCAATTAATTTTTGGAGACCCAATTCAAATTGATGCTGAAGAACAAATAGATCGAAAAATAGCTATGAAAATGATGACAGATCAATTAAATGAGAGGTTTGAGGAGCTAAAGGAAGCTTTGCAATCAAATCAAAAGTAAGAAAAGACGACCGGGCATAGACGGTCGTCTTTTCTATTACTATTTATAAATAAAGGGGAAAGGGGACACAAAGTTATACAAGCGTAGCGGCGTAAATAAAAGCAGTAAGAAGAATCGAGCCACTAGCTAGTCCTAAGAAATCTAATTTGTTGAAAGTGATGTTATTCATCATACATTCTCCTTACTTGTTTAATGTAGAAGCAACAGCTTTAGCATCGATTAGAGCGGAAAATACCATGCCCATTGTATTTAAAAAATTGTTTGATTTCATTTTGTTCATCATATAAATCCGCTCCTTTTCGAATAATTGTTGTCCTGTTTCTGACTTAATTGTATGAAAAAAAGAAGGGGGTAACTATCGAATTAGCTTACAGGAAAATTACACTTTTGTAAGAAAAACGAATGAAGATGTAATGATGAGAAGGTTTGACATATGTTCATAAAATTTATTAAGTTAAAAGTAGAGGTGAGTGTATGGCTAATATTAAAGATATTGCAAAGATGGCGGGAGTTTCAGTTACAACTGTTTCGAGAGTATTGAATGATCATCCGTATGTAAGTGAAGAAAAAAGGAAAGCGGTTATAGAGATAGTTGAGAAGTTGAATTACTCACAAAACGCAAATGCTGTTCATTTATCAAAAGGAAAGACGAATATTGTTGGTGTGATTCTCCCTTACATTAATCACCCGAGCTTCGATGCAATGGTAGGGGGAATGATGGAGGGAGCGTTAACTCATAACTACAGGGTGCTACTTTGCCAAACAAATTATAATAAAAAAGAAGAAATGAAAAGTTTACATATGTTAAAAACGAAACAATTGGATGGTCTTATTATTTGTTCACGTGCGAATGATTGGGAAACGATTGAACCGTATGCTTCTTACGGCACAATCATTGCTTGTGAAGATAATGATATTTCGAATATATCAAGTGTATATACAAATCATTCGGCAGCTTTCCAGCTAGGAATGGATCACCTTATTGAAAAAGGTTATAAAAAAATTGGTTATTGTACGGGGAGAAAGCTAGGACCGAGTAGTCAAAAGCGTTTTGATGTGTATAAGCGTCAATTGCAATCTATAGATGAAGAAGTGAATGAAGAATGGATTTTCACAGAATGTTTTACGTTAGAAGATGGTGTGAGAGTGGCTCATAAATTAAAGGAGATGCAGCATCTTCCTGAAGCATTAATAGTAGCGGGAGATGAAGTTGCGATTGGGGTTATGACAGAAGCTGAAAAATTAGGTTTTCAAGTTCCTAAGGATTTAGCGATTATTGGCTTGGATAATCAACCTATCTCGCAAGTGTTACAACTTACAACTATTGATCAAAATTTAAAGGAAATAGGTAAAAAAGCCTTTGAAATGTTTTATCGGCAAACAAATGATGAAAGTTCTAAACAAGAAAAGGTGGAAATTCCATATGAACTTGTGGAGCGATCTACAGTGTAGTTTTAATCCGTTATGTGTATAAGTGCATAACGGATTATTTTTTTGAAATACCTTTGACAGGAAACGCGTTTCATACTTTATAAAGGGGTTAAACCGGTTTGTAACAATCCATGGATTCTTTTCAAGAATAGTATTTGGAGGGATGATGTGCATGAATGAGCTTTTATTGAGCGTGAAAAAGTATATAGAAGGTGATGAACAGGTTTTCGCTTTTGTAGTAGGGATATTTGAGAAGGATGATTTTACGCTATCGTATCAACATGGGATTTTTGCGGCTACTACTAGACGTCTCCTCTTTTACGGGAAGTTTCCATACTATCCTTCAACATGTAAAGAGTACTCATATTTGCATATAGATAGCATAGTTTTTCGCCCGTATTTCGAATTTATTTGTAATCATGAAACCATCCGAGCTAAGTATATTCAGAAGGGGAATGTGGAGCGATTTGTCCGTATAGTTAGAGCAAATGTGAATAATTAATCACCCCTCTGTTTAAACATAATATCCTGGTCTTTATGAGGAAAAATGCTGAATAAAAACAACTTCTAAACCTCTAGGAGATAGTGATACAATGTCAAATGGGGGAGGGTATGAACTATGGTTAATCAACGTATAAAGGAAATAACACTAATTACAATTGGTTCATTATTATTCGCAATTGGTATTAATTACTTTGCAATTCCAAATCGTCTATCAGAGGGTGGAATTATTGGTTTAACGGTTGTTACGTACTATTTATTTGATTGGTCGCCTGGGATTGTGAACTTTGCTATAAATGCAATTTTACTAGCTGTTGGTTATAAATTTTTTGATAAGAAAACGATGGTTTATACAATTTTAGGGATTGTAGAAACATCCTTGTTTTTATATGTTACAGAACATATTGAGTATCATGTAAATAGTGATACGTTATTAGCGGCACTATTTGCTGGTGTATTTGTCGGTATCGGATTAGGCTGTATGTTCAAAGCTGGAGGTACATCAGGGGGATCGGCAATTTTAGCCCGGTTAGCAAATCAATATTTAGGTTGGAGCGTTGGTAAAGGTGTACTTATTATTGACATCGTTGTAATTGCTGGTTCCGTATTTATAATAGGGCAAGAAAAAGCGATGTACACACTTGTTGCAGTATTCATCGGAGCGAAAGTAATTGATTTCATTGTAGAAGGAATGGACACAAAAACGGCTGTTACAATTATTTCAAATCAACCAGAGTTAATACGTGAGGCTATTACGAAAAACATGACACGCGGCGTTACTGTATTAGAAGGGCGCGGCGGATATACTGGTAAAAATAAAGAAGTTTTATATGTTGTTATTAATAAACAAGAGCTTGTTAAGTTAAAGCAAGTTATTAGCCGAGTAGATGATGATGCTTTCGTCGTTATCCATGATGTACGTGATGTACTTGGTGGAGGCTTTAAAGCGAGTTAAAAGGTGAACGAGTAAATTCGTTCACCTTTTTTTAATTCTTACAAAAGTGTAAGTGTAATGTAATGAGATTCAATAGTAGATTGTATTCCTTCTTTTTAAAATGGATGTATATATATCCTGCAGAGGAGGAATGTTTATTATGAAGAAAAAAATGATCACTACTATAATAGCGATGATAGTCATAGTAATAATGTTACTACCTACGAAACTTGGACCGGTTATCGATAAATATAATCCGCTTTATAAGACGAAAGAATACTATACGGTTGTGAATACAATTGGTCAGCATATTGGTGATGAGTGGTATGAATATGAATTTATTGCATTTGACGAACGTGGAAGAGAACAAAAAATAAAGAAGACTGTTAAGCATATGTTAAAGAGAGATGAAACATTAAAGGTGTATGCAAAAGGACGTTACGGCGAGGCAATTGAAGAAATTGAAGCGATAAATATTCCTATTAATGCAAAGAGTAAACTTTTAGCGATGAGATAGCGAATTATACCCCCACCTATTTTTTGTCGAAAATAAAAATACTAGGTAGGGGTATTTTGGTGTATGCAAAAAAAGCCTTATTCCATATGGACTAAGGCTTTTTTTAATATATAAAGGGGAAGGGGGTACATTGTAGTAGCATGAGTGAAAGGTATAAGAAGAGTAGCTACTAGCAATGTAATTTGGTTATGTGAGTGTTCTTCTTATTTGGCTTACTTGCTAACTTTATTGTACGAGATGTAGGTGAGAGAAACTATCGAATTACATTACACATAGCTTACAAACATGTAAGTCTTCTGTAATGTAATTCGATGGTTAAAAGATAGTGAATTTTATATAGTGTAATTAGAAAGTCTCACTGTATTACTTTCTGTTTGTAATATGAATGAAGAATGAAAAACCAACTACTTTTTAATAGCCTCATCTGTATGGAGATGAGGCCCTTTTTATCCCGCTTTAATGGGCAGTAAGACCCCCACCTCAAAATTCAGCGAAAGCAAAGAAGTTAGGTGGGGGATCAACTGCCCATAAAAGTCCGATTGGTTCAACTAATAATCAGTGGGGGATGAAGAACCCCCCACTGATTAAAGTTTCACTTTATAAACCTTACAACATTGTAAGGTTTACGTAAGTTAATTCGATAGTAATTTTGTCATATTTTTTGCATAATAGATACAAATAGATAAAAATAATTAGGGATATAGTAAGAAGGGAGAAGAATGGGATGCGTAAAGAAGAAGTAGTGAAGTTTCCAATTAAAGATTTCTGTAGCTACTTTACTGTTGCCGTAGTATGTATTGGGTTATTTGATATCATAACAAACTTAATTGTTAAATAATATAGATGACAAAACAAGAAGGGAGATCCTTTCTTGTTTTTTTTATGGGGGAATAAAGGTGAAGTGGATTGATAGTCATATACATGTTGACCAATATAAGGATGAAGAGAAAAGTAAATTACTTAAAGATGTGGAGCATAGTAAAGAGATAAAGGGGCTTATTGCAGTATCTATGAATTATCAATCATGTAAAGAAACTTTATCTTTAGCAAAACTATATCCTTTTGTACATCCAGCAATAGGTTTTCATCCGGAGCAACCGATTCATAAAGAAGAATGTGAGCAAATTTATAAATTAATTGAAGAGCATGTAGATGATATAGTTGCGATTGGTGAAGTTGGCTTACCGTATTATTTAAGAAAAGAAGATGAGCGCATTGCTATCAATTCGTATATATCAGTGTTACAACGGTTTGTTGAACTAGCTAGTAAATATGATTTACCAATTATATTGCATGCAGTGTATGAAGATGCTGATATTGTATGTGATTTATTGGAGAAATATAAAATTCCACGTGCACATTTTCATTGGTTTAAAGGAAGTGAAACAACAATGAAACGTATGATGAGGAACGGTTATTATATTTCTATTACACCAGATGTTTTACATAAGGAGAAGATTAGAAAAATTGTTTCGTATTATCCTCTTGAATATATGATGGTAGAAACGGATGGACCGTGGGAATTTCAAGACGATGTTATGACGCATCCGAGAATGATTCGAGAGGTATTAAAGGAAATTAGTGTTATAAAAAACATGTCTGTTGATAAGGTTATGAAAACGATATATGAAAATACGATTCAATTTTACCCCGCATTAACGGGCAGTAAGACTTCCACCTCAAAATTTGACTAATGCGGAGGAATTAGGTGGGAGATCAACTGCCCGTAAAGCCCGATTGGTTCAACTAATAACCAGTGGGGGATGGACAAAACCCCACTAATTAAAGTTTCACTTTATTTGAAAGGATAGGAGCGTTACTCTTATCCTTTTTATTATGGATATTTTTTCTAATATTTTCTATAATTTATGATGTGTTTAATTTGATGAAGGAAGTTGGGAAGAAAATGGGGAGAGCATATAAAAAAATAGCTATTACAATGATGATCGGTACACTTTCACTTGCAGCGTTTGGATGTGAAGCAGAAAAAAAGACTATCAATTCAAACGTAACACAAGAAAATAAAGAAGAACAAATTGATCCAGTAGTTGAAAAACAGATGAAAGAAAATGAGAAAAATGGCAATACGGTTGGAAACAGTTCTAATAAAGGGAAGATGGCAGAGAGTGATGGATGGGTTTACTATGCAGTAAATGGTAATAAAAATACAGGAGGCATTTATCGTACGAAAGATCAATTTCAGACTTCGGAACGTGTAGTGGAAGGTGTAAATGCTTCTTACATAAATATAAAAAACAAGGTTTTATATTTTATTCATACGGATGAAGATAAGAATGCGGGATTATCTTCTTTAATGAAGTATGATATATCTAACAAAAAGCTAGACACGTTAAAAGCGGATATAAATTATGTTTATATAAAAGATCAAACTTTATTTTATCCGAAAAAATATTCTGAGCATGGTGGTTTTGATATTGTAGGGATTGTAAAGATGGATTTGAAAACGGGACAGGAAGAAGAAGCAGCATTTAAAAATTCTGGTTGGTCTCAAACGATAGATGATAGTATTCTACATTGGAATAAAAATCGTGGAACACAAGTTACAAAAGATAATAAAACTTGGTCAAAAGAAAATTATGCAACAATATCTAGTGCTACATATGATAATGAAAAATTATATGCTGTTGTCGACTTTTCGTTACCTTTTGAAACAAATGAAGCTGAGCATGGCATATATGAAATAGACGTTCAACAAAATAATGAAAAGTTATTGGTAAAGGATGCCTTGCAGATGAATGTGAAAGGGGACACTTTTTATTATATAAAAAAGGATGGAGTATATAAGAAGAGAATGAATGGAGGAAAGGAAAAAGTAATTTATAATAAAGCGGTTGAACCAACTAAATCTTATTTATATTTTGTAGCAGGAGATATGTACCTCTATACGGATAATGGAACTATCATGAATTTGGATACAAAGAAATCAAATGAAGTAAAAGATAAGAAGCTAGCAGATAACGTTATGTTACAGAAAGTATGGAATGCACAGAAGGAACTGACTAATGTTCAAATGGCTGCACTAACAGGAAACCCAAAACGAGTAGGGGATTTTTCATACGGGGAATTAGTGAACCCTATTTATAATACGAAGGATAATTTAGAGACTACGCTATCTACGTATTTCTCAAAATCATTTATAGCAGAGTATATGAAGAGTAAGTATGTGAAAGAGTTAAATGGAAAAATGCACTATGCTATTGGAGATCCAGGGTCAAAAGCAGCAACTAAATTTACAAAAATTATTTCTGCCGAGTTAAAGGATGGAAAAATAAAAGCGCAGGTAGAAACGTATAATGACTATGATAATGTAACGGAAAAAGTGGAAGTTGAATTTATTTATGAACATAATCAATGGGTTATTAATAATATGCCGCGTTTTGGTTTAAGTTAAAAAAACCACCAAGAATTTTGCTTGGTGGTTTTGTATTAGGATTCTAATTTTTTTGCACGTCTTAATAACAATAGAAAGACAATGATGAAGAAACCAAGTATAAGGAAGAATCCATATTGTTTTACATAATCCATTACGTCGCTTGCGCTTGTTGGTTTTTCAACGTGAATGCCATCTTTATTAGTAGTAATATGAATATCCTTCATTTTCACTTCATTTGTTTCTTTTTGTAAATCAATCCATTCTATATTTGGAATACTTTCTAGATCCTTTAGTACTTCTTTTAATGGTTTCACACCTAAGTAAGGATGATAGAATGCACCGATAATGCCGTCAGATAGTTTTGCAACAGATACAGCACGTTCTTTCATTTTAGCGATAGCATGTGGCTTATCTTCTTCAATAAATCCAACTGTTTCAGGCATTAGTTTCATGCCATGTAAAAAGGATGGGGTACTTGTATAAAATGGTGAGTGCATGGATTTCCAAGTTGTATCACTTAGCTGTAGTTGTCCTACATAAGTTGAAAAGTACCTTGATAATATTTCATATCCTTTTTGAGACATCGTGTAATGAGGTGCTTCAAATGCGACAGGATATAATTTGGCATCTACAAGTTCTTGAATGCCTTTTTCAATATGATCAGTTGTATATTTTTCTTCAAATTCTTCCCCTTTTTTTACGTATGCATTATAGGCATCTATAGTAGGGAAATCATCTTTTGTTTTTGGTTTTTCATGCTTTGGTTGACGAATTGGCTGGTCTGTTTTTACGTCCCAAAATTCAAAACCTTCACCAGTTTCACTATCATAAAATTGGTGGGTATAACCATGCATAATAATTGCTGCACCATCATCTTGCATAGAGCGTAAAAGATCGACTAGTTCTGGTTTATCTTTTAAATGTAGTGTTTTACCTGTTTCCGGATCCGTATATACAGGTATAACAGTGATCATGTATGGCATCTTTTTCTCTTTTAGTAATTCAGCAATTTCTTTTAATTGATTTATATCTGCGGCTGGATGAACGTCTTCAAGACGTAAATAAGCTTCTACTTTATTTGTCGTTGGTTTTTGTCCAAAGTAAGAAAATAGCATTTCACCGACGTAATGAGAGATCCAGTCAAAGAGATTTGGTGTTGCAACGTAGTAAGATGTTTCATGTTGAACGATTAGTGGGTTCTTGTTATTTGAGCTTAAAGCGTTAGCAAGAACAGTTCCGTTTGTATCAAAAGATTGAATCAAACGTTCTTCTTCTAGAGTGTTTTTTAATTTATTACTTGGATATTCGATTTTATTAGTTCGTATATCATTATCCTTTAGGGTAATGAATGAAAAACGATTAGATAATTGTTCAACATTTTGCCCTAAAACTAATACTGGGCCTGAGAAATTTTCTATAAGTTGTTTTGCTTCAGTAGGAAACTCTTCTTTTTGTTCACCGATATAGACAATATGTGTATAAGAAGATGAATTAGTAATTTCATGAGCTTTGTTTAAACTTTTCGTAGTTATATCGTTTGTAAAATGTCCTAATTGAGTGTTAAGAATTTGAATATTATTTGTAATTTTATCTTCTTTTGTACTATATAAAACAAGTACTTTTGGTTTTGATGATGTTTGTGCAGAGATGTGGATAGGGATAAGAAGTAAAATACTGAACAAGAGTATTATGCACTTTTTCATTTGGTCTGCTCCTATTCTATATGTAGAGTTCAATTTACAATTATATACAAGAAATACGTTGTAGTCTATGAAAGTTACATTTTTGCACGTATTTACCAGCTGTTTTTTCACAAAATCGGTCTAAAGCATGATGATAATATGTATAGTTATTTGCTATGATAAAAGAGTAAGAGAATGATAGAATGTGGGTAATTGTAAAGGGAAGAAGGCTGAAAGGGGACAAATTTCAGCGGAGAAAGAGGTAGAGGTAGTGAAGAAATTCTTTGTAGGATTTTTAGTTGTTCTTGGGGTGTACTTATATTTCCAAGGAAAGTCTGAAGGAATGGGCAAATTAGTAAATGAGACAAGCTATGTTGACTCAGAAGAAGCAAAACAGATGAAACAAATTATTATAGAGGAAGCAAAGAAAGTCAATCTTCCAGAATGGATACCTCTTACAATTGCCGAACATGAAAGCCGTTTAAATCCAAGAAGTGTTGGAGATAACGGAACTTCATTCGGATTGTTTCAATTGCATCGCGGTGGTGGACTTGCGCCGGATCATTTAACGGATGATGAGCTAAAAGATCCACGTACAAACGCGCAAATTGCAATGCCGCATTTAATGAAAGGATATAAGCGCGGGGTGCAAAAAGGTTTGACGGATTTTGCATTACTAAAATATATAGCAAATACATCTGGGTGGCCAGGGAATTTAGGGCCAGAGTGGACGGATAATAATATGAAGTATAACATCGGATTAGAAGATGTGTACTATCGAAATAAAGGTGTAATTAAAGAGTAGGTTTTTGATACCTACTCTATTTTTTGTGGATAATCGCGTCGTTTTGTTTTGTGAAATATGCTGCTAGTTGTATTTTCACGTCTTCTAGTTTGGTGGAAACTTGCGGTATTTTATACCCTACATACAATGGTGAAACGACAAACCTAGGAACAACTTTACAAATGATTTTTCCGTTTAAGTAATAGAAGAATAAGTTATAACTACTACATCCTTTATGGAAATCTGTCAGTATGTAACGTACAGTTTGCTGAATATAAGTTGCTAGTTCATCTATGCATCCAATATCTTCAATAATGATATTAAATTCAGTAAAACCGATAATAGGACGATCTGAGATATTGAGTTCAATGTGTTCGTTCTTTTGTACAATTACGCCTTGGAAGTTGTCGTGTTCTACGTTATCGAGGTAGTTTACATATTTCATTCCAATAATCTGCATGTGTGCATGATGCAAACTTCCACCTGAGAATGGACCATGATTTTTGTATAAAATTACAGATGTGAATTCTTCATTCTTCTGTAAATCTAACCAATGTTTAATGGAGAAACGGATTAACGATCGCATATGTTCTTCTGTATATGTCGCAATATGATCTTCACAATTATCTGTTTCGATTAACACCGTTTGAAATGTATCTTTTAATGTAGGAAATTTGTTTTTTAGCCAAATAATTGAGCCTTCAGTTGCTAAAATATCCGTTAAATTTTCTCTGTCACAAAAAGGACATGCAGCGCTTCTATTCCGGATGCTTTCTGGTTTTTGTTTGCCGATATCGTTTAAAAAGTATAGTTGTTGTGTATCCATTTGTATATATGCCCCTTTAAAATATGTGTAAAAATCCCGCTTAATATATTCGGGAAAAGGAGAAGAAAATCCTTTAAAGGGAATATAAAAAATAAAAGACAAGATATCCTCATTAAGATAGGGTACCTTGTCTTTTATTTTTTCTTTAATAATGTGTATGGATAATATAAATCGTTTTTATTATGCTTCTTTTTTCTATTTTTTATTGTGTATAAGGCAATTGCTGTACTTGCGATGACAATAATGGCTTTCTTCATATTCGTTTACCCCTTTTTTATTGTTGGTTTAATTCTTGGCTAACTGCTTTTGCATCAACTAGGGCGTGTAAAATCATTTTTACCATGTTCATCATATTCTTTCACTCCTTTTTATAGTTCATTTAGTTCTTTTACAACTGCTTGTCCGTTCACTAATACCTCAAAGATTGCTTTTACGATTTCTTTCATCATGATTGTTTCCTCCTTTTGTTGTCTCTCTTGTTTACATCTTTATTGTATAGGGAGGCATCTTTTCGTACTATCGCTTTCCATTACGTGAACATAACAGTTTTGTAAGATTTGATGTCACTTATCGAAATGTTTAGTCTATCTTCATTATTTTCAGAAAAATGACTATTCAAACATGAAATGGGAAAGTATAATAAAGAAGTAAGTATTAAATTCCGTACGAAAGAGGTGAATGAGATGAAACGTTCTTTAGCTGCACGTGCCAAATTTTTAGATTTTATCTATTTTTGTCGTGCGATTTTTCATGATGTAGTTGTTAACGGGATACGTCTGTCCTTTTTTAACAATTGCATAGTAGCTATAGAACGATAGAGATCTCTTCACCCATTTTTAATAAACGTGTGAAAAGGGAGCTATTTAGCTTCCTTTTTCTATGCCGAAAACCATGGGGAATGTTTCTTTCCCATGGTTTTTTATATTGAAAGGAGTACGGAAAATGACAATTTGTAGTGTAAATAATGTAACGAAATCTTTTGGTGGAAACATCATATTTGAAAATATATCGCTTGAAATAAAGAATGGTGAACGTGTTGGATTAGTTGGTCGTAACGGTAGCGGGAAGACAACAATCTTTCAGCTTTTAACTGGAATGGAAAGTTTGGATGCAGGGGCCATTCATATGAAGAAAGGTACACGTATTGGTCATGTGGCACAAATTCCGAAATTTGATGAGAGTATGACTGTATATGAAGTATTGAGTTCCGCTTTTAAAATAGAAAAGGAATTAGAAAGAGAAATGCGTACTTTAGAAAAAGATATGGCGGAAGAACAGGAATCTTCTGTTTTACAAAAATTAATGGAAAGATACGGAATCATCCAAGAAAAGTTTGCGTTTCTTGGTGGTTATGAAATCGAAGCGAACATTATGAAGGTAGCAAATGGTTTACAGGTGACAGAACTATTCCCACGATCATTTGTGGAGATAAGTGGTGGGGAACAAACAAAAGTAAGCCTTGCATACATGTTGTTGCAGAAACCAGATTTACTTTTATTAGATGAACCAACCAATCATTTAGATTTATTTGCAGTCGAATGGTTAGAGCAATTTTTAAAAGAATACAACGGAACAGTTATGGTGATTTCACATGATCGCTATTTCCTTGATGAAGTTGTAACGAAGATCTTTGATTTAGAAGATGGAGAGATTCACGTGTATCATACAAACTATTCTCGGTTTGTTGAAGAGAAGGAAGAAAGGTTGCTTCAGGAGTTTCAGGCTTATCAAGAACAGCAAAAGAAAATAAAGAAAATGAAAGAAGCAATTAAGCGACTACGTGAATGGGCAAATCAGGCGAATCCTCCGAATGAAGGATTGCATAAGAGAGCGAGAAGTATGGAACGTGCACTGGAACGTATGGAAAAACTAAAGAAACCTATTTTAGAACGAAAACAAATGGGACTTCAGTTTGAAGGGCAAGAGAGAAGTGGAAAAGATGTTGTTGTAATGAAAGAAGTGAGTAAAGGGTTTGCGGAACATCTTTTATTTAACGAAGCAAACTTACATGTTCGTTTTCAAGAGCGTGCAGCTATCGTTGGTCGTAATGGTACAGGAAAGACAACGCTATTAAAGTTATTATTAGAAGAAATAGAACCAGACGCTGGAGAAATTCGAATTGGAAGTAGTGTGAAAATCGGTTATTTATCCCAGCATGCGTACGGAAATATGAAGAGTAACGTATTGGAGGCTTTCAGGGAATGTGTAGCTGTAACAGAGGGAGAAGCGAGACATATATTAGCTAAGTTTTTATTTTATGGTCCAGCGGTGTTTAAGAAAGTAACGCAACTGAGCGGTGGAGAAAAAATGAGGTTAAGACTTGCACAACTTATGTATCAAGATATCAATTTTTTAATTTTAGATGAGCCGACAAATCATCTCGACATTGAATCAAGAGAAGTTTTAGAGGAAGCTCTTGAACAATATAATGGAACGATTTTAGCTGTTTCACATGATCGTTATTTTTTAAATAAGTTATTTGAAAAGACGTATTGGATTGATGAGCGTAAATTATTTGAGTTTGCAGGGAACTATGCATGGGCGCGTCAAAAGTGGGAGGAAAAGCTCGAGACGCAAGTGATAAAGCAGCAACGCCAAGGAAGAAAAAGTATGGAAACAGTCCCTGTAAAAAAGAAAGAAGTTAGGAATATTGAGGAAATTGAAACCGAGTTAATGCATGTTGAAGAAGATATATATACGCTTGAGTGTAAGATGGAACAAGTAGTTGATGTTGAAATGCTTGAACAATTGTATGAAGAAAAAACGAAGAAAGAGTTGTTACGAGCGGAGTTATATAATGCTTTAGAGAATATCATGGAGTAAAGAGATTAGAATGAAAGAGCAAGTTGTTTTCTCATGTTTTGAGGGGGGCTTGCTTTTTTTTGTGTAAGGAAAGAGAAGTAATTGGTATAATTTTCTTGTTATTATAATGAAGAGATGCACTTTAGGTTATTAAAATGTGAGGAGAATTTTATGTTAGGATACGCGCGAATTGTTACAATCGTCATGATTTGTTTTGTTTATGCAAACCATGTTTCACGTGAAACAGCACATTTGCAATTTTTTGTGGGTACAGCACTTTTTATTTATATTGTGAATCATATTTTGCTAGTAAAAGTGAATGGAGGTAAAAAACTTGTTTTTTATACACTATTAGCAAATGGGATAGTCACAGCTTTATTAGGTTTTTTATTTCCCGAGACATGTTTATATTTAATTATATTTGGAATTGATGCAGTAGGGCTATTTATTCATGAATTTCGTAGAAGTATGATGTACTTTTTTATTACTTTTTTCTTTCTTTGTTGGTTTATAAATATATTACATGCGTATCAACATACAGGTAGTTTAGAATTGGAGAGTAATGCCATTAATTTTATGTTCATCGTTTTTAGTGCTTTAGCTGGAAGTTTAATAAAAAAACTTACAGCTGCTCGGAAAATGGTAGATGAGCAATATGAGGAATTGACATTGTCTCATACAGCTCTAAAAGAAGCGCATGAACAATTACGTCTATATGCCAAAGAGGTAGAAGAATTGACAGCCGTTCGAGAGCGAAATGATATTGCCCGAGAAATTCATGATACTGTCGGTCATAATATGACAGCTTTACTTGTCCAATTACAAATGGCAGAGGCTTTGTGGAAACAAAAGTCGGACGCTACGGAAGAGGTTTTACATACATGTCATGGGCTAGCCAGGAAATCACTTCAAGAGGTGAGAGCGTCTGTACATGCCTTAAAAGAAGAAGGTAAACTAGGGAACATAATAGAGAATATGCGTGAAATGTTACATGGATATTCTAAAGCGACGAAAGTACAAGTATCGTTTCAATTACAAGGAGATCCGGTTGTGATTCCGCTGTCACTACAGCCTACACTGCTCCGGGTTATGCAAGAGTCTTTAACAAATGCAAAGCGGCACGGCAAGGCGACTTTATGTGAAGTGAGTTTAACTTGTTCGGCGAAAAAAGTTAAACTATGTATTTTGGATAATGGCGTGGGAGTTAACGAGGTAAGCCCAGGTTTTGGTTTACTTAATATGAGAGAACGAGTAGAGGAACATGGTGGAACTATTCAATTTGAGAGTGAGATAGAAAAAGGCTTTCGGTTACAGATTGAATTTCCACTTCAGGAGAAAACGTGGTTAATAGGGGGAACTGTATGATTCGGATTATGATTGTTGATGATCAATCACTCATTCGTGATGGTTTAGCGATGTTATTAAATTTACGTCAGGAACTTGAAGTAGTGGGAACTGCTACAGATGGAGACGAAGTGATACAAAAGGTGAAAGAGTTACATCCTGAAATTATTTTGATGGATATTCGGATGCCACGTATGAATGGTGTTGAAGGAACACGTTTAGTTAGAGAACAGTTCCCTCATATAAAGGTACTTATGTTGACGACTTTTAGTGATAGTGAGCTTATCTTTGAAGCATTGGAGCAAGGAGCAAGTGGTTATTTATTGAAGGACATGGAGACAGATGCAATCGCTCAAGCAATTTTAACGGTGCATAGTGGAGGGGCTGTGCTTCCTCAGGATATAACAGCGCAAATCATAAAAGAATTAAAAAAGACAAAAGTAGCAGTAGAGTGCACCACACCAGAACAATTAGCGCAATTAACTGAGCGAGAAGTAGATGTTTTAAGGGAAATTGGACTTGGGTTAAATAATAAAGAGATTGCGGAAAAGTTATTTATTACAGAGGGAACTGTTAAGAATCATGTTTCTAATTTAATTAGTAAGTTAGAACTGAGAGATCGAACGCAAGCAGCCATATACGCAGTAAGGTATGGCATCACGATGTACACATGACTTTTGGCATATATAAGTGTGAAAAAGCAGCAGAATTTGCTGCTTTTTTATTTTGTATTTCTATCTCAAGGATGATGGAGAGAAGAAGGAATTTTTCTACAATGAAAGTGTAGATGAATGCAAAGGGGCTGAATCAGTATGTTAGTCATAGATCATATTACGAAATCATTTGGTAAGAAGGAAATCATAAAGAATGTTTCTTTTGAGGTGAAGAAAGGGGAAACATTTGGATTGCTTGGTCCAAATGGTGCGGGAAAATCAACGACGATATCAATGATTTGCGGGTTAATTTCATACGACAGTGGTGATATAAAAGTTGGTGGGAAATCAGTAAAAGAATATCCATTAGAGGCGAAAAAGAAAATTGGTATTGTTCCACAAGACATTGCGCTCTATCCAACACTTTCAGCGAAGGAAAATTTGGTTTTTTGGGGGAAAATGTATGGTTTAAATGGAAAAATTGCAAAAGAGCGAGCGGAGGAAGTATTAGCTTACGTCGGTTTACAGGACCGTGAAAAAGATAAAATTGAAACATTTTCAGGTGGAATGAAAAGGCGTATTAATATTGGTGCAGCACTTATGCATGAGCCAGAGTTGTTAATTATGGATGAACCGACAGTTGGGATTGATCCGCAATCGAGAAACCATATTTTAGAGACTGTTAAAAAGTTAAATGAAAAAGGGATGACAGTTATTTATACGAGTCATTACATGGAAGAAGTAGAGTATTTATGTGAAAGAATTGCAATTGTTGATCATGGAAAGGTAATTGCATTAGGAACGAAAAGGGAACTATGTAATCGTCTGGCGGATGGGTTTATAGTGAGATTGCAATTAAATCGTTATAGTACGGAACTGCTACAAAAGTTGAAAGCACTCTCTGTTGTTGAACGAATTATTTTTGATGAAGATAATAGTACGATTGATATTGGGCTAAATGGTGGCGAGTCCATTGGTACAGTTGTGTCAGTAGTTGTGGAGAACAACGCTCAAATTTTAAAGCTTGAAGTGCAAGAACCGAATTTAGAGGCACTCTTTTTACAATTAACAGGACGTTCACTTCGTGATTAAGGAGGTTAGTGCGAGATGAAAAGTTTTATTATTGCATGGAAAGATTTAAAAATACGTTTAATTGATCGGCGCGGATTTATGATGATGTTAATTATGCCGCTTTTATTAACAGCGATTTTAGGTTCAGCGTTAAGTAATATATTTGATAATGGTGGACTACCCAAAACAGTGATTGGCTATTATCAAGTAGGAAATGATGAGTTTGCAGATGTCTTTCAAAAAGACGTATTGCAATCTAAAGAATTAAAAGATGATGTGAAAGTAAAGATAGTTAATTCTCAAGAAGAGCTTGAAGATATGTTAAAGGAAAAGAAAATCGATGTGGGAATCGTCATCCCGAATAAATGGAGCGAACAATTACAAGATGGAAAATTAAAAGAACCAAAGGTGTTTATAGACCCATCAAAAGATATACAAGCGAAAATCGCTGAATCAATGGTCCGCTCTTTTTCAGAGCGTGTTCAAACAGTTACGGTATCTACTAAAAGTGTTGTGACGGAATTAGCAAATTCTCAGCATAGTAATGTGGAACAAGTTGCAAAAGAAGTAAGTGGAGATTTACAAACAGTAGCAACTTCGGGTGCAGATAACATTGAAAAAGGAACGATAGGTAAAAAAACAGTTGTAGCGATGCAATATTATGCCGCAGCGATGTTAGTCATGTTTTTACTATATAACATAACAGTAGGTGCAAAGTCAGTTGTAACAGAGCAACGAACTGAGACGTTGGCGCGTTTGTTCAGTACACCGACGAGTTCATTTTCAATTTTATTCGGGAAGTTTTTAGGTACATTATTATTTGCTTGTATACAATTTGGGATATTTATAGTTGCTACACACTTTATGTTTCATGTGGAATGGGGCGGAGACTTATCTCAAATAGTAGCGGTGGGAATGTCTTATGCAATTTGTGTTTCGGGTTTATCTATGTTAATTGCCGCTTTTATTCGTGAGGAAAAAACGGCAGATGTAATGGGAGGAATCGGTATTCAAATACTCGCTATATTAGGAGGATCGATGTTACCAATTTACGTATTCCCTGATACACTTCAAACCATTGCGAATGTTGCTCCGAATAAATGGGCACTTACAAGCTTTTTAAATATTATGTCGGGAACATCTTGGGATGTGTTACTCCCTGTTATTTTTAGTTTATGTGGTGCAGGAATTGTCTCCGTTATGATAGGGACATTACGTTTACGTACGAGATAGGAGGGAGAAATGATGAAGAAGGTTTGGGCACTTTGTTGGCTAGAGTTAAAACAAATTTTAATAAAACCACAAAGTTATATACTTATGTTTGGAATGCCTATTATTTTTACACTCATTTTCGGCGGACTTTTAGGTGGAAGTGGGAATAAGAAAGTAAATGTTAGCTTAGTAGATGAAGATGGTTCTGTATTATCTAACAAGTATTACGAGGACATAAAGAAAAGTGACTTAATTTCTATAGAGAAGGTAACGTATAAGGAAGGCAAACAGAAGATTGAAAACAAAAAATCATCCGGCATAGTTCTTATTCCGAAAGACTTTCAAAAGAATATGTTAGATGGAAGGGTAGAAAATATTCAGTTTCAAGCTAGTGCTGATTTTACTGGTGGAACTTCTGTAGAGCAAGTATTGGCAAGTGCATTAAAAAA
This sequence comes from Bacillus cereus group sp. MYBK101-2, assembly GCF_051918845.1. Lineage (NCBI taxonomy): Bacteria > Bacillati > Bacillota > Bacilli > Caryophanales > Bacillaceae > Bacillus > Bacillus cereus group sp. MYBK101-2. Next base: position 30,221 of record NZ_JBQAIE010000017.1, on the reverse strand, counting down.
AATGGAGATAGAAGTTAGTGCAGCGAGAGATTTTGAGAAGAAAAGTAACGCTTCGTGGGAACCTATGTATAAAGAAATTTATACAAAAGTAGAACCTGCTTCGATTCAAAAAGAGTCAATTTCACATGATGATCAAAAGTTAAATAACGTTACAGGGCGAGCGGCAGGCTTTTCAATTCTATTCGTTATGATTGTTATGTTAAGTGCGACGGGGACTATTTTGAAAGCTAGACAACTTGGTGTTTGGTCTCGTTTATTAGAAGCGCCAGTTTCAAAAGTTCAAATACTAACGGGATATATCCTTTCATTCTTCTTAATAGGATGGATTCAATTTGGTGTTCTAATGATATTAACGCATTCCTTATTTAATGTGCAGTGGGGAAATTTGTTAGGGGTTATGATACTCGTTTCCGTATTATTATTAGCTGTCATTGGTCTAGCCTTATTATTAGCAAGTATCGTGAAAACAACAGAACAACAGTCTGCATTAGGTAATATCGTTGTGATTTCAACATGCATGATTGGTGGCCTGTATTGGCCAATTGAAATTGAACCAGCATGGATGCAGACGGCAGCAAATTTTGTTCCGCAAACTTGGGCGATGCGTGGCTTTACGGAGTTAATTGTAAGGGGAGGTACATTGGCAGATGTAGGAGGATATATTGGTATACTCATTTTATTTGCAGGAGTCTTTTTCATAATTAGTTTAACAAGAATACGTTACGACTGAAAAAAACAGAGTTACAGCTTTACACGCTGAACTCTGTTTTCTTTTTGTGTCGTATCTTCTCTTGTTGAAATGATAATAGCTATCCCGAGCATCATAAAAAAAGCTAAAAAGAGGACGAACTTTGGGAAGAACGGGAATAGTAATAGCGCCCCAACTATCATAATTGTTAATAATACGTAGTGAAGGACGTATTGGAATAGGTTGTCCATGTTTTCGCCCCCTTTTTGGTAATTGGTTATTAGTATTCTATGTTTCATACGGAACGAATAGAAGTGAATTTTTAATTTTTTATATGAATTAAAAGGGAATGATTGACATGTTTAATAGTAAAGTTGTGTCTGCACATCATGCACGCATTCAAGGATTACAAGAAGATAACTATAACGGTATCTTGTTAAGTTTACCTAAATTAAAGATAGAACGATAATTTTTAAAAAATTCTCAAAATATTTATTTAGAAAGAATTGACAAAATATAACGGAAGATATAAGCTAATAACCATAAAGTCTACCGGAAAGGTCGGAATAGGATTGTTACCCCTCAAAAACATCTATTTTTTTACGATTAAAACCGACTTTTCCGATTGGCTATAAATGTGCTGTGGGAGGCATACATAAGCTAATAAGTTCAAAGGGTATAACTATTAAAAAGTTAGGGTGGGGACAATGAAAAAAAAGACAAAAAAATGGGCTGGTGTATTTTCGGTATTACTGAGTAGTTCGCTTGTGTTATCTGCTTGTGGGGGACAGGAAGATACGGCTTCTACAGAACCGGTTAAACAGCAGGATTTAAAAAATATAAAAGTTGAAAAAATTGCGGCTACAGATAAGACGAAAGTACCTGATAAGGCGAAAAATAGAAAAGATACGTTTATTTCTGGTATCTCAAAGCCGGGGGGAGTTTTCCTACCTTACTTTCAAGAGAACGGTTGGGATGGCAATGTGACATCGGTTATTTTTGCCTCTCTTGTTACAACAGATAAACAAGGGAAACCTATACCAGATCTTGCCGAGAAATGGGATGTCTCTTCAGACCAATTAACATATACATTTCATTTACGCAAAGACTTGAAATTTAGTGATGGATCGCCATTAACTGCTGATGATGTAGCATTTACATTATCACTTCTACATGATAAAGCTTATGAAGGTGGCGATGATATTTCACAATATGCAATTAAAGGTGGTAAGGAATATAAAGAAGGAAAAGCGACGTCTATTGAAGGAATTCAAGTTGTTGATCCACAAACAATTAAAGTTACGACTGAAAAAGTTAACTCACAAGCGCTAATTGCTTTAGGTGGTCCAGTATTATCAAAAGCTTATTATGGAAAAGAATATAAGCAAAATACTAGTTTAGATTATTTAAAAGAGTTATATGGGAAACCGATAGCTGCGGGACCATATAAGTTTGAAAAATATATCCCAGGACAGGAAGTTCGTTTTACAGCAAATGAAAATTATTATGCAGGTAAACCAAAAATTCAAAACTTTATTTATAAGATTACTTCACCAGATACAAAATTCCAATTATTCCAAACAGGTGAGATAGATTATACAGGAGTAGGTTACGGGGATGAAATTTTAGAACAAGTGAAGAGTTTGCAGTTTGCAAATGTTGAAATAGAGACGGCTTCTTCATTTAGTTATATAAGAATGAATAGTAAAAAACCGTATTTAAAAGATAAGAAAGTTCGTCAAGCTCTTATTTATGGTTTGGATCGTAAAAAATATGTAGATACAGCTTTCAAAGGATACGGTACAGTAGCTAATGTTCCAATTCATCCAACATCTTGGGCTTATACAGAAGAGGGGATTAATAAGTACGAATATAACTTAGATAAGGCGAAGAAATTATTAGATGAAGCTGGATGGAAAGCTGGTTCAGACGGAATTCGTGAAAAAGATGGTCAAAAGCTTAAATTAACGTATTATGGTGCAAGTTCAGCAAAAGACGGTGATTTGTTTATTCCGATAGCAAAAGAGAACTATAAAGAATTAGGTGTTGAGTTCAATCCTGAATTTATGGATTTCAATACGATGCTGTCAAAAGTGAAAAAAGGCGATTATGATTTAGCTTCAGTTGCAACACCAATTACAACAGACCCAAGTGAAACTGTAAGTGGTTACTCCTCAGAAGGTGATGATAATACTTTAGGTTATAAAAATGAAAAAGTAGATGCATTAATTAAAAAAGGAATTGAAACTGTAGATATTGAGAAACGTAAACCGATTTACAAAGAACTGTACAAAGAACTAAGCGATGATCCACCAGTAATTTTATTAAATTATCGTAGAGTCATCACAGCTTACAATGGAAACATTAAAGGAATTGATCCTGAGAAGTATGACAGTATTAGTTCAAACTCACCAGTATTATCTATTGAAAAATAACGAGAAGAATGTATAAGTAGAAGACATTTTTTCATTCGGCTAGTAATAGGCTGATTCGAAAAAATGTTCTTCTATTTTAAGCATAAGATTGGAGAGAAAAAGGGTGAAAACGTATATCGTTCGTAGGTTGTTACAAATGATTCCTACACTTTTGGGAACGTCAGTTGTTATTTTCTTCCTGTTTGCACTTCTTCCAGGTGATTATATTGATTCGAATCCTAAGATTACACCGCAAAGGGCGGAAGAGCTTCGGGAATTGTACGGATTAAATAAGCCAATTGTTGAACGCTATTTTCACTGGCTAGGTAATGCGTTACAAGGAGACTTTGGTTTTTCGCTTCAATATCAAGAACCTGTAACATCACTATTAAATAAATTTATTTGGAACTCTTTTATTGTAGCAATTGTTGCATTGTTTTTTATTTGGCTAATCGCACTTATTATCGGTGTATTTTCAGCGACGAAGCAACATTCTTTATTCGATAAGCTTGTAACAATTGGTATCTTTGCAGCAATGTCATTTCCTTCATTTTTTATAGGTCTGTTTCTAATTAAGGTGTTCGCAGTAGATCTTAATTTATTGCCAATAGGTGGAATGATTGATGTTGGTAGTAATTCAACTGGATTCGCTTATGTGATAGAAGTTGCAAAGCATATGGTTTTACCGGTATTTATTTTGACTCTTCTTGGTGTGGGCTCATTAACTCGCTACTTTAGAACGAGTATGTTAGAGGTTGTAAGACAAGATTACATACGAACGGCACGAGCAAAAGGGTTAAAAGAGAAGACTGTTATTTATAAACATGCATTAAAAAACGCCATTTTACCGGCTATTACATTGCTTGCGTTTGAGTTGCCTGGATTGTTTTCTGGAGCGATTATTATTGAACAAATTTTTAACTGGCCAGGGATTGGCGGTATTCAATTGGAAGCACTAAATTTCCGTGATTATACAGTATTGATGGCATTTACGATGTTTCTTTCTTGTTTAACAATCGTTTCAAACTTTTTCGCAGATATCGTATATGCAGTTGTTGATCCGCGAATTCGGTTGAAGTAAGGGGGGAATGAGATGGAAACTGTTACAGTAATTAAAGAGAAGAAAGAAAAAAATAGAAGAAAAAATGAATCATCGCCATGGCGACAAGCTCTTAAAAAGATAAAAAGAAATAAGATGGCGCTCGTAGGATTGTATGCATTAATTTTTATGTTTATATTTTGTTTTATCGGTCCGTTCTTTTCGCCGTATGCATCAGGAAAAATACAAGTTACGTTAATTAACAAACCACCTAGTTTTTCTCATTGGCTCGGTACAGATCAATTGGGAAGAGATATTTTAACGAGGCTTATGCAAGCAGGACGAATCTCATTAACGATTGGCCTAGCTTCTATGGTTTTATCAGTGATATTAGGAGCTGTATTAGGGGCTATTGCAGGATTTTATCGCGGCATCGTTGATAATATTATTATGCGTCTTGCCGATATTTTAATGTCGATGCCAGGATTACCGTTACTTATTATAATGGGAGCGATTTTATCAGAGTGGAAAGTACCATCTGATTATCGTCTATATGTCATTATGATTATTTTAAGTTTAGTAGGTTGGCCGGGGCTTGCGCGTCTTGTAAGAGGTCAAATTTTATCACTTAGAGAGCAAGCGTTTATGCAAGCTGCTGATGTGTTAGGGATAAAAGATTACCGGAAAATTATATATCACTTAATTCCTAATGTTTTACCAATATTAATTGTTGTATCCACATTAGGCGTTGCAGGTTCTATTTTAGGAGAGTCCGCACTAAGCTACTTAGGTCTCGGCGTTGTCCCACCTACACCATCATGGGGGAATATGATTAGCGCAGCGAACTCATTAATTGATTTTCAAAAGCGTCCGTGGTTATGGATTCCGCCTGGTTTTGCAATCTTTATAACAGTTGTATCCATTAATTTACTTGGTGATGCACTTCGTGATGCGTTAGATCCAAAGATGAGACGGTAGGTGAGGGAATATGAGTAAAGCGGTAGTAGAGTTGAAAGACTTACAAACACACTTTCAGACAGAAGAAGGAACAGTAAAAGCTGTGAATCATGTTAGTTTTACAGTTCGAGAAGGTGAAACTGTTTGTGTTGTAGGTGAATCTGGTTGCGGGAAAAGTGTAACGGCTTTATCTATTATGGGACTTATTGCTGAATCAGGCAGTGTAGTAGGTGGAGATATTTTATATGAAGGAAAAAGTCTTTTAGGAATGAAAGAGAAAGAGCTTCGTAGTTTACGAGGGAATGATATTGCGATGATTTTCCAAGAACCGATGACATCGCTAAATCCAGTCTTTACTGTAGGGGAACAAATTGTAGAGACGTTAAGGGAGCATGAACTGCTTAGTAAAAATGAAGCATATAAGAAGGCGATTGAGTTAATTCGTAAAGTCGGTATAGCTCGTGCGGATGAAATCGTCCATTCTTATCCACACGAACTAAGTGGTGGTATGTTACAACGTATTATGATTGCTGTTGCACTTAGTTGTAATCCGAAGTTATTAATTGCGGATGAACCGACAACGGCTCTTGATGTTACGATTCAGGCTCAAATATTGGATCTATTAAGACAAGTGAAAGAAGAATTTAAAACATCGATTTTATTAATTACACATGACTTAGGTGTCGTAGCAGAAATGGCGGATTACGTTGTCGTTATGTATGGCGGGAAAGTTATTGAAGAAGCCCCAGTACTAGAAATATTCCAAAATCCGAAGCACCCGTATACGAAAGGTTTGTTGAAATCAAAACCAGTGATGGGTAAACGAATAGATAAACTATATTCTATTCCAGGGCAAGTTCCTAATTTAGTTGGTTTGGATGAGTTTTGCTACTTTAGTGGTCGTTGCGAGCATTGTATGGAAATATGTAAAGAAGAAGTGCCAAGTTTGAATCTACATGATGAGAATCATAAAGTTGCTTGCTGGTTATATGAGGAGCGTGCGGAACAATGAGTGAACCATTATTAGAAGTAAAGAACTTAAAAACATATTTTCCAATTAAAGGCGGCATATTTAGTAGAACGGTTGGACATGTAAAAGCAGTTGATGGAGTAAGTTTTACTATTAATAAAGGTGAAGTATTCGGCCTCGTTGGTGAATCGGGAAGCGGAAAAACGACGATAGGAAAAACAATTTTACGTCTCGTTCAAAAAACGGAAGGGGAAGTGAAGTTTAAAGGGCAAGATGTTCACTCTTTATCTAAGGAAGAATTGAGAAAACATCGTCCTAATATGCAACTTGTTTTCCAAGATCCATTTAGCTCATTAAATCCGAGAATGAGAATTGGGGAAGCGCTTGGTGAGCCGATGTTAGCTCATGGATTAGCGACGAAAGAAAATGTTCGTGAGAAGGTGACAGAAGTATTAGAGTTATGTGGCTTAGCTCCATATCATATTGACCGGTACCCTCATGAGTTTTCTGGTGGACAACGTCAACGTATCGTTATTGCAAGAGCTATGGTATTAAATCCAGAATTTATTGTGGCTGACGAACCTGTGGCAGCACTAGATGTATCTATTCAAGCACAAATCATTAATTTATTTAGTGAGTTACAGGAGAAAAAAGGACTATCTTATTTATTCATTTCACATGATTTAAGCGTAGTAGAGCATTTATGTACGAAGATTGGAATTATGTATTTAGGAACAATTGTGGAAACAGCGCCACGTGATGAGTTATTTATAAATCCGCTTCATCCGTATACAAAAGCATTGTTATCGGCTGTGCCAATACCAGATCCAACAGTGAAGCGAGAGCGAATTATATTAGAAGGTGATATTCCAAGTCCAGCGAACCCACCTTCAGGTTGTCGCTTTCATACACGCTGCCCGTTTGCAACAGATATTTGTAAACAAACGGTACCTGAATTTCGTAATGTTGGTGAGGAGCATTTTGTTGCTTGTCATCATGTATAAAAGAAAAAGGACTCTTTCAAATAGAAAGAGTCCTTTTTTTATTTACTAGATGAAGTTTGTTTTAATACAAATTGCTCGATTGCATGAGCAACACCATGTTCATTGTTTGTTAATGTTACAACATCACATAGTTTTTTTACATCTTCTTCAGCGTTTCCCATTGCAACTGATAAACCAGCTGCTTCTAACATGGGTACATCGTTAAAATTGTCACCGATAGCAACTGTATCTTCAATTGATATATTAAAATGGGCTGCCATTTGTTTCAGTCCATTTCCTTTATGTCCATTCTTGTCCATAATTTCTAAATTAGTAGGAGCAGATGCTGTAACCATAATATCAGTATCTTCTTGTAACATACTTAATAGCTGTGCGCGATGCCCTGCGTTAAATGTCAAAATAAAGAATTTAGATATTTCTAATTCTGGATTGTTTACAACATCTTCAATTTTTTGGAAATCAGTAATTAAGTTTGATTTCTTTTGTTTTTCTGTAATTCTTTCAAGTTCCTCAAGCGTAACATCTAGTGCATGCTTGTTCTCTTCGAACGCTTGCATGACTTGATCTTGCCATGTATATGGAGAATAAACTCCTTTATTCGTATATAGCTTATAAGGAAAACCTTCAGATTCTAGTAATTTTGCAAGCTTGTATACTTTATCATTTTGTAAACAACGCGAGTTAATTACTTTTCCATCCACATAAACAATTGCCCCATTGCTCGCTCCAACTGGAAGAGATAGTTTATATTCTTCCAATAATTTCAAAGCATCCTCTTTTGCACGACCAGAACAAATCATGACTATATGACCAGCCTCTTTTGCAGTTTGGATAGCTTGTAAGTTCTCTTTGGAGATTTCAAGACTAGATGATAGTAGTGTTCCATCCATATCTAATGCGATTAATTTCAAAATGACCACCTCTTTGTTTTTATTATACATAGTTATATGGAGGAAACATATAAACTTATCTTGGAAAGATTGTATTTTATCTCGTATGAACTATCAGTAAGAATTTGATAGATTCCACTTTATTAATGAAGGATTTATCTTAATTTGTAACAAAAGTAGAGGTGAGTATGGCGATATTTCGTTATATGACTGTAATGTTACAATAACATTACAAACATAAACTTAGTAGAAAATGCATTAAAACAAGGTTTTTAAGGGTGTTTATAAAAAAACGTAAAAAAAGTGTAATAAAATTTACGTAATTATATTGCAACGTAACAATAGTTATGTTACATTAATGTTACAAACGTTACGTTATTAAATTTAATGTAACGTCAACATAAAAACTATGAAATAAACATTTCTTAGAAATTACATATAGATAAATTATTAAAAGGAGGATACATAATATGAAAGAGCAAGTATTACAAGTAACAAAAGGTGACTTCGTAGGATCAGCAAGTGGAGCAGTAGTGTTAACGGCGTTAATCGTATTTCTATCAAGCGTATTAGTATAATAAAAGTTTTGTAACAAAAGAAGAGAAGGGAGAATGAAAAACATGAAGGAGCAAGTATTACAAGTAACAAAAGGTGATTTCGTAGGATCAGCAAGTGGAGCAGTAGTATTAACAGCATTAATCGTATTTTTATCAAGCGTGTTAGTATAATAAAAACTTTGTAACAAAAGAAAAATGAGAGGAGAATGCAAAATGAAAGAGCAAGTATTACAAGTAACAAAAGGTGACTTTGTAGGATCAGCAAGTGGGGCAGTAGTATTAACAGCATTAATCGTATTTCTATCAAGTGTATTAGTATAATAGAAGTTTTACATTATACAAAACGAAAGGAGAATGAGGAATATGAACAGTGAACAAGTGTTACAAGTAACAAAAACAGATTTATTAGGATCATTAGGTGGAGCGGTAGTATTAACATCATTTATTCTATTCCTTGCAAAAGTATTAGTATGAGACATATAAATACAATCATTCAAAAAAAATAAAGACTCTAGCATATTAGTAAGTAATTAATATGTTGGGGTCTTTTTTATTTTTCTTCTATATATCCCTTCAAGTATGAATAGCCCCTCTATATTTTAAAGAGAAAAAAGTCGAATTTTATATGTAAGAAAAAAAGAGGAATTTGACAGAAAAGATAGAAAATTTTAAAGGTCAGAATTTGTTAGCTTGCTAACTAATTTCTATTGATTGATGTTGGAAGCGTTTTCGGTTGGTTTTAAGTATGAACCATTTAATCTATTTACAGGGGGATGAGGATTTTATGAAACAAAAATCTATGGATACGCTAGCTGCACAAATGGAGGACTTTTTTCCAGTACGTGATGTAGATCATTTGGAGTTTTACGTAGGAAATGCAAAGCAATCAAGTTATTATCTTGCGAGAGCATTCGGATTCAAAATTGTGGCTTACTCTGGATTAGAAACTGGTAACCGTGAAAAAGTATCTTATGTTCTTGTGCAAAAAAATATGCGTTTCGTTGTGTCTGGGGCTTTAAGTAGTGACAATCGTATTGCAGAGTTTGTAAAGACTCATGGTGATGGCGTGAAAGATGTGGCATTACTTGTTGACGATGTTGATAAAGCATACTCAGAAGCGGTGAAACGTGGTGCCGTCGCAATTGCTCCGCCTGTAGAGTTAACAGATGAGAACGGTACATTGAAAAAAGCAGTTATTGGTACGTATGGTGATACAATTCATACGCTTGTAGAGCGTAAAAATTATAAAGGGACATTTATGCCAGGATTCCAAAAGGCTGAGTTTGATATTCCATTTGAAGAGTCAGGTTTAATTGCTGTAGACCATGTAGTTGGTAATGTTGAAAAGATGGAAGAGTGGGTTAGTTATTACGAGAACGTTATGGGCTTTAAACAAATGATCCATTTTGATGATGATGATATCAGTACAGAGTATTCAGCATTAATGTCGAAGGTTATGACAAATGGAAGTCGTATTAAGTTCCCTATTAACGAACCAGCAGATGGAAAGCGAAAATCACAAATTCAAGAATATCTAGAATTCTACAATGGAGCAGGTGTACAACATCTTGCTTTACTAACAAATGACATTGTTAAAACAGTAGAAGCGCTTCGTGCAAATGGTGTGGAGTTTTTAGATACACCAGATACTTATTACGATGAATTAACTGCACGAGTTGGAAAAATTGATGAAGAAATTGATAAGTTAAAAGAATTAAAGATTTTAGTAGATCGCGATGATGAAGGCTATTTACTACAAATTTTTACGAAACCAATTGTAGATCGTCCAACTTTATTTATTGAAATCATTCAACGTAAAGGTTCTCGCGGATTTGGAGAAGGAAACTTTAAAGCGTTATTCGAATCGATTGAAAGAGAACAAGAGCGTCGCGGAAATTTATAAAATTTATATCCACCAGCAAAAACTCCTTTGTTGGTGGAAATTTCATTTTCATAGGGAGGAATCAGGATGAAATTCGTTACATTTCGTCTTCCTTCGAAAGAAATGCGAGCTGGATGGCTTGAAGGTGGCAAGGTAATTGATATGAATCTTGCTAGTGGTGGGAAATTACCTTCTTCTATGTTCGCCTTTTTAGAGAAAGCGGATGAGTATGTAGAAGTGTTGCGTAATATTAAGAATCCGGAAAAGGGCATATATTCCTTAGAAGAAGTACAATTAGCAGCGGCAATTCCTAATCCGAGTAGTATGCGGGATTTTTACGCGTTTGAACAGCACGTAAAAACGGCACGTAGCCGAAGAGGGTTAGATGTTGTACCTGAATGGTACGATATCCCGGTTTTTTATTTTACGAACCATCGTGCTGTAATTGGTCCAGATGATGTTGTAATTAGTCCGAAGAAATCTAAAAAACTTGATTATGAGTTAGAGATTGCTTGCGTAATTGGGAAAGAAGGAAGAAATATTTCTCGTGAACAAGCAGAGGAATATATTTTTGGTTATTGTATTATGAATGATTGGAGTGCAAGGGACTTACAAGCAACAGAAATGAAGGTAGGACTTGGTCCAGCAAAAGGAAAAGATTTTGCAACTTCATTAGGAGCGTACCTTGTTACGAAAGAGGAACTAGATATTTATCGTAATGGTGACCGTTATGAGTTAGAGATGACTGCTCATGTAAATGGAAAGCTATTATCAAAAGGGAACTTTCGAGATATTTACTATACATTTGCTGAAATGATTGAACGTGCTTCGGAAGACGTTACGCTATACCCAGGCGATGTAATTGGTTCTGGAACAGTAGGAACAGGTTGTATTTTAGAACTGGGTACAGAAGAGTGGCTACAAGATGGTGATGTGGTAGAACTTACGATTACTGGTTTAGGTACGTTACGTAATACGGTCAAAATAGAACGGGAAGCAGGTGATGGGCATGTTTTATCGTCACATGGGGGAGCTACCTCATAAACGACATGTACAATTCCGTAAAAAAGATGGATCGCTTTATCGTGAGCAGGTAATGGGAACAAAAGGTTTTTCTGGTACGCAATCTATTTTGTACCATCATTATATGCCAACGGAAGTAGGGCATGCGGCATTATCTCATTCTTGTCAGTTGCAGTATGAAGAAGATGTAGCTCTTGCTCATCGTCATTTTCGCACGAAAGAAAATAAAAAAACTGGCGATGCAGTAAGCGGAAGAAACTTTATGCTTGGGAATGAGGATTTATTAATTGGAGTAGTGACTCCAACAGAAAAAATGGACTATTTCTACCGTAATGGTGATGGCGATGAAATGTTATTTGTTCATTACGGAACAGGGAAAATTGAAACGATGTTTGGAACGATTCACTATCGAAAAGGCGATTATGTAACAATCCCAATTGGAACGATTTATCGTGTTATTCCTGATGAAGGAGAGACTAAGTTTCTTGTTGTAGAGGCGAATAGCCAAATTACAACACCGCGTCGCTATCGCAATGAGTATGGACAATTGTTAGAGCATAGTCCGTTTTGTGAGAGAGATATTCGTGGCCCGGAAAAATTAGAGACGTATGATGAAAAAGGTGAGTTTGTCGTAATGACAAAGTCGCGAGGGTATATGCATAAACATGTTTTAGGACACCATCCGTTAGATGTAGTTGGATGGGATGGCTATTTATATCCGTGGGTCTTTAATGTAGAGGACTTTGAACCAATTACAGGTCGTATTCATCAGCCACCTCCAGTACATCAAACGTTCGAGGGTCACAATTTCGTTATTTGCTCTTTCGTACCACGTTTATACGACTATCATCCAGAATCTATTCCGGCCCCGTATTATCATAGTAACGTGAATAGTGATGAAGTACTGTACTACGTAGAAGGTAACTTTATGAGCCGAAAAGGTGTGGAGGAAGGGTCTATTACACTTCATCCGAGCGGCATTCCTCATGGGCCACATCCTGGGAAAACAGAGGCGAGTATAGGGAAAAAAGAAACGCTTGAATTAGCTGTTATGATAGATACATTCCGTCCGCTTCGTATTGTAAAACAAGCACATGAAACAGAAGATGAAAAATATATGTATAGCTGGATTGAAGAGGGATCATATACTGTGAAATAAGTAAAAAGAGGCATGCTCAATAACGGAGCATGCCTCTTTCATGGAATCGACATGTATAATAATACCAAAGAAAGTTATAGAAAGATATATAGAAAGAATGATAAAAATCGTGCATATTCATAAGAGTTTCTACTTATTTCGACAAAAGTATTGACTGGGGAAAGTACTATGAGTAAAATAAAAAAGCGAATTAAAAATTTTCAGAAAATTTAAAACTTGGAGGAGCATGCTATGAAGCAAATTTTTCAAAAGAAGCCTATTGCAAAGTTAATGCAAGAGAGTAAACAAAAGACGTTAGCAAGAACATTGGGCGCACTAGATTTAACGATGCTTGGAATCGGGGCAATTGTTGGAACGGGTATTTTTGTTCTAACGGGCGTGGTAGCAGCGAAACATTCTGGACCAGCTATTATATTATCATTTGCGATAGCCGCGTTAGCATGTGCCTTTGCTGCATTTTGTTATGCTGAATTTGCTTCTTCAGTTCCTGTCTCAGGCAGTGTGTACACGTACACATATGCGACGATGGGAGAAGTATTCGCATTTTTAATTGGATGGGACTTAATGCTTGAGTATTTACTTGCAACCTCTGCTGTGGCAAATGGTTGGTCCGCGTACTTCCAATCTTTATTAAAGGGATTTGGAATTCATATTCCTATCATCCTTTCCTCAGCTCCTGGTACAGGAAAGGGTGGAATAATTGATTTACCTGCCGTTCTAATTATTTTAGTGATGACGGTTCTTTTATCTAGGGGTGTTCGTGAAAGTGCACGTGTAAATAATATTATGGTATTTATTAAACTAGCGGTTGTTCTTATTTTTATCTTTGCTGGTTTTAATTATGTGAAACCTGAAAACTGGACGCCTTTTATGCCATTTGGCTTAGATGGTGTAATGGCTGGAGCTGCTACAGTGTTCTTTGCATTTATAGGGTTTGATGCAGTTTCAACGGCAGCAGAAGAAGTGAAACGTCCACAACGTGATTTACCAATTGGTATTATTGCATCTTTATTAATTTGTACAGCTCTTTATATTGTTGTTTCGCTTATTTTGACAGGGATTGTTCCATACGGACAGTTAAATATATCAGATCCAGTCGCTTTTGCACTTCAATTTATTGGACAAGATAGTTTAGCAGGAGTCATTTCGGTAGGGGCAATTACAGGGATCACAACAGTAATGTTAGTTATGATGTATGGGCAAGTACGTGTTTCGTATGCAATGAGTAGAGATGGGTTATTGCCGAAGCGTCTTGCTAAAGTTCACCCTAAATTTAAAACACCGTTTTTAAATACGTGGACAACAGGAATTATTGCAGCACTTATTTCAGGATTAATAGATTTAAATGTATTAGCGCATCTTGTAAATATGGGGACTTTATCAGCCTTTGCACTTGTAGCTGTTGCTGTTATTGTAATGAGAAGAACTCATCCTGATTTACCAAGATCATTTAAGGCGCCGCTTGTACCATTTTTACCAGCGTTAACAGTAATTTTTTGTTTATACTTAATGCTTCAATTATCCGGAACGGCTTGGATTAGTTTTGGCGTATGGATGGTTATTGGTATTGCGGTTTACTTTTTATATAGCCGAAAACATAGTGCTTTAAATAATAGTAAAGACGAAGACGATGTAGCAAATTTATAAGTAGGAAAATCCATTCTAATTCTGTTGGAATGGATTTTTTTATTTGAAAATTTACATTTTTCTGAATCTATTATAAGATAATTGTTGGTGAACTAAAGGGGTGAAATGATGAAGAATACGTGGCGTGAATTAAGGGAGATGGACCGTAACGTATGGATTCGGTTTATTGGTGAGACGTTAAATGGAATTGCAATGATGATGTTGATGCCTTTCTTTGCATTATATTTAAAAGATAAGGTAGATTCGTTATTACAGGTTGGAGTTATTATGGCGCTTTCTCCAATTGCTGCGAGTTTTGGATCCATTATAGGGGGAAGAATCGCTGATATATATGGAAGAAAGCCGATTATGATATTTTCGATGGTGAGTAATGCATTATTAATGCTCGGTTTTTTATTTATAGAAGGATTTATTCCGTATGCGATTTTATCAATTTTTTTAGGGTTAAGTAATTCGCTATTTCATCCAGCTGCATCAGCGATGGTTGCGGATGTAACAGTGCCAGAAAAAAGAACAGAAGCATATGGTTTGTTGCGGATGGGGCATAATATAGGTGCTGCAATTGGCCCGATAATGGGGGCTTCAGTAGTTATGTTGTCGAAGAACCTTGTGTTTATTATTGCCTCGTCTACGATGTTATTCTATGCATTGCTTGTATTCGTTCTTATTCAAGAGACAATGCCAAAGATTGCGAATGAGGAAGAGGATAAAGAAAAGGAATCAGGAGTGGTGTGGAAAGTTGTATTGCGAGATAAGGCACTCATGATTTATTTATTAGCAGGTATCATTATTTCGATGGGATTTTCTCAAACAGAAGGTATGTTGCCATTGCACTTTGATAATGAAATGAAAGATATTTTTGGAACTAACAATCCATACCCATATTTAATGGCGTTAAACGGACTATTAGTTGTGTTGTTCCAATTTCAAATTTCAAAATGGGCCACAGATAAACCTGTCGGAAAGACGATGTTATATGGTGCATGTTTGTTCGGGATAGGTTTGTTTTTTATAGGTTGGTTACCGAAGTGGTTTGGAGGATTAGATACGAATGCTACAATTATTTTAATAACGTTACTGTTTGTGTATGCCATATATACATTAGGCGAGATGATTATGTCGCCTGTACAGATGACGTTTGTAGCGAATTTGGCCCCTGAGCATTTAAGAGGGACTTATATGGGGGCTGCAAGTTTGCAGTGGATTACAGGAAATGCATTTGGTCCACTTCTTGGGGGGTTTTTATTAGATCGATTACTTGGTCACTTCCTATTTACAATTTTAGCTATAGGATGTGTAGTTGCAGGTGTTGTATATATTTCTTTAGATCGTCTCGTTGAACAAAGGCAAAAAGGCACGCTAACCAAACAATCTTCTTAATAATTAGATGACATACACAAAACAGGGATTTCTACATATTTTAGGTACATAACTAGATTGGGTTGCAATTTTATCCCACTTTAATGGGCAGTAAGACCCTCACCTCAAAATTCAGCGAAAGCAAGGAATTTAGGTGGGGGATCAACTGCCCATAAAAGTCCGATTGGTTCAACTAATAATTAGTAGGGGATGAAGCCCCCCACTGATTAAAGTTTCACTTTATATATTTATGAAGAAATTTAAGTGGAAAAAGTATAGAAAACTAATAAGTGGTGTCATTTAATTATTTGTGGAAGTTGCATTTTATTTCAAATAGGAACTACCTATTTTTATAAAAAGTGCTAAAATAGAAAAATGAAAACAATTGGTTAGGGTGATTTCAGTGACAAAAATTAAATTAGGTTTATTATATGGTGGAAAATCAGCTGAGCATCAAGTTTCGCTACAAACGGCTCTTGCTGCTATTAAAGCATTAAATCAAGATAAATTCGAGATTCATCCAATTTATATTACAGAACAAGGTCAATGGGTACGCGGTGAGCGTATTGAAGGTGAAGTAACAGATGTTGAAGTTCTAAAAATGAGCGGTGCAGAAAATGCGATTTCTCCGCTATCATTAAGCACAGAAATCATTCCATCTGCAAATGCTGAGGAAAATGCTATCGACGTTATTTTCCCATTACTACATGGACCAAATGGTGAAGATGGAACGGTACAAGGATTATTAGAATTAATGAATATTCCTTATGTAGGAAATGGTGTTCTAGCATCTGCTGCTGGTATGGATAAAGTTGTTATGAAAAACATCTTTGCAGAAGCTGGATTGAAACAAGCAAAATATGCATCATTTATTCGTAGTGCATGGGAAAAAGATCGTGAAACAGCATATGAAAAAGTAGAAGAAGTATTAGGTTACCCTTGCTTCGTAAAACCAGCAAACCTTGGTTCAAGTGTTGGGATTAATAAGTGTAAAAATCGTGAAGAACTTGAGAATGCATTTGAAGAGGCATTCCAATTTGACCGTAAAATTATTGTGGAAGAAAATATCGTTGGACGTGAAGTAGAAGTTGGTGTACTAGGTAATGATGAACCGAAATGTTCAGTTGTAGGTGAAATCGTACCTAAAAAAGACTTCTATGATTATAAGTCGAAATACATCGATGGTGATACAGCGTTAATTATTCCAGCTGAAATGACAGAAGAAGAGTCTAATGTTATTAAGCGAGATGCGATTGTTGCATTCCAATCGTTAGATGGTGCTGGCTTAACGCGAGCTGATTTCTTCTTAACGAAAGATGGAGAAGTATACATTAACGAAGTGAATACGATGCCAGGATTTACGCCGTTTAGTATGTTCCCTCTACTATGGCAACATACTGGATTACCGTATCCAGAATTAATTGAAGAGCTAATTCGTTTAGCAATGGAGCGTCACGAAGAAAAACAAAAAATTAAATATACAATCTAACAAAAAAAGGAGGAGGCACTATTCGAAGGAATAGTGCTTCCTCTATGTAAGGAGTGTTTTTATGATAAATCGAACGTTAAAACAAGTAGAACAAATGACAAATGGTACGGGATTAGCAGAGCAGTATGAGGGAATTACTATACAAGGAGTGTCTATTGATACGAGAAAAATCGAAAAAGGAAACTTATATGTTCCGATTCAAGGTGAACGTTTCGATGGACATGCTTTTGTAGATAAAGCTGTTGAAAATGGAGCTGTGGCGACATTATGGATGAAAGATGTAGCAAATCCACCTGAGAATCTTCCGGTTATTTTTGTAGAAGACACGCTATCAGCATTACAAATGTTAGCAAAAAACTATCGCGACCAATTGGATGTTAAAGTGATTGGTGTGACAGGTAGTAACGGTAAAACATCTACAAAAGATATTGTAACAAGTCTTCTTGCGACTAAATTCAAAGTTCAAAAAACAGAAGGAAACTTCAATAATCATATCGGGCTACCTCTTACTATTTTAAACTTAGAAGAAAATACAGAAGTAGCTGTATTAGAAATGGGAATGTCAAGCCGTGGGGAAATTGAATTCTTATCTAAGTTAGCTCGTCCAAATGCAGCTATCATTACGAACATTGGTGAAGCGCATTTAATGGACTTAGGCTCTCGCGAGGCAATTGCTGAAGCGAAATTAGAAATTGTGACAGGATTACAAGAAGGTGGAGTGTTCGTATATAACGGAGATGAGCCATTATTAACGAATCGTGTTCCTGAAATGAATTTAATAGCTGAAACAGTTACGTTTGGTGATGCTAGAGCAAATGATTACTATCCAACGACTGTAACGTTACAAGCAACTGGGACACACTTTAAAATGAATAGAGAAGAAAATATTTCATTCTATCTACCGGTATTAGGGAAACACAATGTGTATAATACGCTTGCTTCTATGGCAATTGCGAAACATTTTGGTGTAACGTGGGAAGAGATGAAAGAAGGTTTAGTAACACTTCAAATGACAGGCATGCGTATGGAAATTGTAAAAACAAATAGTGGATTAACAATTATCAACGATGCTTATAATGCAAGTCCAACAGCTATGGAAGCAGCATTCCACCTAATGAATGGTTTAGATGGATTCTCTAAAAAAATTGTTGTTCTCGGCGATATGTTAGAGCTTGGAGATCAAGAAGTACAGTTTCATTATGAGGTAGGTAAATTAATCGATCCAGCAAAAATCTCCTATGTGTTCACATATGGTAAATTAGGGGCTCAAATTGCTGAAGGAGCGAAAATTAATTTCCCTAACGAACGTGTAAAGGCTTATGATAATAAAGAAGAGTTAGTAAAAGAGTTGCAAGCAGTAGTCGATGCAAAAGATGTTGTATTAATAAAAGCATCTCGCGGTATGAAATTGGAAGAAGTAATTACGATGTTGAAATAATTGGTGTATATAAATAGGGATGATAGCAACGAAAAAAGAAGAAACTTATAATAAGCGCTTACAGTAAATATAAAAAAATAAAAGTGAAGAAAAAACCTCTGAATATGAAAATAAGGTAACAGTTGGGTTTGCTTTTTACACATACAAAACTTATAATTGATAAAGTGTAATAACGTTTAGAAGTATTTTCGTGAAGAATATACGCCCGTTTATATACGTGAGCATTCAGGAAAAGGGCTTTTCCGCAAATTCGGAAAACGCCTTTTTTTAAATGATAAGTATAGGATAGAAAAGGAGAAGTAACATTGACAACATTTCGAGAATTAGGATTAAGTGATTCTTTACTGCAATCTGTTGAAAGTATGGGCTTTGAAGAGGCTACGCCAATTCAAGCTGAAACAATTCCACATGCATTGCAAGGTAAGGATATTATTGGGCAAGCACAAACAGGTACAGGGAAAACAGCAGCATTCGGATTACCACTATTAGATAAAGTGGATACACATAAAGAATCGGTTCAAGGTATTGTTATCGCACCAACGCGTGAATTAGCAATTCAAGTTGGAGAAGAGCTATACAAAATTGGTAAACATAAACGCGTTCGTATCTTACCAATTTACGGTGGTCAAGATATTAACCGCCAAATTCGTGCTCTAAAAAAACACCCACACATTATTGTTGGTACGCCGGGTCGTATTTTAGATCATATTAACCGTAAAACACTTCGCTTACAAAACGTAGAGACAGTTGTTCTTGACGAAGCGGATGAAATGTTAAACATGGGCTTCATTGAAGATATTGAAGCAATTTTAACAGATGTGCCAGAAACACACCAAACATTACTATTCTCAGCGACAATGCCGGATCCAATCCGTCGTATTGCTGAGCGTTTCATGACTGAGCCTCAACACATTAAAGTAAAAGCAAAAGAAGTAACAATGCCAAACATTCAGCAGTTCTATTTAGAAGTGCAAGAAAAGAAAAAGTTTGATGTATTGACACGCTTATTAGACATTCAATCTCCAGAGCTTGCGATTGTATTCGGTCGTACAAAGCGTCGTGTTGATGAATT
Source organism: Bacillus cereus group sp. MYBK101-2 (assembly GCF_051918845.1). Classification (NCBI taxonomy): domain Bacteria; kingdom Bacillati; phylum Bacillota; class Bacilli; order Caryophanales; family Bacillaceae; genus Bacillus; species Bacillus cereus group sp. MYBK101-2. The sequence continues at coordinate 10,633 of NZ_JBQAIE010000017.1, read as the reverse complement.
ATCAGAAGCATTAAATTTACGTGGTTATGCTGCGGAAGGTATCCATGGTGATTTAACTCAGGCGAAACGTATGTCTGTATTACGTAAGTTCAAAGAAGGTTCTATTGAAGTTCTTGTTGCAACAGACGTTGCTGCACGTGGTCTTGATATTTCAGGTGTAACACACGTATACAACTTCGATATTCCACAAGATCCAGAATCATACGTTCACCGTATTGGCCGTACTGGTCGTGCAGGTAAAAAAGGTATTGCAATGCTATTTGTAACACCACGTGAATCTGGACAATTAAAAAATATCGAGCGTACAACAAAACGTAAAATGGACCGCATGGATGCACCAACACTTGACGAGGCACTAGAAGGTCAACAACGTTTAATCGCTGAAAAACTTCAAAACACAATTGAAAATGAAAACTTAGCATACTACAAGCGTATTGCGGAAGAAATGTTAGAAGAGAACGACTCTGTAACAGTAGTAGCTGCTGCTTTAAAAATGATGACAAAAGAGCCAGATACAACTCCAATCGCTTTAACATCAGAACCACCAGTTGTTGCAAGAGGTGGCGGTTCTAAAAAACGCGGCGGTAACGGAGGCGGATACCGTGATGGTAACCGTAATCGTAGTCGTGATGGACGCGGTGGCGATGGTCGTAACCGTGACCGCAATCGTGATGGTCGTAATCGTGACGGTAACCGTGATCGCAATCGTGATGGCGGCAACCGTGGTCGTCGTGGAGAAGGTCAAGGTCGCCCAGGATCTTCAAACGGACGCGGCGAAAGAAAACATCATAGCCGTAAGCCACAAGCTTAATAGTAAAAAAGAGAATGCCCTTTTCCGGCATTCTCTTTTTTTATTTCTGTAATTGTACATACTACATAATAACTTGTGTAGAAATGAGGTGCTACATGCTTGTAAGACTTGGGTATGTTGCGATGAGTGTACATTTGAAAAACGCATCCCCATCTCAAACGATGACGTACGCGCAGTTTCAAAAAATAGATGATCGGGAAGCGGCGATTCGTAAACTTGAAAGAATTGCTAATTCGAATTTGGAAAATTGCTTACGGTTATTAAAACATAACAAAGGCCATGATATATCCTTTTTTCGACTTAGTTCCAAGTTGATTCCTTTAGCGAATCATGAGGAGTTGTTAGAGTGGAACTACATTCGTCCCTTAAAAGAAAATTTAAAAGTGCTAGGTGATTACGCTATTCGAATGAATATGCGTATTGATTTTCATCCAGATCATTTTGTTGTACTTAATTCACCCGAGGAGAATATTTTTAAACAATCTGTCAAGACATTACAAATGCATAGAAAATTATTAAAAGGTATGGGAATTGAACATAAGCAACGATGTGTAATGCATGTTGGGGGCGGATATAAAGATAAAGAGCTCGCATTAGAGCGTTTTATAGAGAATTGGTCTAACGTCCCAAGAGGTATTCAGGAAATGATTATGTTAGAAAATGATGATACAACTTTTACGCTCGAGGACACATTATATTTAGGAGAAAAGTTGGACATTCCCGTTGTATTTGATTTACATCATCATATGATGAATCATGATCGAGAAGATTGGCATGAAGATTGGGCGCGTGTTGTACATACGTGGGAATCGTCTTTGTTACCGGTGAAAATGCACATTTCTAGTCCTAGAGAGGGAAAAGACCCAAGGGCACATGCGGACTTTATTAATGTAGATACTTTTTTATCTTTTTTAAAAAAGATAAAAGGAAGTGTTCCGCAAATTGATTGTATGATTGAAGCGAAGAAGAAGGATGAGTCTTTATTTCAACTCATGAGAGATTTAAGTGAACAAACAGATGTGGAAATTGTCGATGGTGCGAGCTTTTATATTAAATGAGCTCTGCACCATCGAGTTTTTTTATTAATAAAGGGGTGCAAATACCACCAATGATCAATCCTGTTAAATGGCTGATAGGGTTGGCAGAGGGATTGAAGAAAGTGAATAGTAGTAATATACATATCATAATTGAAAAAATAGCGATGTCTCTTGGATTGGAAGAACGATATCGGCTATACAATAGAAATAACTGTGCACCTAGCAATCCGAAAATGCCACCAGATGCCCCGGCATGAATGTATTCATGAGGCATAATAAGGTAAGACGAAATATTTCCGAGAATGCCAGAAAGGAAAAAAATAATGATGAAAGAAAAGTGCCCTAGTTGTTTTTCAATAGAAGAGCCAAGCATGAATAAACAAATACTATTAGAAAGAAAATGTTGTAAGTCTACATGTACGAGCAGGGAAGTTATGAGACGCCACCATTCTCCTTTAGCGATATATTCATTAGAAGCTGCCATAGGAAAGAGGGAAAAATCCCCTAATATAATCATGATTAATTGTATGAGAAGTAAAGCAATGGTGATGGGTTGTAAGGAAATGCGGGCGGATGGTATTAGCATATGGTGAGTATCACTCCTTTTGCATCAGAAAGATTCTCTGTTATTCTTACAATATGAAAAAAGAAAGCTAAATAGAAGAAGGGGATTTTGAAATGATTGTAGGGATTGGAATCGATATTATTGAATTGAATCGAATTGAAAAAATGATAGATGGAAAGCTTAAATTTATGGAACGTATTTTAACTGAAAGTGAACGTAATGTTGCTAAGGGGCTGAAGGGAAGCCGCCTTACAGAGTTTGTAGCTGGAAGATTTGCAGCGAAAGAGGCGTATTCAAAAGCGGTAGGGACTGGTATCGGGAAAGAAGTGAGTTTTTTAGATATTGAAGTAAGAAATGATGATAGAGGCAAGCCGATTCTTATTACAAGTACAGAGCATATTGTTCATTTATCAATTAGTCACAGTAAGGAATTTGCTGTTGCTCAAGTTGTTTTAGAAAGCTCGTCACGCTAGTCTGCATATTTTATATCTTTGTCTCATATATTTGTGGTAGCGATAAGGAAGGTACATCTTCCATTCATTTATAGGGGCAAAGGGGCTGAAGTGATGAAAAGGCGTCTGTTTTTAGTTCTTGTCGGTTTATTAACCGTTTTTGTGTTGGCCGGTTGTATGGAGAAGAAACAAGATGATGTTGTGAGAGATTTAGAGGCGAAAGTAAAAGGGTTGAAAAGCTATCAAGCTGAAGCGAAATTATCTATTAAAACAGGGAATGAGCCTCAGGAGTATAAGGTAGAAATATGGCATAAGGAACCTTCTTTTTATCGTGTGAATTTGCAGAATGCGAAAAAAGATCAAAGTCAAATTATTTTAAGAAATGAAGAAGGAGTATTTGTATTAACGCCAGCTCTTAATAAGAGTTTCCGTTTCCAAAGTGATTGGCCGCAAAATAGTAGCCAGGCTTATTTATACGAATCTCTTGTGAGAGATATTTTACAGGATAAGAAAAACCTTACTTTTGAAAAAACAGATAAGCATTATATTTTTAAAACAAAAACAAACTATCAGCATCAAAACATGTTGCCGAGACAAGAGATTACGTTGAAGAAAAGTGATTTAACGCCAGTTTCGGTGAAGTTAATGGATAATGATCAAAATGTTCTTGTGAAAGTAGATTTCTCTAAAGTGAAATTCGACGCGAAATTTGATAAAGGTGCATTTGATACGAAACAAAATATGTCTAGAGCGCAAGTAGATGTTCAAACGACAGCGAAAGAAGACAAACCGTTTGCTATTTTATATCCACGTGATACGCCACAAGGTATGACTTTGAAAGATGAAAAAGAGTTGAAGACAGACAGTGGCAAGCGTGCAATACTCACATACACTGGAAGTAAGAAATCCTTTACTTTAATACAAGAAAAGGCAAAAGTTGCAGAGGCTTCGTCAGCAATAAGTGTGAGCGGAGAATTGGTTGATCTTGGCTTTACAATTGGAGCATTGACGAAAGACTCTTTAACGTGGTCGCATAACGGAGTAGAATATATGCTCGTGTCTAAAGGTTTAGAGCCGAAGGAGCTATTAATGGTTGCTCGTTCAGTTACAGAGAAGCAAGTGAAGTAACTTCTTAGACGTGGTGATATATGTGCACCACGTCTTTTCTTAGTTTGAAGGGTGGATTTCATAAAAGAAGCATATAAAAGAATAAGCTTCGCATATCGTGTATAAGGAAGTGTATTTATGGAAGAAGCACCATTTTACCGTGACACTTGGGTGGAAGTGGATTTAGATGCCATTTATAACAACGTTACACATATTAAAGAATTTATCCCGAGTGGTGTAGAAATTTTTGCCGTAGTTAAAGGGAATGCATATGGGCACGATTATGTACCGGTGGCTAAAACAGCATTAGAAGCGGGGGCGACAAGGTTAGCAGTTGCGTTCTTAGATGAAGCTTTAGTGCTTCGAAGAGCTGGTATTACTGCGCCGATTTTAGTGTTAGGTCCTTCTCCTCCTCGTGATATAAATGTAGCTGCTGAAAATGATGTAGCATTAACTGTTTTTCAAAAGGAATGGGTAGATGAAGCAATCAAACTTTGGGATGGTTCGTCTACGATGAAATACCATATTAATTTCGATAGTGGTATGGGGAGAATTGGAATACGTGAACGTAAAGAATTAAAAGGATTTTTAAAAAGCTTAGAAGGTGCACCATTCTTAGAATTGGAAGGAGTTTATACACATTTTGCAACAGCAGATGAGGTGGAGACTTCTTACTTTGATAAGCAATATAACACATTTTTGGAGCAGTTAAGTTGGTTGAAAGAATTCGGAGTGAATCCTAAGTTTGTTCATACAGCTAATAGTGCTGCAACGCTACGTTTTCAAGGGATTACATTTAATGCAGTACGAATTGGCATTGCGATGTATGGGTTATCTCCATCTGTAGAAATACGCCCTTTTTTACCGCTTAAATTAGAACCAGCGCTATCATTGCATACGAAAGTTGCTCATATTAAACAGGTGATTAAAGGGGATGGAATTAGTTATAACGTCACTTATCGAACGAAAACTGAAGAATGGATTGCGACCGTTGCAATTGGTTATGCAGATGGCTGGCTTAGAAGATTACAAGGATTTGAAGTGCTTGTAAATGGTAAAAGGGTACCGATTGTGGGTCGAGTAACGATGGATCAATTTATGATACACCTTCCTTGTAAAGTGCCTCTTGGTACGAAAGTTACACTCATCGGAAGGCAAGGAGATGAATATATTAGCGCTACAGAGGTTGCGGAATATTCAGGAACTATTAATTATGAAATTATTACAACGATTAGTTTCCGTGTGCCGAGAATATTTATACGGAACGGTAAAGTTGTGGAAGTAATCAATTATTTGAATGATATATAGAAGGTAGTATGATTTGCTTCTTGTCATGTGAGAGGACTTTTCGTTGGCTAAGAATAAGTTCGTTTTTTGACGAGAAGCTTTTTACTTATCATTACTTTTAACATAATTTAACGTGGAAACTCTTCCGTTTCTTGTTGTAATGAGATAAAAAATAAAAGAATATGAATGTTTTGTTTGTGAATTGGAAAACATAAGCAAGGAATAAGGAAGTCTTTGCAACAGGCTCCATACAATGGTATTATTACAATAGGTGTCATATATATATTTGGGTGTGTAGTTGACGGTGGAGGTGTATTTTTGTGTCCGAATCAAGTGTAACTACTGAAATCGTGGTTCGGTTGCCAAAGCAAATGGTAACGGAATTGGACGGAATTGGAAAACAAGAGAATAAGAATCGCCATGAACTAATTTGCCAGGCAACACAACTGTTATTGCGTCAACATAAGACGAAGAAACGCTACCAACATGAATCAATGCGACGTGGGTACATTGAAATGGGAAAAATTAATCTTGGTATTGCATCTGAAGCTTTCTTAGCAGAGTATGAAGCAGCTCATACAGTAGAACGCTTAGTTAGCGGGGGGTAATATTTTGATTGTAAAACGCGGCGACGTGTATTTTGCAGACCTTTCCCCAGTTGTTGGTTCTGAGCAAGGAGGCGTTCGTCCGGTTCTTGTCATTCAAAATGACATCGGAAATCGTTTTAGTCCAACGGTGATTGTAGCGGCTATTACTGCACAGATTCAAAAAGCGAAATTACCCACTCATGTGGAAATTGATGCGAAAAAGTACGGTTTTGAGAGAGATTCTGTTATTTTACTTGAGCAGATTCGAACAATCGATAAGCAGCGCTTAACGGACAAAATCACTCACTTAGATGAAGTGATGATGATTCGTGTAGATGAAGCGCTACAAATTAGTTTAGGACTAATAGATTTTTAAATCGGCAGTTTAAGTTGCTCTCTTTGAAGGGCAACTTTTTTTATTATAGAGGAGGTTACGGTTGTATATGGAAATGGTAGATAATCGACAAGCGTTAATGAAAATGTTAGTGAAGGAATTAGGCTTTACCGAAAAGCAAGTTCGTCATGTTATTCAATTAACAGAAGAAGGTAACACAGTTCCATTTATTGCTCGTTACCGAAAAGAATGGACAGGCTCTTTAGATGAAGTGCAAATTCGTACAATTTTAGAGAGATGGCAATATATAATGCAGCTTGAAGATAGGAAAGAAGAGGTTCTTCGTCTTATTGATGAGAAGGGGAAACTGACAGGAGAATTACATCAGCAAATTGTGAAAGCTACAAAGTTGCAAGAAGTAGAAGATTTATATCGTCCGTATAAAGAGAAGAGAAGAACGAAAGCAACGATTGCAAAAGAAAAAGGGTTAGAGCCATTAGCTGAATGGTTATTGTTATATACGAAAGAAGATCCGAATCAGAAGGCAATAGAGTTTATAAATGCCGAGAAAGAAGTGCAATCTGCAGAGGAAGCATTGCAAGGTGCTCAAGACATTATTGCAGAAATCGTTTCAGATGAAGCGGCATATCGTAGTTGGATTCGGAATGTTACTTTTCGAAAAGGTGTTATGTCCTCGGCTGTAAAAGATGAAGAGAAAGATGAAAAAAATATATATGAAATGTATTACAGTTATGAAGAACCGTTGCAGAAAGTCGTGCCGCATCGCGTATTAGCGATGAATCGAGGTGAGAAAGAAGATATATTGAGAGTTTCTGTTGTTCCACCAGTAGATGAGATAGTAACTTTCTTATATAAGAAAGTAATTCGTGATAACGATTCAAAAAGTGCACAGTATGTAAAGTTAGCAATTGAGGATGGTTATAAACGATTAATTCAACCCTCTATTGAAAGGGAGATTCGAAAAGAATTAACAGAAACAGCTGAGGAACAAGCGATACATATTTTCTCTGAGAACTTACGTAATTTGTTATTACAACCTCCGATGAAAGGAAAGGTTGTGTTAGCTGTAGACCCTGCATATAGAACGGGGTGTAAATTAGCTATCGTAGACGATACGGGAAAAGTTTTATATATTGATGTTATTTATCCGCATCCACCAGTGCGTAAATATGAAGATGCAAAAGCGAAAGTTCTTTCTATTATAGATAAATATCAAGTTGAAATGATTGCGATTGGGAATGGTACAGCTTCTAGAGAATCGGAAGAATTTATAGTTGATGTATTACAAAATGTGGAACGAGAAGTCTTCTATATTATTGTAAACGAAGCTGGTGCGAGTGTGTATTCGGCTTCTGATTTAGCACGTGAGGAATTCCCGGATTTACAGGTTGAAGAAAGAAGTGCGGTTTCTATTGGTAGGCGTCTGCAAGACCCACTTGCTGAACTTGTAAAGATTGATCCGAAATCAGTTGGGGTTGGACAATATCAACATGATGTGTCTCAAAAAAGATTAAATGAATCATTAACGTTTGTAGTAGAGACAGCAGTTAACCAAGTCGGTGTGAATGTAAATACAGCTTCAGTTGCGTTGTTACAATATGTTTCAGGCTTATCAAAAACTGTTGCGAAAAATATTGTAGCAAAGCGTGAAGAAGAAGGGAAATTTACAAAACGAACAGACTTAAAGAAAATACCACGTCTAGGTGCGAAGACATATGAACAATGTATAGGTTTCTTACGTATATTAGAAGGGGCAAATCCGTTAGACCGTACAGGTATTCACCCAGAACAATATAAAAATGTTGAATTGTTATTAAAGAGTCTAGGTTTATCAAAAGATGACGTAGGGCAACCACAATTACAAAAGAGTTTAGAAGAAGTGGAGATTTCTAAGTTGTCGCAAGAAACGGGAATTGGAGAGCCAACATTAGTCGATATTATAGATGCACTCATTAGTCCAGAGCGAGACATGAGGGATGAGTTGCCTAAACCGCTTCTGAAAAAAGGGATTTTGAAATTAGAAGATTTAAAACGTGGTATGGAACTGGAAGGAACAGTTCGTAACGTTGTTGATTTCGGTGCTTTCGTTGATGTAGGTGTGAAACAAGATGGGTTAGTACATATTTCTAAACTAAGCAAACAATACGTGAAGCATCCGTTAGATGTTGTATCTGTCGGACAAATCGTCAAAGTATGGGTAGATGATATTGATACGAAAAAAGGTCGCGTTGCATTATCTATGTTGCCGATTGAATAGTAAGAGAAGAGAGCAGATGAAACTGCTCTTTTTTTATAGGATAAAACGTGTAATGGATTAGGAACTTTGATGTATTTTGCTATAATAAAACCAGCATTCATTTAGTAATTTAATTTGATACCGGTTTTTTTCAAAATATGCGCGTTGCATTTGTTTTTTGAGCCATGTAGGCATAGGAATCCCTCCTTGTTTAATCCTACTCTCATAAATGTAAAGTACTATTAATGAGAGGTTGGTGAGTGGATTTCTATTTTTGCTATGTTTTTAGAAACCACGCTTCTTGAATGAGGATGGGTATATGTACTATTTAATATATGTATAAGAGAGGAGAAAAGTGTAAAAATATTTTTTTGTTTAGGAGGAATGAAAATGGATGAGCAAGAAATACAGCGGCTAGTGGAAGAAGTATCACTACAATATTTCGGAATGCCGTTTTTACATAAAGCAATGTTTAATAGTAGGTTGCGTACAACTGGTGGACGTTATCTGTTGAATACACATAATATTGAACTGAATTATCGATATTATGAAATGTATGGGAAAGAAGAATTAGTTGGGATTGTTAAACATGAACTTTGTCATTATCACTTACATATTGCGGGAAGAGGGTATAAGCATCGGGATAAGGATTTTCGAGAATTATTAAAGGCAGTTGATGCACCACGCTTTTGTAAACGAATGATAAATGAAGAGAAGGGCAAAAAGGTTTATATGTATGAATGTATGGAATGCTCACTTCAATATGTAAGGAGGCGTCAAATAAATACAAAAAGATATGTCTGCGGAAAGTGTAAAGGGAAACTAATCTTGATAAAGAAAACATCTTGACAGTGAAAACGCAATCCAGTATATTATAAACATGTCACGTTTGTACAAGATGTTGTGAAAAAACCTCTTGACTTACGATAAGAATTTTTATAAGATACAAATTGTCTTTATTATTCCGCAGTAGCTCAGTGGTAGAGCTATCGGCTGTTAACCGATCGGTCGTAGGTTCGAGTCCTACCTGCGGAGCCATACAGAGAAGTACCCAAGTGGCTCAAGGGGCTCCCCTGCTAAGGGAGTAGATCGCGAACGCGGTGCGAGGGTTCGAATCCCTTCTTCTCTGCCATTCATATTGGCCCGTTGGTCAAGTGGTTAAGACACCGCCCTTTCACGGCGGTAACACGGGTTCGAATCCCGTACGGGTCACCACTTCGGAGGATTAGCTCAGCTGGGAGAGCACCTGCCTTACAAGCAGGGGGTCGGCGGTTCGATCCCGTCATCCTCCACCATAATATTATAATGAAAAGTAAAATGATATTAATGTAAAGATTAAATGGTCCCGTGGTGTAGTGGTTAACATGCCTGCCTGTCACGCAGGAGATCGCCGGTTCGACCCCGGTCGGGACCGCCATTTTAACTTCTGCTAATTGGCAGTTGTTTTTTATTGGTCATTATGGTACAATAACATTTGTCTTTGAAAATAAGATAAGTATTTCGATGGGCTATAGCCAAGCGGTAAGGCAACGGACTTTGACTCCGTCATGCGCTGGTTCGAATCCAGCTAGCCCAGCCATTTACGAGCCATTAGCTCAGTTGGTAGAGCATCTGACTTTTAATCAGAGGGTCGAAGGTTCGAGTCCTTCATGGCTCACTTTTGTTTTTTCCGCGCGGTCGTGGCGGAACGGCAGACGCGCTAGGTTGAGGGCCTAGTGGGGGAAACCCCGTGGAGGTTCAAGTCCTCTCGGCCGCATCAAAAATCTTTTGAAAAAAGTACTTGCATTTAAAAATGTAGTATGATAAGATAATTGAGTCGCCAAAATACAACGACGAAAAAACATCATGAATAAGCGCCCGTAGCTCAATTGGATAGAGCGTTTGACTACGGATCAAGAGGTTAGGGGTTCGACTCCTCTCGGGCGCGCCAATTACGGGAAGTGGCTCAGCTTGGTAGAGCACCTGGTTTGGGACCAGGGGGTCGCAGGTTCAAATCCTGTCTTCCCGACCACGCGGGTGTAGTTTAGTGGTAAAACAAGAGCCTTCCAAGCTCTGGTCGAGAGTTCGATTCTCTTCACCCGCTTTTAGTTCTTTGAAAACTGAACGAAACAAACAACGTGAAACGTCAATTTTTATTTTAGATGCTAGACAAACTAACTTTATTGGAGAGTTTGATCCTGGCTCAGGATGAACGCT
>NZ_JBQAIE010000016.1:0-112471 GCF_051918845.1 Bacillus cereus group sp. MYBK101-2 | reverse complement strand
ACACGACAATTATATTCTCGTGGAGATAAAAGCAAAAAAGGGAATTTGAACATGCGCATTACAGTTGATGACTGTGGGCAAGGATGGTTAGAAATTGCAAATCCATTAGGAAGAACAAATGGAAAAACAAAAAGCCCACGAATCAAAGTTCCGATTATCATTCCATATCATTTTTATCATCAAATCACAAATGTCGTTATGGGAAAGCAAATCGGTGTAAATCCAAAAGGAAAACCGATTATAGAGCATCAAAAATATAGTGTAGAAATCATTCGTAAACAAAATGAATTTTATGTAAATATTACGTTTAATGAAACAGAAATAGGTCGTGTACTAGATTTCAAGGAAACACCACAATCAGATGTAATTGCAGGAATTGATGTAAATCCGGACCGCATTGCAGTTAGTTTATGTACAAAACAAGGTAATTTTAAAGGTTCAAAAATTTTTTATCTACACAATCTGAATACATTTTCAACAAACAAACGTGCAACGATAATTGGACAAATCGTAAAACAAATTAAAACATGGTTATTGGAAAACAATGTAGGTGGAATTGTTTTAGAAGATTTAAAGTTTCAACAATCTCATGATACTGATACATACAGTAATCGTAATTTCCATCAATTTACGTATAAAAAGATGTTGAACAGTTTAATTCGTATGGCTCTTCGTAACGGATTTTCTATTAAAACGGTAAACCCCGCTTATACAAGTGTGATTGGAAAATTAAAATACAGTAAAAATTTCGGTATTAGCGTTCATGAAGCAGCCGCATTCACGATCGCAAGACGTGGATTAGAATTGCAAGAACAAGTACCAAAAGAGATTATATTATTATTAAAAAACCAAATTACAACAAAACTGCGTATTCTTGTTGCTTCCATGGAAGAAAGTAAAAAGAATACGAAAAAAGTATATAAAAAATGGTTACAAACAATTCAAACGTGGAAAGAATATCACAATTGGAAATTGTGGAGCATTCTTCACAAAACTGTTTATATGAGCAATCAACAATTCGTATTTAAAATTTAAATGAGAAGGGGGTACTGGTTTATTTCTTATAACCTCTTGCATGCTACTGACTTGGATGAATGGTAGTATGCAAGGACAGATCGTTCCTAACAGGAACCTGCCGTCATTCTTTCACAATAGGTGGATGAAAAGGTCACAACCCTTACGGACAGGAAAAAGGTGAGATTCCTTTTCGGTAGTTGGCATTTGACTTGGTTCGCCAACGATTTATAGATTTTTATAAGAATTTTAAACCAGGGGCAACATGAAAAAAATAGGTGTAGGGATTGTAGGGTTTGGATTTTCTAGTACAACATTTCACATCCCATTATTACAAACGATAGAAGAATACGATATTCGTGCCGTATTATCTTCAAAAGAAGAGGTAGTAAAAGAAACATTACCGAATGCTAACGTCGTGAGTACAATTGATGAATTGGTGAAGCGAGCTGATATTGACTTAGTTGTTATTACTTCACCAAATACAACTCATTTTCCATATGTAAAAGAAGCAATATTAAACGGTAAGCATGTTGTTGTAGAGAAACCATTTGTTGTTTCAATTGAAGAAGGAGAAGAGCTTATTTCATTAGCAGAGCAGCATAATGTGGTATTAAGTGTATATCATAACCGCCGTTTTGATAATGATTTCTTAACGATAAAGAAATTATTAGAAGAGGATAGAATAGGGAATGTATACGCATATGAGGCGCATTTCGATCGCTTCCGTCCACATGTACGTGATCGATGGAGAGAAAAGAACTTACCAGGATCAGGTATATTATATGACTTAGGCTCGCATTTAATTGACCAAGCATTATCATTATTTGGGAAACCAAATGCAATCAGTGCAGATGTAATCAAACAACGACCAGGTGCAGAAATTGATGATTATTTCCACATAGTACTTCATTACGGAGTTAAACGTGTCATTTTACGTAGTAGCAGTTATGTGAAAAAAGCCGGTCCACACTTTACACTGCATGGAGATAAAGGTTCTATCGTGAAATACGGTATGGATTCACAGGAAGAACAATTAAAAAATGGAATGAAGCCAGGCGATAACGGTTATGGAGTAGACGCTGAAGAGAATTTTGTTACTCTAGAAACAGAAGAAGAGTCAGTACGTATTCCAACAGAAGTCGGCTGTTATGACATGTACTATAACGGTGTAAGAGATAGCATTATAAATGGTGAAAAACCACCTGTAACAGCGCAAGAAGGTTTAGAAGTAATCAAGCTGATTCAATTAGCGGTTGAAAGTAGTGAAACGGGTAGAGTCATTTCTATAAAATAAAAAGACACGAATTTCGTGTCTTTTTTATTAGGAATATGTGAATATGATTAATTAATTAATTAATTAGTTTAGTCGTTTATCATACATTAATTGGATTTGTATGCCATAAGGATCTTCAATAATCCCGTATGCTTCACTAAATACATTTTTTTTCAGCGGAGAGATTATTTTCACATGCTTATCGGAAATTAAATTATTATAAAATCTTTGTATTTCTTCTAGATTAGCGCTTTGAATGCAAAGTGACATGTTATTTCCAACGTTATAACGTTCATTAGGATTCATTGTATCTTCTGCTATCATTAGCTTTGTATTCCCAATTTGTAAAACAGAGTGAGCAATATGATCTTTATTTTCACTTGTAATTTTGAAAGAACGATCTCTTTTCGCCAGTTCTTCATACGTAACCATCATTAACTTTTTGGCTTCTAAATTACGTGTATAAAAATGAATTGCCTCCTTTGCTTGCCCATTCATTGAGAGAAAAATAGCTATTTCTAATGTCATAAATTCACAACTCCTTTATTCGTTAATAATTATAATATAGACTAAAAAGGTTTCAATACATGACACCTTTCGGGAGGGGAATATGAAAAAAACGGAACGAATAAATGATATGCTTATTTTCTTAAATAATAAAAGATATTTTAATTTAAAAGATTTAATGGTTAGATATGATATTTCTAAAAGTACAGCTTTACGAGATATTCAATCATTGGAAGAAATAGGTGTACCAATATATTCTGAACTAGGTAGAAATGGAAGTTATAAAATTATAGAAAATAGTATATTATCTCCAATTTATTTTAGTGTGGATGAAATGTATGCGTTATACTTTTCAATTCTTACACTAAATGGATACAAGACAAAACCATTTAATATAGAAAGTATTGCGCTTGAAAATAAATTTAAACATGTCTTACCTGATAATGTGCGTAAAAATATTTCAATTATGGAACGAACGCTTTCTTTTGAAGTAACAAATCATAGTAATTTTAGTCCGTTCTTAAAAGAAATTTTGCAGGGGATTTTTGCTGAGCGAGTTTATTATGTAACATATTTAAAAAAAGATGAGGAGAAAGTATTGGTCGCACAATTTATTCGAATAGAATCTAAATTTGGCCAGTGGTATGCTAAAATCTTTAATTTTGAGACAAATCATGTTCAAATAATTAGATGTGATAAAATTCTTTCTATTGTGGAAACAAGCAATACGAATTCAAAAAATCTTGAAGAACTATTAAGTTATCTTACAAACTTTCACAGAAAACCTGATGCAATTGATTTTAGTGTCATTGTTAATCAAAAAGGAAAAGATATTTTTGATAAAGAGAATTATCCTTCCATGAGGATACAAAAAGAAAATGAAAATTATAGTATAACAGGCTATTTTAACAAGCAAGAAGTTGAGTTTATTTCAAGTTATTTTCTAAATTTCGGTGAAACGATTATTTCAATTCAGCCTGTGATGCTAAAAGAGTTAATCTATAATAAGGTATTATCTTTAAAGCAGCATTTAACTTCTTTAAGATAAAGTTAGTTTTAGTTATTTTTGACATGAAAAAGCCCTTGAGATTTAAAATATCCAAAGGGCTTTTTTTGTGATGTTATTTTTTCTATAGAAACATTATTTTGTTGGGACGGATAGTCCATAAAAGAACATCGTAACGATATCTTGTATATGTTTTTCGCGATCTCCTTCAAGAAGCTTGGCTCCAAAATCATCGCCTAATTTAGTAAACATTTGAATGTATAGCAACATCATTTCTTTAGTAAGGTGAGGGTTAATTTCATTTTTTTGCTGTGCTTGTTCTAATATTTCTAAATACCAAGGCAAGATTTTTTCGTTTTGATAACTATAAATAAACTCTCGGAGAATTTCATCTCTTTGCATCATTTGTAGCAACATGTCAGGCTGAAATAATCCGCCAGTATTCATTTTTCTTACAATCATTTTTTGCATCATATCATGAAAAGGTAATTTCTCTTCAGCAAGCTCTTTATAATATTGAAATTCAGATGTTATAAATTCTTGTATAAGTTCTCTAAATAACGCGTCTTTACTTCCGAAATGATTATAAATGGTAACTTGAGAAACGTTTGCTTCTTTTGCAATATGTTCTATTTTCACTTCATTAAATCCACGTTCTGAAAATAATAAGAAGGCTGCCTCTTTTATGGCACGTTTTTTCTTTTCTTTCACTTTTTCAAAGCCGTTCAATGCAATCACCTCAATTAAAATATACAAGAAAAAATAATGGAAAACAATATTTTTGAAATATGGACATATAAATATTTCAAAAAGTTGTTGCGAATATGAAAGATGAGGAGTACAATAATTTTGAAATATCACAAGTAAAATATTTCAAAAAATGAGGTGGAATTATGATTTCAGTTCAAAATGTTACAAAACAGTTTTCAAATGGAAAAGGCTTGTTTCATATTACATTTGAAGTGAAAGAAGGAGAAGTATTCGGTTACTTAGGACCAAATGGTGCCGGGAAATCCACAACGATTCGTAATTTAATGGGATTTATAAAACCGACAGCTGGAAAATCTTCCATTTTCGGATTAGATTGTTGGAATGATGCCGCGAAGATTCAAAGGGAAGTTGGTTATTTACCAGGAGAAATTTCTTTTATTGACGGAATGAATGGATTAGAATTTTTAAAGTTAATGCAAGGAATGCGTGGTTTAAAGGATACGAAAAAACGAGATGAATTAATAGAACGTCTACAATTCGATGTGAAAACACCGATTCGAAAAATGTCTAAAGGAATGAAACAAAAAGTAGGGATTGTTGCTGCTTTTATGCATGATCCAGAAGTGTTAATTTTGGATGAACCGACTTCAGGACTCGATCCACTTATGCAGCAAGTATTTATAGATTTAATAGTAGAGGAAAAGCAAAGAGGGAAAACAATTCTTATGTCGTCGCATATTTTTACTGAAATTGAACGTACATGTGACCGAGTAGCGATTATTAAAGATGGTCGCCTTGTAACGGTTGAAAATATTCATGATTTACAAAGTATGAGACGACAAGTGATAGATGTAACCGTATCATCAGAGGAAGAGATTGAATCTCTCGCGCAATGTAATTTGCAATTTGAAGCGGTAAAAGGCAGAGAGGCATCTATCATTGTACAAGGAAACTATCAAGCTGTTTTACAAATACTTTCAAACTATAATGTAACGGCACTTCAAACGAGAGCGATGGATTTAGAACATTTATTTATGCATTATTACGATAAGAAAGAAGGGATAACGCATGAATAAGCAATTGTTTTTAGCTAGTTTGAAAGAAACACAAAAAAGTATTTTGAGTTATGCGTCTGGTGCGGCTTTATATTTGTGGTTATTAATTTGGATATTCCCGTCAATGGTATCAGCGAAAGGGCTAAATGAATTAATAGCTGCCATGCCTGATAGTGTGAAAAAAATCGTTGGTATGGAAAGTCCGATTCAAAACGTAATGGATTTTTTAGCTGGTGAATACTATAGTCTATTGTTTATTATCATTTTAACAATTTTTTGCGTAACAGTTGCGACACATTTAATTGCTCGTCATGTAGATAAAGGAGCAATGGCATACTTGCTAGCAACACCTGTATCTAGAGTGCAAATTGCGATTACACAAGCTGCTGTTCTCATATTGGGACTTCTGATTATTGTATCTGTTACGTATGTAGCTGGGTTAGTAGGTGCAGAATGGTTTTTACAAGATAATAACTTAAATAAAGAATTATTTTTGAAGATAAATGTAGTCGGAGGGCTCATATTTTTAGTCGTTAGTGCTTATTCATTTTTCTTTTCTTGTATATGTAATGACGAAAGAAAAGCACTAAGTTATTCAGCGAGTTTAACTATCTTATTTTTCGTATTAGATATGGTAGGGAAGTTAAGTGATAAGTTAGAATGGATGAAAAACCTATCATTATTTACGCTGTTTCGTCCGAAAGAAATTGCTGAAGGAACGTATAATATATGGCCGGTAAGTATAGGTTTAACTGCTGGAGCGCTTTGTATTTTTATCGTAGCGGTTGTAGTGTTTAAGAAGAGGGATTTACCGTTATAAAGTAGAAAGTCCACTGAGAAAGTGGGCTTTTTTTATTTGTAAATTTAAACTAGTATGTTTATTGCATACTTATAAAGGATATTTATCTTTTTAATTACAAAAATATTCAAAAAAGTGAACCTTTTTCTAGGCTCATCCGTCTAATACATGTAAAGTTAAATTTGAAGTGAGGATGAAACAGGAGGAGCAATTGTGAAAGTAATCCCTTTATATAAAATGATTGTAAAAGAAGAAACCGATGTTTCTTTAGCGAAAAAAGGTGATCATGAAGCGTTTATGGCGCTTATACATACGGAAAAAATGAAGATGTATCGCATTGCAAAGGCTATGTTACGTGATGAGACAAATATAGAGGATGCGATACAAACAACAATTTTAAAAGCCTATGAAAATATAAAAAAATTAAAGAAAGAAGAGTTTTTTCAAACTTGGTTAATTCGAATTTTAATGAATGAATGTAACAACATTATTAGAACGTATAAAAAGATAATTGTGACAGAAGAGAATGATTACAATATGAGTGCGTGCGATCAGTATGAAGATATAGATTTGTGTAATGCGATTCAATCGTTACATGAAGAGTTAAGAGCTGTTACGGTGCTTTATTATTATGAAGATATGAATCAAGAGAGTATAGCAAAGCTTTTAGAAGTACCAAAAGGAACAGTGAAATCGAGATTGGCACGTGCGAGGGAACAACTACAGAAACGATTAAAGATGGAATAGGGGGTGCAAAGGATGGATGATGAAAAATTATTTGATGAGAAATTAAAAAAGAGAATAAACGAAGAGAATGTAATAGTGCCGCCAGAGTTAAATGAAAAGATTAATCGTACACTACATAATCTTCCGGTAAAAAAGAAAGGTTACAGAGTTTATATGATGGTTATAAGTGCTGCTGTCCTAGTGCTCTCAATTGTGTCTATGTCGGAGTTTTCTGATCAAATTTTTGCTCAAAACGGCGGAGTGTTTGAATATGTAAAGAAAAAGGCATTTTCTGATTATGAAAATGAAGAGGAAATAAAATCAAATGTAAATTATCCAGATAAGGAAAAGATTCATGAAAAGATGCTAGATTCCATTGATCATTTTAATAATATTTCAGGACAATTTGAGGAATATTCTAGTTCGTCAAGAATTGCTACAACATACAAATATGCGATTGATACGGAGCAACAAAGAGGAATCTCTTCAAAAGAAGACAAGCTAACGAAAAAACGAACCATTATATATAACGAGGGCAAGAAAAAAGAATTTGATGATGAGAAGTATACGTACAAAGAAACAAAATGGAGCCCGAAAGAAAGAAACTGTGAACTATTAAAATTAAATCCTACGGGAAGGTTATTGAGAAAATCAGGTGAGAAAAAAAGATATGATGATGAATATGTGGGATTCGCGAAGTATAGTATTCAATCCGAATTTGCTGATCTATTAATTCGATATAAAGATTGGAATTATAAAGAAACGAAGTATCTTGGACTGGATTGCTACAAAATAGAAGGGACAATAAATATAGAAATGCCTGTAAGTACATCTGAAGATTTAAGAGGGAAGTTTGAAATGGTTGTAGAGAAAAATACAGGGATTATGCTAAAATTCCTTAGTTTCCACGAAGGTATGATTCAATATTCGATTACAACAGAATGGATACAAATAAACAAAGGATTGAAAGAGAATACATTTCAAAAGGATAGCGCTAAGTATGAAAAATTGAAAAATATATTAGATGAATAGAAAACGGAGGGAACGATATGGAGAATACCTCTTCTTCAAGAGAGAAGAAAAATAAACGAAAATATAAGAAGACAATGATAATCAGTGTACTGTTAGTAGTATTACTATTTGGCGGAGTTGGATATGGTACTTATATATATATGAAAACTTCTAATCTCGTACAAAAATCTAGTTTGAATTTAGCACGTGGTGAAAAATCGAATTTACGTGAGGAAACTGTAAAACCGATTACGAATAATGTTTCACTTTTAATTATGGGAATTGATGAAAATCAAGAACGACAAAAGGAGTATAATGGTGCATTTCATACAGATGCACTACTGTTAGCTACTTTTAATAAAGATGATAAGACTGTGAAATTAACGAGTATACCACGTGATACATACACATATGTTCCGGTTGAAAAGAAAAAAGATAAAATAACGCATGCATATGGAAGTGGTTTCGTTAAAAATGGTAAAGATGGAGGGCCGCAAGCTTCAGTGGAAGCGGTAGAAAAGTTATTACAAGTGCCTGTTGATTATTTTGTAAAGTTTAATTTTAATTCATTTACTAAAATTGTTGATGGGTTAGATGGGATTGAAGTAGATGTCCCAGTTGAATTTACGGAGCAAAATAGTAAAGATGAACCTGAGGCGATTCATTTGAAAAAAGGACTACAAAAATTAACAGGGGAAGAAGCACTTGCCTTAGCAAGAACGCGTCATATTGATAGTGATGCAATGAGAGGGCAGCGCCAACAACTTGTTATGGAAGCGGTTTTAAGTAAATTAAAAAGTGTAGGATCGATTACGAAGCTAGAAAAAATAGTCGAGGCGGTTGAAGGTGATTTTAAAACAAATTTAGCAATGGATGATATTTTATCTTTTTATAAATACGGTTTAAATTGTTCGATTGAAAAAATTCAATTAGCAGGTGATGATTTATACTTACCTAATGGTCCAAATGGGCAACGTGTATATTATTATAATCCTAATAAAAAAGATTTGCAGAGTTTGAGTAATATGCTTAGAACACATTTAGGATTAAGTGAAAAACAGATTGAGGAGAATTAAAGCAGACGTAATGTCTGCTTTTTTATTATGTTAAATAGTATGTCGTTTATATATAAATGTTATATACTATTTTCAGATTTAAGATAATAGTGTAACATAAAATTGTGGTTTAAGTGAAATAACAGGGGGGCTATTACATAGAATATATCATTAGCAATTATTGAAATAGTATGGGAGAAATGAAAGAAACAGGGGAGTATCAAAAATGAGAATCATAAAGAATTTAACATTTCAAGTTATTGTGGCCATTATTTGTGGTATTGCAGTAGGGGCAATTTGGCCGAGTGTTGGACAAGAGATGAAGCCAATTGGTGAAACGTTCATCAATATGATTAAAATGGTTATTGCACCGATTATCTTTTTAACAATTGTGCTTGGTATTGCAAGTATGGGAAGTATGAAAAAGGTAGGTCGTGTTGGTGGGAAGGCATTATTATATTTTGAAATTGTTACAACTGCGGCTTTAATTATTGGTATCATCGTAGCGAATGTTGTACGTCCCGGAGATGGATTAGATCCCTCAAAGCTAAAGGGCGGAGATGTTTCACAATATGTACAAAGCGGGCAAGAAATGAAGTGGGTGGATTTCTTTTTACATATTGTGCCGTCTAACATGTTTGAAGCATTTGCAAAAGGTGATATTTTACAAGTGCTGTTCTTCTCCATTTTATTCGGTGCAGGGTTAACGATGTTAGGGAAAAATGGACAACCGGTAATCGACTTTTTTGAAAGATTATCGAAAGTATTTTTTAACATTTTATCAATTGTAATGAAATTAGCACCGGTTGGAGCATTCGGTGGAATGGCATTTACAATTGGAAAATATGGTTTAAGTACACTTATTCCACTTGGTAAATTAATGATTTGTGTATATGCAACAATGGCATTATTTGTTTTTATTGTTTTAAATTTCATTTGTAAATTTTATAAATTTAGTTTGTGGAAATATTTAGCGCATATTAAAGAAGAATTACTTATTGTTCTTGGGACATCATCATCAGAATCAGTATTACCGCGAATGATGACAAAGATGGAAGACTTCGGATGTTCGAAGCCGGTAGTAGGTTTAGTCATTCCGACGGGGTACTCTTTTAATTTAGATGGAACAACAATTTATTTATCGATGGCCACTATATTTTTAGCACAAGTCTTTCACGTCGATCTTTCACTAGGTCAACAATTAACTATAATAGCTATTTTATTAGTTACATCTAAAGGAGCAGCGGCAGTAACAGGCGGGGGATTTATTGTATTAGCCTCTACTTTGTCAGCAATGAATGTTATCCCACTAGAAGGGTTAGCGCTATTACTTGGTGTAGATCGTTTCATGTCAGAAGCACGTGCTATCGTTAATTTAATTGGTAATGGCATTGCGACTGTAGTTGTTGCAAAAAGTGAAAATGAATTTGATGAAGAGAAGTATACGAGAGTAATAGAGGAAATGAAAAAAGAGAAAATGGCCGGATAAAAAGTCAGCTTTGCTGACTTTTTTATTTTTGTAGAAAAGAGGTTTGTTATGATATACATTATTTATTAACAATAATTTACAGGTGATTTATAGTGGAGGGATATAAAGACTATTAAATCAATACTTAAGATTCAATGAGGTATAGTGTTTCGAAAGATTATAGGATTTTTATAAATATTACTGTAAAAAAATAATTTTTTAAAAATTTTCAATAATAACACTTTACAAAACTCAAAAAATTAGTAGAATAATAGTTAATAAGAATCTTCTGATAAATATATAAAGAAAAACAGAATTATCAGAAAATTCTTAAATGAGAGCGTTAAGAATTAGGGAGGGTACAGAAAGTGAAAAAGAAAAAAATGAAAAAACTAACAGCAGTTGTAGCACCAGTTTTAGCAATGAGTATGGCATTAACAGCATGTTCTACATCAGGTGGAGATAAGAAGACAAGCACAAATTCTAGCTCTGGCGGAGATAGCAAATCAGAAGAAAAATTAGCAGCGAAACAAGTGCTAAACCGTACAGAAACAAATGAGATTCCAACAATGGATACTTCTAAAAATACAGATACATTAGGTTCTCAAATTTTAGGGAACACAATGGAAGGTTTATATCGATTAGATAAAGATAACAAACCAATCCCAGCTGCTGCAGAATCAAGCACGAAGAGTGAGGATGGTAAAAAATATACATTTAAACTACGTAAAGATGCAAAATGGTCAAATGGTGATCCTGTAACAGCAAAAGATTTCGTATATGCATGGCAACGTCTATTAGATCCAAAAACAGCTGCTGAGTATGCGTTTATCGCATTCCCAATTAAAAATGCAGAAGCGGTTAATAAAGGTGAAAAACCTGTAGCAGAATTAGGAGTAAAGGCAGTAGACGACCTTACTTTAGAAGTTGAATTAGAACAAGCAGTACCATATTTCTTAAACTTAGTAGCATTCCCATCGTACTATCCGTTAAATGAGAAATTCGTAAAAGAAAAAGGAGATAAATTCGGTTTAGAGTCTGACACAACAGTATATAACGGACCGTTCGTACTTACTGATTGGAAGCATGAGCAAGGCTGGAAATTGAAGAAAAATGATCAATATTGGGATAAAAAGACTGTAAAACTAGATGAAATCAACTATAGCGTAGTAAAAGAAGTAGCTACAAGAGTAAACTTATATGATACAAATGCAATTGATTTTGCACTTCTATCAGGAGAATTTGTTGATAAGTATAGAAATAATAAAGAAGAGTTTGGCACATACTCACAAGTAAGTACTTACTTCTTACGTATGAATCAAAAACGTGGCGGACAAGATACACCGTTAAAGAGCCAAAAATTACGTGAAGCAATCGCGCTTTCAATCGATAAGAAAAATCTATCAAACGTTATTTTAAATGATGGATCTAAACCTGCGGACTTCTTAGTACCGAAAGGATTAGCAACTGGACCAGACGGCAAAGACTTCCAAGAAACATTTAAAAATGGTATTAAACCAGATGCGAAAAAAGCAGCTGCTGCATGGGATGAAGCGAAAAAAGAGCTTGGAAAAGACCAAGTTACAATTGAGCTATTAAACTATGACACTGGTAATGCGAAAAAAGTTGGGGAATATGTAAAAGATCAAATTGAGAAAAACTTAAAAGGTGTAACTGTTAATATTAAACTTCAGCCATTCAAACAAAAACTGAAATTAGAAACAGAGCAAGATTATGATTTATCATATGCTGGTTGGGGACCTGACTACGCTGACCCAATGACATTCTTAGATATGTTCCAGTCTAATCATTCTCATAACCAAATGAGCTTCGCTGATCCTAAGTATGATGATATGATCAAAAAAGCTGGCGGAGAATTAATGGGTGATGCGAAGAAACGTTGGGAAGAGCTAGGAAAAGCTGAGAAATTACTTCTTGAGCAAGATGTAGCACTTGTACCTTTATACCAACGTGGTGATGCATACGTTCAAAAACCAAATGCAAAAGGCATCGTTCACCATAACATTAGCCCAGAGTATAGCTTCAAGTGGGCGTACATGACTGAAAAAGATGGAAAATAATTTTTAAGCAGTGAGGCTATGTTTAAGTGGATGTATATAGGTTTCTTAGCTTATTTTGTAGTGAGAATCTCATTATCCACTATAGAAAGATAAAATGATAGAGCATTCTAAAAGTAGACTATTTACTTTTGGAATGCTCTTTTATTATGAGAATACATGCGAATAAATAGATAGATGTAGGAAAGAACTTGTATCGTGATAATTGTAAAGAATACTCGTTACTATCACAAAAAAATAATTTTTAGAATATTTTAAAAATAACTTTACAAAACCAGAAAAATTAGTAGAATATTAATTAATAAGAATTTTCTGATAACTAGTTATTAGAAAATCTCTCAAAAATAGTTTCGTACATATAATTGGGGAGGGTACAAAAATGAAGAAAAAGATGAAAAAGTTCACGGCGGTTGTAGCGCCAGTTTTAGCGATGAGTATGGCGTTGACAGCTTGTTCTGGATCTGGTGGGGAGAAGAAATCAACTACGACGTCTAGCGGTGGTGGGGAAGAGAAAAAATCTGAAATTAAATACGCAGCGAAACAAGTGTTAAATCGTACAGAGAATCAAGAGATTCCGACGATGGATGTTTCAAAATCTACTGATACATTAGGTTCTCAAATTTTAGGGAACACAATGGAAGGCTTATATCGATTAGATAAAGATAATAAGCCAATCCCAGCTGCAGCAGAATCTAGTACGAAAAGCGAGGATGGCAAAAAATATACATTTAAACTACGTAAAGATGCAAAATGGTCAAACGGTGATCCAGTAACAGCGAAAGATTTCGTATACGCATGGCAGCGCTTACTTGATAAAAATACAGCGGCAGAATATGCGTTTATCGCTTACTATATTAAAAACGCAGAGGCAATTAATAAAGGTGAAAAGCCACTAACAGATTTAGGGGCAAAAGCGGTAGATGATTATACGCTAGAAGTAGAATTAGAAAAACCAGTGCCGTATTTCTTGAATTTAATGGCATTCCCATCGTATTATCCTTTAAATGAAAAGTTCGTAAAAGAAAAAGGAGATAAATTCGGTTTAGAAGCAGATACAACGTTGTATAACGGACCGTTCGTTATGGCTTCATGGAAACATGAACAAGGATGGCAGCTAAAGAAAAATGATAAGTATTGGGATAATAAGGCTGTGAAATTAGAAGAAATTAACTATAGTGTAGTAAAAGAAGTTGCGACGAAAGTAAACTTATATGATACAGGATCGATTGATTTCACACTATTATCAGGAGAATTCGTTGATAAATATAAATCGAACAAAGAAGAGTATGGTGAGTACTCAGAAGCAAGTACATTCTTCTTACGTTTAAATCAAAAACGTAATGGACAAGACACACCGTTAAAGAGCAAAAAACTACGTGAAGCAATCGCGTTATCAATTGATAAAAAAGGTTTAGCAAACGTTATTTTAAATAACGGTTCAAAAGCAACAGATCAATTAGTACCAAAAGGGCTTGCGACAGGACCTGACGGTAAAGATTACCAAGATACATTTAAAAATGGTCTGAAATATGATCCGAAAAAAGGAGCAGCAGCTTGGGAAGCAGCGAAAAAAGAACTTGGAAAAGATCAAGTGACAATTGAATTACTAAGCTATGATGATGGAACAGCGAAAAAAATTGCTGACTACTTTAAAGATCAAATTGAGAAAAACTTAAAAGGTGTAACGGTTAATACGAAAATTCAGCCGTTCAAACAAAAACTAAAATTAGAATCAGCACAAGATTATGAAATTTCATTTGCTGGTTGGAGCCCAGATTATTCGGATCCAATGACATTTATTGATATGTTCGAATCGAAGAGCCCATATAACCAAATGAGTTATTCGAATCCGAAATATGATGAAATGGTGAAAAAAGCAGGTAATGAGTTAATGTCTGATGCGAAGAAACGTTGGGAAACGTTAGGTAAAGCAGAAAAATTATTACTTGAAGAAGATGCAGGGATGGTACCTTTATATCAAACAGGTAGAGCATATGTAATGAAACCGAATATAAAAGGCATTGTGAAACATAACATTAGTCCAGAGTATAGCTTTAAGTGGGCTTATGTAACGGAAGGCAAATAATAAAAAGGAGCGTGTTAAAAGATAATTACCTTTAACACGCTCTTTTTCTATTAAATTAAATAGAGAAGAATAAGAAAAGTGGTACTGACATATAGTAGATGGGGGAGAATTCGTATAGTAGTAATAGTAAAATACTTAGTTACTATAAAAATAAAATAAGTGAAACTTCAAAAATGAGGATAATTAACAGGATGTTAATTAGTGAAAAGGTATTAATAACTAAGTTCATAGAACATCTCTCAAAGTTAGTTTTTTACATATAATTAGGGAGGGTATAAGAATGAAGAAAAAGATGAAAAAATTTACGGCAGTTGTAGCACCAGTTTTAGCGATGAGTATGGCTTTAACGGCATGTTCTGGATCTTCTGGTGGGGAGAAAAAAACGACTACAACGTCTAATAATGGTGGGGAAGAGAAGAAATCTGATATTAAATATGCAGCAAAGCAAGTGTTAAATCGTACAGAAACGAATGAAATTCCGACAATGGATACTTCCAAAAATACAGATACACTTGGTTCACAAATTTTAGGGAATACAATGGAAGGTTTATATCGCCTTGATAAAGATAATAAGCCAATCCCAGCTGTAGCGGAATCTAGCACAAAAAGCGAGGATGGTAAAAAATATACATTTAAATTACGGAAAGATGCAAAATGGTCAAACGGTGATTCTGTAACAGCAAAAGATTTCGTATTTGCATGGCAACGTCTAGTAGATCCAAAAACAGCTGCTGAGTATGCATTTATTGCATACTATCTTAAAAATGCAGAAGCGATAAATCAAGGAAAAGCAGAAGTTTCGACATTAGGGGTAAAAGCGGTAGATGATTATACGCTTGAAGTAGAACTAGAAAGACCTGTACCATATTTCTTGAACTTAATGGCATTTGCTTCATACTATCCATTAAATGAAAAGTTTGTAAAGGAAAAAGGAAATAAATTTGGTTTAGAGTCTGATACAACGCTTTATAATGGTCCATTTGTGCTTACTGATTGGAAACATGAGCAAGGCTGGAAATTAAAGAAAAATGATCAGTATTGGGACAAAAAGACTGTAAAATTAGATGAAATTAACTATAGTGTAGTAAAAGAAGGGGCTACTCGAGTGAATTTATATGATACAGGTGCAATTGACTTCGCGCTTCTATCAGGTGAATTTGTTGATAAGTATAGAAATAATAAAGAAGAGTTTGGCGCATATTCGGAAACAAGTACGTTTTACTTACGTTTAAATCAAAAACGTGGTGGGCAAGATACACCGTTAAAGAGCAAAAAGCTACGTGAAGCAATTGCATTATCTATTGATAAGAAAGCTTTAACGAATGTTATTTTAAATGATGGTTCAAAACCAGTGGATTACTTAGTACCAAAAGGTTTAGCGAGTGGACCAGACGGTAAAGATTTTGCAGAAACGTTCAAGAATGGTTTAAAACAAGACTCCAAAAAGGCAGCGGCAGCCTGGGAAGAAGCGAAAAAAGAACTAGGAAAAGATCAAGTGACGATAGAGTTATTAAATTATGATACTGGTAATGCGAAAAAAGTTGGGGAGTATGTAAAAGATCAAGTTGAAAAAAACCTAAAAGGCGTGACAGTAAATATTAAACTGCAACCATTTAAGCAAAAACTAAAATTAGAATCAGACCAAGATTATGATTTTTCATATGGTGGCTGGAATCCAGATTATGCGGATCCAATGACATATCTTGATATGTTTGAAACAAAAAATTCGCAAAACCAGATGAGCTACTCAAATTCAAAATATGATGACATTATTAATAAAAGTAAGACAGAATGGATGGCTGATGCAAAAAAACGTTGGACAGAGTTAGGGAAGGCTGAAAAAATATTACTTGAAGACGATGTAGCGCTTGTACCATTATATCAAAATGCTAGATCATATGTAATGAAACCAAATATAAAGGGAATCGTGAAACATAATATTAGTCCGGAATATAGTTTCAAATGGGCGTATGTAGAAGAGAAATAAAAAAGATAAGAGCATTTTCAAGTTGCGGTATTGCACTTGGAAATGCTTTTTTATGTGCACTATTTATTGATGGGTGAATATATGTATTATAGAAAATTTAAAGGAGAATTTTATGGAACGAAATACTTACATCGATTTCCTGGCTTATTACGGAATAGGGAGTGCTCATCCTGGTGGTTTTACGTTAACAAAACAACTGTTAGCACAACTTCCTTTTAGACATGGAGCGAATGTTCTTGAGATAGGTTGCGGCACGGGAAAAACCGCAGCATATATGGCAAAAAATTTTGGATATAAAGTAACAGCGGTGGAAAAGAATGAAATTATGATTCAAAAGGCGAAAGATAGATGGTCGTTTGAAGGATTAGATATACAATTAATTGAAGAAAATGTAGAGAATTTACCGTGTTTGAATAACTCATTTGAATTGGTACTCGGAGAATCGATACTTGCTTTTACAGAGAAAGAAAGGGTTATTTCGGAGTGCTATCGTGTACTACAGAAAGACGGTAAGCTTGTTGTCATTGAAATGATTATTGGTAGGCATATTGGTAAGGGTGAGGAAGAGAAAATCGCTCAATTATACGGGATGAAAGAGCTATTAACTGAGAGTGAGTGGGTACAATTATTTCAGAAAGCAAATTTTAAGCGGGTTACTATTGCTGGCGGTGGTACAATTGCAGAAACAATCACTGCTTATATAGAAGAGCCGGAATGGAATGTATCACAATTTATTCCGAATGAGTTATATGAGGCATGGGTGCAACATGAAAATATAAGGCTTATGTACCAACACATTTTAGGGCATCGTATTTTTATATGTGAAAAATGAAGAAAAAGAGTTGGCTAAAAATAGTCAACTCTTTACTTATATTAAATGAAAAATAATGCAGCTAATGTAATTCCGAAGATAAAACCAAATCCGAGTTCAACACCCCAGCCGCAACCGCCGCCCCAGCCACAACCGCCGCCATCACAATTACCACAACCTCGACCACCACAACCGCAACCACTGAATCCACCGCCGCAACCGAATCCACAGCTGTCACATCTACTAAGGCCACCGCAAAGGTCACAGCCACCGTTTGCATATGCGTCATAGTATCCGAATCCTGTATCAAAAGATGAATGCTGTTGCATGGGCTCAATCCATACGGAATCTTTTGTCACATCGATTATTTTACCTAAATGAATACGACCATCAATGTCTTCAATTCGAACAACTTTACCGAAATAACGTCGGCACGTATCATAACATTTTTGTCTATGCATGTTTCTTCTCCTTCCGCATTACAGTAATACGATATGTAAAGGGGACAAGTGCGGCTTGTACGAATGCCCTATCTATCATAATTGTTATAGGAAAGGGGAAATATAGGAAGAGGATATATAAGGAGGAAAAAGCATGAAATCGACAGATCAGTTTCAGACATACGAAGTACCGTGGGAAGAGTTTATTAAAGCGTTGAGAGAGGAAATGAAGAAGCAAGTAGGGGCAGATATTATTGATACAGTCGTTTGCAATTTAGAAGATGGTTTTGAGGTGTATACATATGTGCAGGGGGACTTGGATTTTGAGTATAAGGAAACGCTGGAAAGGAAATACGGGAGCGATGCCAAAACTCCTAACGTGTTAACAATTATGTTATTAGCTAGCATTTATCGTACAAGTGAAGAGAATATACGCTTACATGCGGATCATAAAGATAATCCAATTGTTGAAGTGTATGTGAAGCAATAAAACACGCTGTGAAGGCGTGTTTTTTATTTATATGATAAAATGTTAGAAAATTAAGAAAGATGGTGATGGTTTGAAAATTAAACATCTTAATTTAACAGTTGCAGATGTAGTAGCTGCGAGAGAGTTTTTAGAAAAGTATTTTGGCTTAACTTGTAGCGGAACAAAGGGAAATGGCTTTGCAGTTATGCGTGATAATGATGGATTTATACTAACTTTAATGAAAGGAAACGAAGTTCAGTATCCAAAAACATTTCATGTAGGATTTCCGCAAGAAAGTGAAGAACAAGTAAATAAGATAAATCAAAGATTGAAGGAAGATGGATTTTTGGTTGAGGCTCCTAAACGTGCACATGCGTATACGTTTTACGTTGAAGCACCTGGTGGATTTACAATAGAAGTGATGTGTTAAGTCAAAAATCAAACTTTTTGCTATGTGTTTTTAAAATAAAAAGTAGGAAAAGTCTGTTTTAAGTGTAGAGCTTAAACAGGCTTTTTTACTTATAGTATCGGATAGAAAACGCTAGAAGGAATCATATTCAGCTTTTATAACTGTTTACATAATAAAGTTATGCTGTGTTCGTTGTCCTAAAATACAAGTCATATATCTTGTATCCTCTCATAAATTTAAACATAGGAATTTGTCTACAAAGGTGGCGAAGCCTCATCATGAAAATTCGAATTTGTGCCACATTCATGTTGTTTCTATTTATATGGTTACATCCTTTTTGGACTTTTGCAAAAGGAGAGGAGGCAAAGGAAAGGGTCGTTTCACTTGTATATGATGATTCGGGCAGCATGAGAAATAACGATCGCTGGAAATATGCCAATTATGCTTTGCAAAGTTTAGTTGCGCTATTAGATGAAAAAGATAAATTTTCTTACGTTCCAATGAGCAAGCCGAATGATCCATTAAACATTTCGTTAACGAAGGATAAGAGACAAACGGAAATTGAGGGAATTGGAGCGTGGAAAACGTATTTAAATACTCCGTTTAGCGCAGTAGAAACGGCGATGCAATCTATAAAAAAGGAAGCAGATATAGATGGGAAACGTGAATTTTGGCTTATTGTCTTAACTGACGGGGCATTTAATGATTTAGAGAAAGATAAGATTGGCGGAAAAGAACAAATTACACAAAAGTTAGCACAGTTTAAGAAAGAAATGGATGCAAAAAAGATATCGTTACATCCAATTTTAATTACGATGGAAGAGGATTTAGGACAGCAAGAAAAGGCACAACTAAATACGTTTAAAGAAATATGGAAAAAAGAGATAAATGGAGTTACGATGCCATCTAGTGGAGAGGATGGTATTGTAAAAAGCGTCAATCAAGTGGCGGCATTAGTTGCAAATCGTGATCCGTTCTCCTCTGTTGAATCGATTGTGAAAACGAAAGTGGTAGGAAAGAAAGTAGAGATTACAACACCATTTCCGTTAAAACGTATGACGCTTGTGCGACAATCGCCTTCTTTGTCTAATTATCAGGTCACACAAATTTCTAAACCATTACAATTACAATCTTCTTTTTCCATACATGCACCAGGTGAAGCGAAATTGTTCGGAAATATAGTTCATATCAGTACGGAAAATGAAGAAGTTATTAAACCAGGAACGTATACGATAGAAGTGGATCGAGATATTGAGAAAGAAGGGTTACAAGTACTAGTCGAACCGGCGCTTAATTATACTGTTTCTACTTATGACAAAGAGGATAAGGATAGAAAAAATGTTGAGGAAATGTATGAAGGTGTGACAGCTGTTATTGAAGCAAAACCTACTGAGTTGCCAGTTCAGTCTTCTTACTTTCAGGCAGAAGTAGAAATAGGCGGAAAGCAATATGCGATGAAGTGGGACGATAAAAGACATGTATTTTATTACGAAACGAAGCTTACTAAAGGATTAGTACGCGGGAAAGTTCATATGAACATAAAAGGATTTTACAGACAGACGAAAGAATTTAAAATCGAAACAACGAAAAAGCCTGAATTATCTCTTCGAACTGTCACGAAAGATTATGAAGAAAAAGTAACGAATTTAGAGAGTAGTAAACCATTTATTATACAACCACAGTTAGATGATAAGCCGATGACAGAAGAGGCTGTAAAAAAACTATTAAAATCTACTGGTGTCACATCTAAACAATCCATCAACTATGAAATAAAACAACATGGTAATCAAATTTATATTTATCCTCGACCTCATTACTCCGACACGTTCAATTTTACAGATACCGGCACCGTAGAAGCTACCATCGTAGTGCAGGATTCAAAGTTACAAGAAGTAAAGAAAAACATAAAACTCCACATTCAAGATGCACCGTTTTATGAAAAGTATGCGCTTATTTTTAAGTTTGTTATTCCTATCACTTTATTACTGTTAATAGTAGGAATAATCGTTTTAGGATGGATTGTCCGTCCGAGATTTCACCGTAAAGCACTATTGTATTACGAATGGGATCAAGAGGTAGCGAAAGATTGGTTATATCAATCTGAGCCAGAATTACTGAAAAATAAATGGTGGAAGCATTATTTTGGTATTCCGTTTAGGGCAGAAAGAA
Source organism: Bacillus cereus group sp. MYBK101-2 (assembly GCF_051918845.1). Taxonomy (NCBI): domain Bacteria; kingdom Bacillati; phylum Bacillota; class Bacilli; order Caryophanales; family Bacillaceae; genus Bacillus; species Bacillus cereus group sp. MYBK101-2. Next base: position 91,394 of record NZ_JBQAIE010000016.1, on the reverse strand, counting down.
AGACTGTGCAATCCGTTACGTTTATAGCGAAGAAAGGATCAAAATCGATATTTGTAGCGAAAGAGTCACAAGTAGTAGGAATGATTATTGATGGGATGTTTATAACAGAGGATGAGGTTGGAATGGAACATAAGACACTATATCCAAATGAACTTTTAGTAATTGATAGAGGATATGGTAAGGAGATTTACAAATACGAGTGTGAATAGTAGGTGGGGAGAAGAGGAGAATGTTATCTTTCCCTCCTCTTTTCAAACAAGCAAGAATAGGAAGGTGGTTCACATGACGTTACAAGTTCCAACGATATTAATTGGTTTAGGTGGAATCGGTAGTACTGTGACACATCAAATATATGAAAGACTGCCTGAGGAGCGTCGAAAAAAGGTAGCAATGCACGTATTTGATACAGACGTGAATACATTGAGTAAATTTGATCATATTCGAAAGTTTAAGACGCAAACGAGTTCGAGCAAAACGCCTAGGGAGTATATTGCAGGAGATCCAACGATTCCAGAATGGTTTCCGATGGACCCGACTATACTTGATAAACCACTGACAGAAGGGGCAGGACAGTTACGCGTTATTTCCCGTTTAGCGTTACGTGCTGCGATGAAAGAAGATAAACTCACGTCCTTTTGGCAAGAAATTGAGAAGATTTTTCCAGTTACGAGCGATCAAACAGAATATGGAGTGCGTGTCATTATCGTAACATCACTAGCGGGCGGAACAGGTTCAGGAATGTTTCTACAAATTGCATTATATTTACGTGAAATGCTTCGGAAAAAACTGCAACATCACAACATTTTAATACGTGGTGCGTTTCTAATGCCGGATGTGTTAGTGAAGACGAGAACAGTTAGTGCGAAAGAGTTTGAAACGGTGCAAGCAAACGGCTATGCCTCGTTAAAAGAATTACATGCCATTACGCTCGGTTCTACAGGAGAACTATCCAAACGCGGCGGGGTTACGATTGAATTAGAGTATCGACCGGATCAAGTAGATGAGGATGGGAGAACAAATCACACGATTAAACAACACCATTTACCGTACAATTATTGTTTTTTATACGATTACGAAAATTTACATGGACACCATCTGCATAATTTATCAGATTATATGGAGCAAATGGCAAATACGATTTATTTACAATTATTTAGTCCGATGTCTGCAAATCATTTTGCACAGGAAGATAATCAAATTCAGCAATTAGCAGAATCAAGCGGGAAAGGGCGATATTGCGGGGCCGGAACGGCAAAGATTATTTATCCATATGAGCATGTGTTAAAATATTGTGCTTTAAAATGGGCCGTGCAAGGTTTAGATGAATCGTGGCTTCATTTAGATCAATTGTTTCAAGAGAAGAAGCATAGATATGACCAAGATGTAAAACGTGGTATGCAGCGTGAAAAGCCAGAGCGCGGGAAAAGTTATTTAGAAGATTTAGAACATCTTGCTACTCGTCCAGAGCAGGCTCATATTTTTTATAGACAAATGTACAATGAAACGCGTGAAGGAGCAGAAGGTGGCAAGGTTGGTGTTGCGAAATCTAAACTGTTTTTAGAAGCTGTAGAAAGTTATGTACAGCGTACGGTACAAAAAGACGAGGAATTAAATCGTCTGCAGCATGAGTGTAAAATTTCGGCTGCCAAGCTGAAAATGACGGAACAAATGAAAGGTGAAGTAGCAAGGGTCGATCATGCGGTTCGTTTATATGCGTATGCGATTCCGAGCCGTGTACATGAACATGTAACGACACTTTTATATGACATGATTGAATCAGACCGTTTTTCACCGAGTGGTTCTGAAGGCCAGTCATATCAATTAAATACATGGTTTTTAAAGAAAACAGATCCAGTTCATCCAGTAGCAGCTCGTTTTATGTTGTATGAAATTCGAAAGCAGTTAGTGGAAAAAATGAATCGACTACATGAAAATAATGAACAAAAGCGTAATTTAATTCAAAATTACGATAAGAAATTTAATGTGAGTAACATTGATGGAACGGTAACAGCTGTACGTCGAGTAGAAATTGCGCAGCAACAAGGCTGGTTTGGAAAAATGATTAATAACCAGCAGCGTTTATTTAAAAAGGAATTTGAAGATATTGTAACGCAGTACGTACACAAATTAAACGAATACCGTAAAGAAATGCTATTAGAACTCGTGTATCAATCGCTATATCAAGCAGTTAATAAAATGATTCAATATTGGGAAAGGTTTTTTGATAATTTACATGAAACACGTGAAAATTTATTGTTCGAAATTCAAAAACGAAGCAAGGAATTTGAAGGAAAAACAAACCCAACGAATGTATACGTATTAGCTGAAGAGAAGTTGCAAGAAAAGATATGGCAAGATATGCAACAACATTTAAATTTAGGTGTATTACCGAAAGATATATCAGCAGAAATTTATATGAGCTTATACGGGGAATATTGCCGGGATGCGAAAACAGAAGAAATTCAATCGAAAAAGGTAGAAGACTTTTATCGTGAGCACATACTAAACTATTGTTACGATGAATTACAAATACGCTATCGCGATAAATTAGAGCTGAACATCGTTGAAGCATTACGAAAAGAAGCGGATTATAAGAATCGTGATCGTGATGAATATGTTCGTGAAAAAATTGAAGACTTGTTCCATTTAGCAAGTCCATTCGTGCCGAAAGTTTCTCATCATAGGGAATTACAATATTGGGGCATACATCCATCTTTAAAGAAAGAACTGCAAGAGGAATTAATGCAAGAAATGTTTAAAGAAAAAGATACAGTAAATGAAGCTTTCTCGCCATTTGAAGTCATTTGTTATCGTGCACATTACGGTTTATCACTACAAGACTTTCCTAAGCTTTCGTCTGGACATATTGCAAATGGATTTATGAATGATAAAGGTGATTATTTTCAGTCGTACTATCGCCGTGTAAACAAGTTGAATAGTAAAAAATCTAGTTTAACACCGCATTTAGATAAGTATTGGCACTTACCAGCATTCATGCCAGACTTAAATGCAACGCAAACGAAGTTAGATTATGATAAATGTAATCGAGCTCTTCTATACGCGTATATGTATCGCTGGATTAGTTTAGTTGCTGTTGATGGTCAATTCGTGTATCAATATAACGGCGTTGGACGTAGTTTCTTAATTCAGTCGATGGGGAAAAATATTTCAAGCGAAAGTTACAAATTGCATAGAGCGTTGCTTCATAATCCGTTCATTTATGAAAATATCTTATCCAGATTTGAAGAAGAACAAGAAAAGGCGATGATACAAGGTGGACATTTATATACACATCCATTTGTATTAGGTGCGCAAGATATTAGATGGCTTCGTAAAGAGCATGTCCATAATATTTTAGATATGATTTTAATGTATGACCGTGAAGCAAAGTATGACCCAACGTTAGAAGAAACTTCTGATGAATTATTAAGGTTATTCCTTGATGAAATTGAGTTATATTTCCAAAACTATTACGGTACAGGTGCCGATATGGTTGCAAAGAAAGAGAAAGAAATGTTTATTAAACAATTGTGGGATCGTTCGTACGCGAAAGGTTATGTAGATCCAAATAGTGCTCCTTATAAAAAGTGGCAAAATTTATTAAGCGTTCATGATGAAGAGGAAACGCCAAAAACGAATGTATAATGAATGAATAGGGAATCCTTAAAAGTGGCAATACAACTTTAGAAAAGAGGGATTCCGATGCCGTTTTTAGGAAGTGTATATCAAATATTTGGATTGTATCCAGAAATTTATTATGGAATGATTTCAGCTGAGCTTGCGGAGCAGCAAAGATTGGAAGAAGTGGAAAACGAAGAACCGGAAACAGAAGCGTAACTATACAGGAATTTTCAAAATAAAAATGAAAACACGCTACTTGTTCTTTAAACGTATAAGAACAAGTAGCGTGTTTTGCTATTTAATAATCCCATTTTCTAAAATTTTAATCGTAGGTGCTACTTTTACGTTAGCTTTTGAAAAGGCACTCGGCCAATCGTCGGCAACTTTTTTCCATTCTTTATATTGAAACGCTCTCGCATAATCACCAAATCCGAATGGATCAAGCTGATGTTTTTGAATGTTGTGGATTAAATCGTTCAAATCTTTGTTTAGTTGTTTTGTAATAAGAGAAGTTAATTTCTTTCTATCTGTATCTATATCCATATTAAATGTAAGTTCAGATACGGCAATTTTAAAATCCATTTTAACATTAAATTTGAAATGTTTATCGCTATAGTCTGTATGGATATCATGATTCATGCTAAGAACATTTATTGTTACGAAATCACCGCCATCGGTATCTTTTAAATCACTATTACTTTCAACTGAAGTAGAAGGGATTTTCAATGTAAGCGAAACCGGTGTATTCGCTTTCTTTTGTAACAAAAGAAGAAGGGCGCTTTCATAACGATTTAATGACATTTTATAAATTCCGCGAGAAGTTAATAGCGCGGAACCGGTAACGATAACATCTTTTTTACCTTTTTTTATTTCTGAAATAGCAGGTGTTATACCTTTATTAAAAGTTTGCCTATGAAATTCATGGAATGTCGTAAAAACGGTCCGATTGTACAGTTTGTTCGTATTAATTAAATCTGTTAAATACTCGGGAAGGGCAGGCTTATCTTTAAAGTTATTATATATAACTGAAGAAATTGGACCGTCTACTGCAACCATACGCATGTTTCCAGTGTTTTTAGGATCACGATACCAAACATCAAGGTAAGGCATAGCCCCTTCTTGTTTTAAAAAATTTGTGCTAAATAAAATGAGCTGTAACTTTTCTGTAGATACTAAACCGCCACTTGAACTATTAAACGTTGCTTTTGCTTCTCGAGGTGTACGTACTTTCGCTTCATGTGTTTCGTACTTTTTTTCTACGTCTTCGTTAAAAATAGGGTTTACGTGGTACACAATTAATTTTCCTTTTGCTTTTGCGTCAAAGCCGTAAATTAATGAAATGGATTGTTTTTCTAAGTCTAGCCGATCTCCACAGCCTGTTAAAAAGGTTATGAGAAAGTAAAGTATAGTGAAATGAATAAAGCGTCTCATTTAAATTTTTCTCCTTTTCCAATGCTGATAAAGTGTCATGTATAAGAGAAATACGACTGGGAATAGAAAAACGATAAAATAACTGGCAGTTCCCCAAAATTCTCGCAACGCACTTATTTGGTAAGAGGAAGGGATATAAAAGAATAAGACAACAATACACCCGAATAATAAAAACCAAATAGGTAAGGAACTCCCTTTTTTGTTAAGTAATTGATTGATTCCATCTGAAGCAGTAAAAATGTAAGGAATGCAAGAATCAAAAATAATGAAGAGATAAAAAGATAAAAAAATAATTTCAAACCGTTCAAGAAATGAAAAGTGAAATGGTGTAACAAGAGAAAGAGTGGGCCATAAAAACTTTGTTATTCCGTCTGGACTAAAATAAACGAAAGAAACGAACGTGACTTGTAGGTAAACAAATAACGTAATCATATTTGCAATAACGATTCCTTTTTTTGCAGCTGATTTGTTAGTTAGATAGGGATAAAGGACGAATGCAAACTCGAATCCGAGAAACGCAATGATAGTTGATTTCACTGTGGTTACAACTGGTATCCATCCTTCCTTTAGAAAGGGAAGAAGATATATCCAATGACCATCTTTAAGAGGAATAAACAATAGTAATGGCATCCAAAGGGTAAAAATCACAGTGAAAACGGCAAAGCGACTAATAATAAGTACACCTTTACATGCAAGCATAAGCATTGGAATAGAAAGCAAAATCATAATTAAAAACATAGGAGATCTAGGTAAAATCCAAATGTGAATAACATACAGGAGGGAAAAAACTAAGGAAACTGCTGCAAGTACAGCATATAAAATCCAAAAAATCATTCCTATTCTTCCTAGCCACTTTCCAAGATAACGAGTCAGCACATCAAGTAAAGTATATCCAGGATGCTTTTCCATAATTTTTACAATACATAAACTGACTAAAGTAGTGATAGCGCATCCGATAATAATAGACATCCAGCCATCTGTATTCGCACCTTGTGCAACTTCACGTGGCAGTGTAAGGACACCGAATCCTACTTGAACACCACTAATTGTTAAAATGTATTGAAATAAACTAATCTCCCTCTTTGCACGCTTTGTCACTTCTCTTCCTCCGTTCCTTCTATATCGCGTTGTCGATTCTCTTGTTTTAAGTTAAGGGATAGTGGGCGCTTCTTCATTATTTTCCATGGTAAACGTATAAGAATATCTTTTAAATCCGAAGCAAATAACGGAGAAAAAGGACTACCATAAGGAACACCGAGAGATTCCATAGAAAGTATATGAATAATAATGATTGCCATCCCAACCATAATACCAATGACACCAAATAAAGAGGCAATGATCATCATTGGGAAGCGAAGAAGTCGAATTCCTGCAGACATTTCTAGGTTAGGGATGATGAAAGAAGCGACTGCAGTAATAGATACGACGATAACCATGACATTACTTACTATTCCTGCTTGAACTGCAGCTTGTCCGATGACAATCCCTCCTACGACGCCAATCGTTTGTCCAACGGGACCAGGAAGCCGAACTGCAGCTTCGCGTAGCATTTCAAGTACTAATTCCATCAAAAGTGCTTCTAATATAGGAGGAAAAGGAATTTTAGCTCGAGATTCTCCAATTGTTAACAATAATTTAAGTGGAATCACTTCATAATGAAAGGAAATCATAGCAATATAAAGAGCAGGAGCAAAAATTGCAATAAATAATCCAGTGAAACGAAGTAATCGTATAAAAGATGGAATCATTGGCCTGAAGCTGTAATCATCTATCGTCTGAAAAAAAGCTGAAAAGGTCATGGGTCCAATTAATACGCCTGGTGAACGATCTACAACAACAGCAATTCGCCCATCTAGAATATGATGTGCTGTTGTGTCAGGGCGTTCAGTTATTGATAATTGCGGAAAGAGAGTAAAGGAATTATCTTCAACAAACCCCTCTAATTCACCAGTAGTAAGAATCGCATCCACTTTTACTGATTCGATACGGGATGCCATTTCTTTTACGACATCTTCGTCCGCAACATCTGCTAGATAAAGCAAAAAAACCTTTGAAGTAGCTCGTTCACCAACAGTGAATTTCTTCACTTTCAATTCGCGATTTGGAATATATCGACGAATAAGTGCAAGGCTGTCGCTCGCTACTTCATTAAATCCTTCGTGTGAGCTTTTTATGGAGCTCTCTGTTGTAGGCTCTTCAATGCTCCTTTTTGGTGCCGCTTGCGTATCAAGCTCTAAAGCGGATAATTGTCCGTTTATAAATAAAATACTTTTGCCGTGTAAAAGAGATTGTTCAATGTCTGTCCACTGCTCAATCTTTTTAATATTTCCGATAAAAACAGAGGCTTCCCAAAAATCGTCTTCATTCCACTCTTTAAATAAGAGAGGACGAAGGATGTTTACGTTAATAACAGTTTTGTCTACAAGTCCTTCCATATATATAAGTGCAGCTTCCTGTCCGTTTTTTAATGGAAAATTGCGTGTTATTAATTCTGGAATACCGCTAAACAGTTTGGACAAGTGCTTTAAATTAAGGGAAAGGGAAGAAGAAATAGATTTATTTAATGTGTGATCAGCTTGCTCTTGGGTAGAAAAAGATTTTTCACCACGAATCCATTTATTAAAAGACCCCATTTGTTTGCTTACTCCTTGTTATGTTTTATCCTGATTGGTGAGGGTTGATTAAAGTTTCACTTTATATGGGTTATTATGGATAGTTCCATAAGGACATATGCGTAGTTTAAATTTTATATTGTATATTTTTAACTTTAACGCTATAATTATAGTGTTAAAGATGGAATCGTGATATGACCTGTTATGACTCTATCGTTTTATTTATGAATAAATGGATTGGTATTTTAGCAAGATGTGCTAATAAACTACTCCACCATGATAATAACGTGCCGAAATGTGGTGCGTATATTTTCGTGGTGGAGTTTTTTTATTCTCAAAAAGGGGGAAAGGCCATGAATAACAACATGGTTCATATTACAATTGACGGAAAAAAGTATACAGCGGAGCCCGGTTCAACGATATTGGGTGTTATAAATGAGAACGGGATTGAACATCCGCAAATTTGTTACGTGCCAGAAGTAGATCCTATTCAAACGTGTGACACTTGTATTGTAGAAGTTGACGGAAAGTTAATGCGCTCTTGTTCGACAGTAGCGACAGAAGGTATGAACATTGAACGTAACTCTACTCGTGCGAAAGAAGCACAAACAGAGGCGATGGATCGGTTATTAGAAAATCATTTATTATACTGTACAGTATGTGACAACAACAATGGGAACTGTAAACTGCATAATACAGCAGAATTAATGGAAATTGAACATCAAAAATATCCTTATGAACCGAAAGTAGATGTAAGTGAAGTTGATATGACGCATCCGTTTTATCGTTATGACCCGAATCAATGTATTGCATGTGGTCAATGTGTAGAGGTGTGTCAAAACTTACAAGTAAATGAAACATTATCGATAGACTGGGAAGCGGAACGCCCACGAGTGATTTGGGATGAAGGAGTAAATATTAATGATTCTTCATGCGTTAGTTGTGGTCAATGTGTAACCATTTGTCCTTGTAACGCTTTAATGGAGAAAACGATGCTCGGTGAAGCTGGATTTATGACGGGACTAAAGCCAGATATTCTTGAACCGATGGTAGATTTAATTAAAGAAGTAGAGCCTGGATATAGCGGTATTTTTGCGGTATCAGAAGTGGAAGCGGCCATGCGTGATACTCGTACGAAGAAAACGAAAACAGTATGTACATTTTGTGGTGTAGGTTGTTCATTTGAAGTGTGGACGAAAGGACGTAAAATTCTTAAAGTACAACCTTCTTCTGATGCGCCAGTTAACGCAATTTCTACTTGTGTCAAAGGAAAATTTGGTTGGGACTTCGTAAATTCTAAAGAACGAATTACGAAACCTTTAATTCGTAAAAATGGAACGTTTGTTGAATCTACATGGGAAGAAGCGTTGAATGTAGTTGCAAGTAAATTAGGATCGATTAAAGAAGAGTACGGTAAAGATGCTATCGGTTTTATTTCTTCATCTAAAATTACGAATGAAGATAATTATGTGATTCAAAAATTAGCTCGACAAGTATTTGAAACGAATAATATTGATAACTGCTCACGTTATTGTCAATCACCAGCGACAGACGGATTATTCCGTACAATTGGTATGGGCGGAGATGCTGGAACGATTAAAGATATTGCACAATCTGGTCTTGTTATTATTGTAGGTTGTAATCCGACAGAAGGTCATCCTGTTTTAGCTACACGTATTAAACGTGCACATAAATTACACGGACAAAAATTAATTGTAGCTGATCTTCGTAAAACAGAAATGGCAGAGCGTTCAGATGTCTTTATTAGTCCAAAACAAGGAACAGATCAAGTATGGTTAATGGCTGTTACGAAATATATGATTGATCAAGACTGGCACAATCAACAATTTATTGATGAGAATGTAAATTTCTTTGAAGATTTCAAAGAGAGCCTTGCAGAATATACACTTGAATATGCAGAAAAAATGACTGGTATTTCAAAAGAAACACTGATTCAAATGGCTGAAATGATTCGTGATGCAGATGGTACATGTATCCTTTGGGGAATGGGTGTAACGCAAAATACAGGTGGATCTGATACTTCCGCTGCGATTTCAAACTTACTACTTGCAACAGGTAATTATCGTCGTCCAGGCGCTGGTGCATATCCGCTTCGAGGTCATAATAACGTACAAGGTGCTTGTGATATGGGTACTTTACCAGGATGGCTTCCTGGATATCAACACGTTACGAACGATATAGAACGTGCGAAATTTGAAATGGCTTATGGAGTGAAAATTAATAGCGAACCAGGTCTGAATAATATTGAAATGCTTCACGCGATTGACGAAGGGAAAATGAAAGCTATGTATCTTGTCGGAGAAGACATGGCTCTTGTAGACTCTAATGCGAATCATGTACATGAAGTATTATCAAGCCTTGATTTCTTCGTTGTGCAAGATGTTTTCTTATCTAAAACGGCTCAATATGCAGATGTTGTATTACCAGCAGCGCCATCTCTTGAAAAAGAAGGTACTTTCACAAATACAGAGCGTCGTGTTCAAAGACTATATCAAGTTCTTCCTACGCTTGGAGATGCGAAGCCAGACTGGTGGATTGTGCAGGAAGTTGCGAATAAATTAGGTGCAAACTGGAGTTATAGTCATCCAAGTGAAATTTTTGCTGAAATGGCAAGTTTATCACCACTATTTTCACAAGCAAACTATGAAGTATTGGAAGAATGGAATAGTTTCCATTGGGGAAGTTTTGATGGAACGAATACACCGCTTCTTTTCCAAGATGGATTTAACTTCCCGGATAAAAAAGCTCGTTTTGCGATTGCTGACTGGGTGCGCCCAGCTGAATTCCCAGCTGAGTTCGACCTTCATATTAACAATGGTCGTATGCTTGAGCACTTCCATGAAGGGAATATGACAAATAAATCAACAGGTATTCAAACGAAAGTGCCTGGCGTTTTCGTTGAAGTTTCTCCAGCACTTGCAAAAGAACGTGGAGTAAAAACTGGTTCATTAGTCCGTCTTGTCTCTCCGTTTGGAGCGCTAAAATTACGTGCACTTGTAACAGATCGTGTAAAAGCGAATGAGTTATATTTACCGATGAACTCTACAGATAATGAAACAGCAATTAATTTCTTAACAGGTCCTGCCGTTGATACGCGTACGAACACACCTGCTTATAAACAGACGAAAGTGCGTATGGAAGTGCTGGAAGTTGATGGCGAAAATCCGATGCCAAAAGCGAACCCGCGTAATAAAAAACGTCATCCTCAATCTGGTATTGAGGTACATCGTAAGTGGGCACGTCCAGGGTATGTGCATTTAACGGATAAGTAGGAGGAGAAAAATATGGCTGCACCTATAAAAATGATTCAAAAACAAGAATTAACTGAGGAAGAAGTAAAACAGCAAAAATTAGATGATTTAAAAGAGCTTCTAGCTAATAATGAAGACGCTCTAAATCAAATGTTTAATATAGTAGGGGAATTGAATGATATTGGCATGTTAGAAGCAGCAAATTCTATGCTAAAGGCGAAAGAACCAATCGCAAAGATTGTTCTTGGTCAAGTGACTCGTGAGCCCGTTACAAATTTAATTAATAATATGATGGGGGCTGCGGGTGCTTTAACAGAACTTGATCCGGAGCTTACGAAAAAGCTTATAGGTAGCTTATTAGTAGGGCTAGAAAAAGGCAATGAACATCTAGAGAGTAATAAAAAAGTAGGGGTATTCGATCTTATGAAAGTATTGAAAGACCCAGATATTAACCGTGCTATCGGGTTTGGGCTTCATTTCTTAAAAGGTATGGGAAAAGGATTACAAGAAGAATAAACTTCATGAAGTGAACCTTTTCGCCCAAATGTTTGTACGAAATAGTTTGGGCGGAAGGCTCATTTTGGTAAAATATATAATAAAGTAAAATGAGGTTTTTTTGGGAGGTATAATTGTATGTCAAAAAAAGTACATGAGTTTAATGATATGATTCGAAAACTTCGAAAGGAACTTTTCGGAAAAGGGCCAGAACGAATTCATACTGTTTTCGCTGAAAATATGGCGATTGCGACTCTTTACGGAAACTTAACACCTACTGAAAAATTCATTTCAAGTACGATGGACGGTGCGGAAATGGTTCATATGGCTAGAACGAAAATGATTCAAGAAGTGTATGCTGCAAATTCCCGTGAACATTTGGAGGAACTTGTTGGAGCGAAATTAGTGAATTTGTTTTCAGATATGAAAGTAGAAGAAGATATTGCAGTTTCGGTATTTGTTTTTGATAAAAATATAACGTGAGAGAAGGATACTGATCGTGAAACCGATACAGGTAGAAAGAGAAATCTTTCGTTATGAACAAGGGGCGTTTAAACATATAGAGGACAGCATTGTAACAGAGTTTCCAGTCACGATTAAAATGAACGGACAGGAGTTTGTTACAATGGTTAGTACTCCAGAATATATAGAAGATATGGTAATAGGCTTCTTAGCATCTGAAGGAATCATTCGGAAGTATGAAGATATTGATGACATATGGGTACAAGAGAAAGAAGGATTTGTACATGTCACGACGGCAAAAGTAAATCCGTATTACGAACAAATGCAAAATAAACGTTATATTACTTCATGCTGTGGTATGAGTAGACAAGGGTTTGTTTTTGCAAATGATGCACTAAGTGCAAAGAAAATGAATGGCGTCCATGTACAGGTTACTGCAGAAGACTGTTTTCGATTAATGAAAGAAATGCAGCAATCTGCGGAGACATTTCGTCATACAGGGGGCGTTCATAATGCATCTTTGTGCAATGTGAATGGTATTCTTTTAAGTCGAATGGATATCGGAAGGCATAATGCGTTAGATAAAATTTACGGTTATTGTTTAAAAAATAATATTTCTATAAGAGATAAAATCATTGTTTTTAGCGGTCGTATTTCTTCGGAAATATTATTGAAAGTTGCAAAAATTGGTTGTGAAATTATACTGTCAAAATCAGCTCCAACTGAGTTGGCTTTACAGCTAGCTGAAGAATTAGGTATTACTACGATAGGATTTATTCGGAATGAATCCTTAAATGTATATACGCATCCGGAGCGTGTTTTAAATATAAAATAAGTAAAAGCGAGGCAATAAATATGAAATCTGTCACATTAGACAAACTACAACGTCCGTTAAAGGATTTACGTATTTCAGTTACTGATCGCTGTAATTTTCGCTGTCGATATTGTATGCCAGAAGAAATATTTGGTCCTGATTACTCGTTTTTGTCTAATGATAAAATTTTATCTTTTGATGAAATTGAAAGGATAACGCGTATTTTCGTTTCTTTAGGTGTTAGAAAATTACGGATTACAGGCGGAGAACCTTTACTTCGAAGAGGTCTTCCGCAGCTTATCGAGCGCCTGAATAAAATAGATGGTGTGGAGGATATCGGTTTAACAACTAATGGATCGTTACTTAAAAAGTTTGCTCCTGATTTATATAAGGCGGGTTTATCACGTGTGACAGTTAGTTTAGATTCCTTAGAAGAAGAGCGGTTTTTCTATTTGAATGGTAATAGAAGCAAAGTACAAAGGGTTCTGGAAGGAATACAAGCTGCAGCTGAAGTCGGTATGAAAATTAAAATAAACATGGTCGTTCAAAAGGGGAAAAACGAACAGGATATCTTGCAGATGGCGCAATACTTTAAGGAAAATAAACATATTCTTCGTTTTATTGAGTATATGGACGTTGGAAATTATAACGGTTGGGATTTAAAAGAGGTTGTCTCTAAACAAGAAATAGTAGATACGATTCATCAAGTTATGCCATTAGAACGAATAGAAGCGAATTATGCAGGAGAGGTTGCGACTCGCTATCGTTATATTGGAAGTGATGAAGAAATAGGTGTTATTTCATCAGTAACAGACTCCTTCTGCTCCTCATGTACGAGAGCTCGTATTTCTGCAGAAGGAAAATTATATACTTGTTTGTTCGCTTCTAAAGGAAATGATTTGAGAGAACTGCTTCGATCAGAATACACTGACGAGGAAATAACAGATGTCGTACGCGATATATGGAACAAACGAGAAGATCGTTATTCAGATGAACGCTTAAGTCATACAAGTAAAAAAAGAGCACCTAAAATTGAAATGTCACATATTGGTGGTTGATATATATAAGTGACAATATGATGAAGTATATACAAAATGGAAGATGTGCAACGGTTGTAGATTTTCTATTTTATAGTAAAAGTGATGGTTGATCTCTCTGTAAAAGATGTGCAGAGAAATTAAGCAGCATTCAAAAACCTTTATTTTGAGGAGGTTTTTTGAAGCTGCTTTTTTATTTGGAGAAAATGGAGGAATTGGTAATGGCATTTCATAAACCGGAACAAATTGCTGAGCTTGTTATTGAGGCCGGTGTTCAAAAAGTAAGTCAGACCTTGCCAGCAATGCTTATTCTCGGTTTTTTAGGAGGAGCGTTTATTTCGCTAGGTTTTTTACTTAACATTCGCGTTTTAGGTAATTTGCCTGAGCGCTGGGGGAGTTTAGTAAATGTTTTAGGAGGAGCGGTTTTTCCTGTTGGACTCATGCTCGTTGTATTAGCGGGAGGAGAATTAATTACCGGAAATATGATGTCACTGTCTATGGCGCTATATGCAAAGAAAATTACATTGGTTAGTGTGCTAAATAACTGGATTTGGATTACTTTCATGAATTTTGTAGGAGCTATTTTCGTAGCGTATTGTTTCGGTCATCTTGGCGGATTAACAGAAGGGGATTATTTAAATAAAACAGTAGCGATAGCGGAAGGCAAGTTACACGAATCATTTGGGAGAACTTTAATTTTAGCAATTGGGTGTAATTGGCTCGTTTGTTTGGCGCTTTGGCTCGCTTATGGGACGAGTGATTTTGTCGGAAAAATAATCGGAATTTGGATTCCAATAATGGCATTTGTAGTGATTGGATTTCAGCAAGTGGTAGCAAATATGTTTGTCATCTCAGCAGTTATTTTTGCAGGTCATCTCACATGGATGGATCTTGCTAAAAATTTTGTTCCTGTCTTTATCGGAAATGTAATTGGCGGAGCTGGTTTTGTTGGATTTGCGTACTTTGCTTGTTATCAAAAACAACATTCTAATATGAAATAGAGTTTGTGAGAGGAAGGGTATGTAATGGCTGAGCGGTATTCACGACAACATTTGTTTAAACCAATTGGGAGTAGAGGGCAAGAAAAAATTCGAAATAAACATGTGTTAATTGTAGGAGTAGGCGCATTAGGAAGTGCAAGTGCCGAAAGTTTCGTACGTGCAGGTATTGGTAAGTTGACGATCATAGATCGTGATTACGTTGAATGGAGTAATTTACAAAGGCAACAATTGTACTCTGAACAAGATGCAAGAGAGAAATTGCCAAAAGCAATCGCTGCTAAAAATCGGCTAGAAAAACTTAATTCGGAAGTACAAATACATGCTTTCGTAATGGATGCGTGTGTAGAAAACTTGGAAGGGCTATTAGAAAATGTCGATGTAATCGTTGATGCAACAGATAATTTCGATATCCGATTTATAATAAATGACTTATCACAAAAACATAATATCCCGTGGGTATATGGTTCTTGCGTTGGCTCGTACGGTATGAGTTGTACAATTATTCCGCAAGAGACACCGTGTTTACATTGTGTGCTGAAGAACGTTCCAGTTACAGGTGTGACGTGTGATACAGCTGGAATTATTAGCCCGACTGTACAAATCGTCGCAGCATATCAAGTGGCGGAAGCACTCAAAATTTTAGTAGAAGATTTTGCAGCAATTAGAAAAACATTTTTCATATTTGATATATGGAGTAATCAAAACCATTTTATAAAACTAGGGAAAATCAAGACAGACAATTGCTCTTCATGCGGTTTGAATCGCATTTATCCTTATTTATTATACGAAAATCAAACGAAGGTAGCTGCTTTATGCGGAAGAAATACAGTTCAAATTAGACCAGTAGACAATAGAAAATACAATTTTGATGATATAGAAAAAGTATTAAAAAAAGTGGGGGAAGTAGATCGGAATCCGTATTTACTATCTTGCCAATTAGATGAGTACCGCATCGTTGTTTTTCGGGATGGTCGTGTTTTTATTCATGGCACAAATGATATTTCGAAAGCGAAACAACTATATTATCGCGTATTCGGCTAATAGAAAGGGTTGTCAACAATGGAAAGAAGAGTACCAATCACAGTTGAAGAGGCTGTTCGTAAAGTGATGGGATTTGCTCATAACGGCTTAAAGGAGCTACTACCTATTGAATTAGCTTACGGACGTGTATTAGCGGAGGATTTAGTAGCTGACCATGACGTACCTTCATTCAATCGTTCCCCGTATGACGGATTTGCTATTAGAGCAGAAGATACGAATTTAGCAAGTTATGAAACGCCAATTGTATTTGAAGTAGTGGGTGAAATTGGTGCAGGATCGCTATTCGATGAGAAAGTAGGTCCGTTTCAAGCAGTTCGAATTATGACGGGAGCACAGATTCCGAGTGGATGTGATGCGGTTGTTATGCTAGAGCTGACTCGTCAATATGAGGAGGCTGGCAGTAAGTATATGGAATTGAAACGGTCATTCAAAACGGGCGATAATATTTCTTTTCAAGGTGAAGATGCTCGTAAAGGAACGGTTCTTGCAAAGAAAGGAACATACATTAATCCAGGTATTTCAGCTCTTCTTGCTACGTTTGGGTATAGCGAGGTGCCAGTTGCGAGAAAGCCTGTAGTTGGACTATTAGCGACTGGCAGTGAATTACTGGATGTAAACAATTCATTACAGCCAGGGAAAATCCGAAATAGTAATACGTATATGATATTGTCTCAAATCCGAAGAGCAGGCGGAAGAGTAAAATATTTTGGGAAGTTTAGCGATGATTTTTATACATGTTTCACAGCTGTAAAAGAAGCATTAAGCCAAGTAGATATGCTCATTACAACAGGTGGTGTATCAGTAGGGGATTACGATTATTTGCCAGCTATATATGAAAAATTAGGCGCATCAGTTCTTTTCAATAAAGTTGCAATGAGGCCAGGAAGTGTTACGACTGTAGCGCAATTAAATGGCAAGTTATTATTCGGTTTATCAGGAAATCCATCTGCTTGTTACGTAGGATTTGAATTGTTTGTAAGACCTTGTATTCGAACGTATATGTTTAGTGAAAAAGCATATGTAAAAAGAGAAAAAGCGTTATTAGGAGAAGACTTTTTAAAGCCAAATCCATTTACAAGATTTGTACGAGGAAAACTAACATATAACGAAGGGCAGTTAATCGCTTATCCGTCAGGGTTTGATAAATCTAGCTCAGTTTCTTCCCTAGCAGAGACAAATATATTTATTGTACTTCCAGGTGGTACGAGAGGGTATAAAAAAGATATGTTCGTAGATGTTCTCTTGTTGGAAGATAACGAAGGTAGTGAATGGCCTTGGACATTTTATAAAGTGAGAGGTGATTCTAATGGGACAAGTGCTATTTGAAATTGTAGATATACCGATTGTAGTTGAAGAAGTAACAAATAAGGTTGCAAGAAGAGACGCAGGTGCGATTACAACTTTTATTGGTACAGTGAGAGAATTAACAAAAGGAAAACGAACGCTACATTTAGAGTATGAAGCATATAAACCGATGGCAGTAAAGCAACTTATGAGAATTGGTGAAGAAATTAGTGAAAGATGGCCGGATGCAAAAGTAGCAATTACTCACCGAGTAGGCCGGCTAGAAATAATGGATATTGCGGTAGTCATTGCAGTTTCATCACCGCATCGTAAAGTAGCTTATGAAGCGAATGAATACGCAATTGAACGTATAAAGCGAATCGTCCCAATATGGAAAAAAGAATTTTGGGAAGATGGGACGATGTGGATTGGCGATCAACTTGAAAATACACCATATCCAGCAGGAAAACCGAAGAAGGAAGAATGAGAAAATGATTACAATTTTACTGTTTGCAAATTTGCGTGAGGAAGTCGGATTAGATCGATTCGTAATTTCCGAAAAACAAGAAATGACAGTGCAGCAATTAAAAGAATGGCTCAAAGCAAACTATAGTTTACAATCGCTTGATAGAGTGATGGTGGCTGTTAATGAAGAGTTTGTAACGAATGACGAGATGATACAAGCTGGAGATATCGTCGCATTTATCCCGCCTGTTAGTGGTGGATAATAAGTGTTTCTCGCAATGACAAGAAGATGTTGTATATAAAGTGAAACTTTAATCAGTGGGGGGGGCTTCATCCCCCACTGATTATTAGTTAAAGTCGGATAAATTAGAATACGAGAAGGGATGAGTTCTATGCTTACTCAAGCACAAATAATGAATGCGTTAAAACATGTAGAGGATCCAGAATTACACAAAAGTATTGTAGAGTTAAACATGGTTAGAAATATACAAATGAATGGAACAGAGGTTAAACTTGAAGTAGTGCTAACGATTCAAGGTTGTCCGTTAAAAGCAAAAATTCAACAAGATGTGGAAGAGTCTCTGCATGCAATAGGTGCATCTAAAGTAGATTTGACGTTTGGTTCTATGACACAAGAAGAACGAGCTGCGCTAACAGAAAAGTTAAAGAAAAATAGTAGAACAGAAACTGGTATGCCGAGCATGCTTCGTCCTGATTCAGGAGTACGATTTATTACTGTAACGAGCGGAAAAGGTGGAGTCGGAAAATCAACTGTAACAATTAATCTTGCAACAGCTTTAGCTCGTATGGGCAAAAAAGTGGGGATATTAGATGCAGATATATATGGTTTTAGCATTCCAGCTATGATGGAAACGAATCAAAAACCAACGATGATTGATCAAACAGCAATTCCAGTTATTAGTCACGGTGTTAAAATCATGTCGATGGGATTTTTTACAGAAGGAAATAATCCGGTTATGTGGCGCGGACCGATGTTAAATAAATGGATTCAAAATTTCCTTGCGAATACGCACTGGGGAGAATTAGATTATTTACTTCTTGATTTACCACCTGGTACAGGAGATGTTGCTATTGATGTTGCAGCAATGATTCCGCAGGCGAAAGAAATTATTGTTACAACACCACATAATGTAGCTTCATTCGTAGCATCTAGAGTAGGCGTAATGGCAAAACATACGAAACACGAGATTTTAGGTATTGTGGAAAACATGGCTTATTATGAAGAACAAGATGGATCGAAAAATTATCTGTTTGGAAAAGGCGGCGGGGAAATGTTAGCAGAACAATTGCAAACAGAAGTAATCGCACAAGTACCTTTTGCAAAACGTGAAGAAAATAGCGGTTCATCTGTATATGATGAAGATTCTCTTGTTGGAGAAG
This sequence comes from Bacillus cereus group sp. MYBK101-2, assembly GCF_051918845.1. Lineage (NCBI taxonomy): Bacteria > Bacillati > Bacillota > Bacilli > Caryophanales > Bacillaceae > Bacillus > Bacillus cereus group sp. MYBK101-2. The sequence goes on along the minus strand of NZ_JBQAIE010000016.1, from coordinate 72,458 downwards.
TGTTTACATCGTTAGCAGAAGATATTATTTATAAAGGATAGAGGAGGAATTTTTTATGGCGTGTAATATCGATCATTCTATTGAAGATGTAATGAATAAGCTTGAGAGCCAAAAGAGTTTTTTACCGGAAGTGATTTTTAAAGAGGTAAAGGGATTTTTGCAAGGTAATCATTCACAGGAAATATTAAATGATGTCTTTCATCTTCTAAAAAAGTATGACTTAGTTAGTGAAGAAGAAGAAAGAGAGGCGAGAAATACTCAATTATTGCTGATTATAAAATAAATACACTTTGGCTTTTGTTTTGCAACAGGAGGGGTAAATGTAATGAATATGAAAAAGATGATTGAAATGATAGAAGCAACAAAAGTGACTAAAGAAGAATTATCGATTTCTACTTTACATCAAGAGCTTGTGAAGTTATATAGTGAAAAAAATGTTGCTCATTATACGGAGCTATTAAAGTATATTTTATCCTTATCCGTGCAGCTTGATTTACATTTCGTATTGAAATATTTTGGTGTGCGACCGGTTGTTGCTATAGACGAGCGTATGCAATTTCAAGAGATATTTAAATGTTTAGCTAATAAGGATGATAATGGGGAATGGTTTTTAAATTTCGTTTCTTTATATGTAGGGCTAATTGTAGTTCTTCACTTTGATGAAAAAGTGATTGAGAGAAGTTTTTTCGATGCTATGGTAGTGGGTGAAGGGAATGAAATATAAGGATCTTGCCCATAACATCTTTCTATTTAATAGCTATAATTAGTCTTTTGATTGGCTATGTAAATATGAAGGTAACGAATTAATAAAAAGTGTTCTTCAGTTGTTTCCATCGTTTTTTCATGTTACCATTAAGCGAATTTTTCATAGGGAGAGAAAGCGATGAAATGGATTTATTTTATTATGATTAACGTTATAGCTTTTAGCCTTATGGGGCTTGATAAACGAAAAGCGAAGAAGAAGCAGTGGAGAACGCCAGAAAGTACGTTGTTTTTATCAGCAGCAGCTGGGGGAGCAGTTGGAGCTTGGATTGGTATGTATATGTTTCATCATAAAACTCATAAAAAGAAATTTGTTTTCGGCATACCGTTACTTGTTGTAATAACGGTATGTTTATTATTCGTTGCATGAGAAATGTCGAAAGAAATGCAGATTGATTATTGGTAAAGTGAGCACGTGGGAACGTATAATGGAGAAAAAATGAGAAGAGGAGAAAAAGGAAGATGGGGAGTCAATCAGCAGAGCAAAAAAAAGGGATTATATATGCGGCTGGTGCGTATACGATGTGGGGAATACTACCAATCTATTGGAAATGGGTTGAGGAAGTCCCAGCAGATGAAATATTAGCACACCGCATCGTTTGGGCATTCGTGTTTATGTTAATCGTATTAGGTGTTACGAAGAGATTTCGTCAGTTTATTGGAGAGTTCGTGAATCTTTTTAAACGACCTAAATTATTAATGTCGTTAACAATAGCTTCAGTCTTGATTAGCGGAAACTGGTTTGTCTACATATGGGCCGTTAATCATAATCATGTCATTGAAGCAAGTCTTGGCTATTATATTAATCCGCTTATTAGTATTTTACTTGGTACAGTCGTTTTAAAGGAAAAGTTAAACTTTTGGCAATACGTTGCAGTTGGTTTAGCTGGAGTAGGGGTTATCATTTTAACAGTACGTTTCGGGGCTATTCCATGGGTTTCTTTATCACTTGCCCTTTCATTTGGATTATATGGATTAACGAAAAAATTGTTAAACTATGATGCGACAATTGGACTTACGATGGAAACGATGTTAGTGACGCCGTTTGCGATTATTTATTTAGTAATGACAGGAGTACATGGTTTCGGCTCATTTGGCTCGATTTCAATGTTATCGACATTACTATTAATAGGGGCGGGCATTGTTACAGCATTGCCACTTTTTTATTTTGCAAAAGGAGCCCAACTTATTCCGCTTTATATGGTAGGGTTTTTACAATATATTGCACCAACAATTAGTTTGATTTTAGGTGTATTCGTATTTGGTGAACATTTCACATCTACTCATATGATTGCATTTTTCTGTATATGGGTTGCATTAGTTGTATTCTCGGTAGCGAAAACAAAGTTCTTGGTGCAGAAACAACCGAAATTTATAAAAAATAAATCAGCAAAAGTATCGTAATGCGTAGTATTTTCTACGCATTTTTCTTTATACTGATACTATAGGATTTCCATTATAGCTAGTAGGGAGCTGAGAACGTGGAAACGATTTTACATAACGATCCGCTTATGGCCGCTGTAATTTCATGGTTTTTAGCACAATTAACGAAAGTAGTCTTTAAATTATTTAAAACGGGTGAATTTGATTTTGCAAAGTTTTTCGCTTCAGGTGGGATGCCAAGTTCTCATGCTTCAACTGTTACAGCACTGGCGACAGGTGTTGGCGTTGTGGAAGGTGTGGAAAGTACTTTATTTGCAATTGCTGCTATTTTTGCCATTATAGTTATGTATGACGCTTCAGGAGTAAGGCTGGCAGTAAGTAAACAGGCGAAAATATTGAATGAGTTTTTTCACGGTAGACAAACAGAATATAAGAAGTTAAATGAACTTGTCGGGCATACGCCGTATGAAGTAGTAGTTGGTGCTTTATTAGGGATTATTGTCGGAGTAGGATATTGTTTATAAGCAGAGCATCTTATATGTTCTGCTTTTCTTTGTATTCATACATATTCAGCTACTTTCTTGAATATCGTTATACGGATTTCGAAAGGGTGGGTGAGTAACTTGTTATTATATGAAAAAGTGCATGAAGAAATAGCGAGAAGAGCAACTGCACTTCAAACGATGCAACGGCAAGATGGTACGTGGCGATTTTGTTTTGAAGGAGCTCCATTAACAGATTGCCATATGATTTTTTTATTAAAATTATTAGGTAGAGATAAAGAGATAGAACCGTTTGTAAAAAGATTAGCATCACTTCAAACAAATGAAGGAACGTGGAAATTGTATGAAGATGAAGTGGGAGGGAATTTATCAGCTACCATTCAATCTTATGCCGCCTTACTCGCATCGAAAAAATATACAAAAGAAGATGCGAATATGAAGCGAGCGGAAAATTTTATTAAGGAACGCGGAGGCGTGGCGCGTGCTCATTTTATGACGAAGTTTTTATTAGCAATTCATGGAGAATATGAATATCCTTCACTCTTTCATGTACCAACACCAATCATGTTTCTACAGAATGATTCCCCCCTCAGTATATTTGAATTGAGTAGTTCAGCACGTATCCATTTAATTCCGATGATGCTGTGTTTAAATAAAAGGTTTCGAGTAGGGAAAAAGTTATTGCCAAATTTAAATCACATTGCGGGCGGGGGCGGGGAATGGTTTCGGGAGGATCGGTCTCCGTTGTTTCAAACGTTATTAAGTGATGTAAAACAAATTATCTCGTATCCACTCTCGTTACATCATAAAGGGTATGAGGAAGTCGAACGATTTATGAAAGCGCGTATTGATGAAAATGGAACGTTATATAGTTACGCAACTGCCTCGTTTTATATGATTTATGCTTTACTTGCGTTAGGGCATTCTCTTCAATCATCACTGATTCAAAAGGCTATAGCTGGGATAACATCTTATATATGGAAGATGGAAAGAGGGAGTCACTTGCAAAACTCTCCTTCAACTGTATGGGATACGGCTTTACTCAGCTATGCGTTACAAGAGGCACACGTTCCGAAAGATCACAAGATGATTCAACAGACAATAACATATTTATTAAAAAAACAGCATACAAAAAAAGCTGATTGGAGCGTACATGCTCCCGCACTTACTCCTGGCGGTTGGGGTTTTTCGGATGTAAATACGACAGTTCCAGATGTTGATGATACAACCGCTGTACTAAGAGTGTTGGCAAGAAGTAGAGAGAATGAAAAGGTAAATAATGCTTGGCAGAAAGGGATTGATTGGGTTAAAGGATTACAAAATAATGATGGGGGCTGGGGAGCGTTTGAAAAAGGTGTGACGAGCAAATTATTAGCAAATTTACCAATCGAAAATGCAAGTGATATGATTACAGATCCTTCCACACCAGATATTACAGGAAGAGTGTTAGAGCTTTTCGGGACATATACGCAAAATGAATTACCTGAGAAACAAAAACAAAGTGCGATAAATTGGTTAATGAATGCACAAGAGGAAAATGGATCATGGTATGGGAAATGGGGGATTTGTTATATATATGGTACGTGGGCTGTTATGACAGGTTTACGGTCACTCGGAATTCCGTCTAGCAATCCTTCATTGAAACGAGCATCTTTATGGCTTGAACATATACAGCATGAAGATGGTGGTTGGGGAGAATCATGCCACAGTAGTGTGGAGAAAAGGTTCGTTACTTTACCATTTAGTACACCATCCCAAACTGCATGGGCGTTAGATGCTCTCATTTCTTACTATGATACAGAAACGCCAGCTATTCGAAAAGGTGTTTCATATTTGCTTTCGAATCCTTATGTGAATGAAAGATATCCTACTGGAACAGGTTTACCAGGTGCGTTTTATATTAGATATCATAGCTACGCCCATATATATCCCTTACTTACTTTGGCACATTATATAAAAAAATATAGAAAATAAACCGAGAGATATCTCTCGGTTTATTTTGCCCGGTAGTAGTTCCCTGTTGAAAAGAATAAGGTTGTGCTTCCTTATTTTTCTGTTGACTGGCGTTTTTGACGTGCATCAGCGGCATTTGCACGTGCGTTTGCTTCTAAGTCATTGTGGTCAGCAAGTTCACGAGAGAACTCTACATCAATGCCATCAGTAGCTTTGTTTTGTTTGAAATTTTTTTTGTTCATTCGACACAATCTCCTTGCACTTTATGCGACGTTGCAAAGTTAGTTTGACACAAATAGACTTTTTTATGCAAAGAGGAATTGGAAAGGAAAAAGCCGAAATATACAGTATAAGTAATAGAAATGGGGGATAGGGATGGAGTTTTTAAATGGGAAAACAGCTGTTGTAACAGGAGCTGCACAGGGAATTGGAAAAGAGATTGCAAGGGTTTATGCAAAACTAGGGGCGAAAGTATTAATTAGCGATGTAAATGAAGAGAAATTACAAAAAACGACACGTGAGTTCTTGGATGAAGGATATGAAGTGAGCTTATATGGATGTGATGTGAGTAATCAAAATGAAGCAAAGTCGCTAATTGAATATGCGGTTCAAAAATTCGGAACATTACATATTTTGGTGAATAACGCTGGGATTACAAGGGATGCAATGTTACATAAAATGGAGAAGTCTGCTTGGGAACAAGTATTACAAGTGAACTTAACTGGAGTTTTTTATTGTATGCAACCAGCGCTGCTTTACATGAGACAACAAGGGTATGGACGTATTATTAATATATCTTCAATTAGTAGAGAAGGAAACATAGGTCAAGCAAACTATGCAGCTACGAAGGCAGGCGTTGTAGGTTTAACGAAAACGGCAGCGAAAGAAGTTGGAAATTTCGGTATTACGTGTAATGCGATTTGCCCAGGATTTATGGATACAGATATGACAAAAACGATACCAGATAAAGTGAAAGAAAAGATGGTCGGCGCGATTCCGGTTGGTAGAATTGGAACGCCAGAAGATATTGCGAACGCAGCTGCCTTCTTAGCATCAGAATACGCATCCTATATTACAGGAGAAGTATTAAATGTGAGTGGGGGACTGCAAGTTTAAATACATACATAATGAAAAGAACCTGACCGGATAGGTCAGGTTCTTTCTCTTTAATTTAAGTTAAGCCAAACGCTCTTCACTTCTGTATAGTTATTTAATGCATAAGATCCCATTTCACGACCAAGACCGGATTGTTTAAATCCTCCAAATGGAGATGCTGCATCAAAGACGTTATAACAGTTTACCCATACTGTACCAGCACGTACTTTACTTGCAACGTAGTGTGCTGTTTTAACATTTTCTGTCCACACACCAGCTGCTAAGCCGAATTGTGATTTATTTGCACGTTCAATTACTTCATCAATATCGTTAAACGGTATAGCAGAAATAACTGGACCGAAAATTTCTTCTTTTGCAATCGTCATTTCATCATTAACGTCAGCGAATACAGTAGGGGAAACGAAGTATCCTTGATCAAATGGATTACTTCCTCCGCATAGTACTTCAGCACCTTCTTCAATTCCTTTTTCAATGTAGCCCATTACACGTTTTTGTTGTTCTTCGGAAACGAGAGGACCGATTGTAGTTTCTGGACTTAAGCCAGCACCTTGATTTAATTTTTTAGAGTAAAGGACAAGGTCAGCCATGACATTATCATACATTTTCTTCGGAACAAATAAACGTGATCCAGCAGAGCATACTTGTCCTTGGTTAAACATAACACCAGAAAGTGCACCAGGAATCGCGCGAGATAAATCAGCATCTGGCAAGATGATATTTGGTGATTTACCGCCTAACTCAAGTGTAACGCGCTTTAATGTTTCAGATGCTTGGCGCATAATTTGCTTACCGACTGGAGTAGAACCAGTAAATGCAATTTTATCAACGAGTGGATGATTAACAAGAGCTTGTCCAGCTGATTCACCGAATCCAGGAACGATATTAATAACACCTTTCGGGAATCCAGCTTCTTCAATTAATTCAGCTAAGTATAAGGCAGATAGTGGAGTTTGTTCTGCAGGTTTTAAAACGATTGTACATCCTGTAGCAAGCGCTGCTCCCATTTTCCACATCGCCATAAGAAGTGGAAAGTTCCAAGGGATAATTTGACCAACGACACCAACAGCTTCATGGCGTGTATAGTTAAAGTAATCACCGGAAACAGGAATTGTTTGACCAACGATTTTCGTAGCCCAGCCGGCATAATAGCGCATATGTTCAATTGCGAGTGGTATATCTGCTGCCATTGTTTCACGGATTGGCTTTCCGTTATCTAATGTTTCGAGCTGTGCAAGCTCTTCTTTATGTTCTTCCATTAAATCAGCTAACTTGTACATAAGATGGCTTCGCTCAGCAGTGCTCATACGAGACCAAGGACCTTCGTCAAAAGCCATACGAGCTGCGACTACAGCTTTATGAATATCTTCGCGACCAGCTTCAGAAACGACGGCAAGTGTTTCGCCAGTTGCTGGGTTAGGTGTGTTAAACGTTTTTCCGGAAGCGCTTTCAACAAAGGATCCATTCACATATAACTTTTTTGTACCTTGAAGAAACTTTTCTACCTTTTCATGAAGATTTACAGCTAGTTGACTCATTGTATAACCCCCTTGAAAATATAATGTAAACGCAGTACGAGACGGCGTTTATTCCGAAATCAAGGATGTGGAAACTAGATGGAAAGCCTCTAATTAAAATCATAATTAACAAATACTGAAAATTCAAATTTCATTTGTGTTACAATTGTAAAAAATATGTAATGTAAGAAAGTCTTCTATATGATTATAAAAAATCCTGCTTGTTTTTGCTTTCTAGTAGGAAAAACTAGAAGAACAATGGTACAATAATACATCGTGAGAGGAGGGAGAAAAATGAAGAATTATCATGATGATCCACGCTTTCGAATCGCCCATAGAGAAGCGTTAATTGGTCTTGGACTTGCTATTATCAATTTTATAATATGGTACGGATTTGCTTATGGGCTTGGTAGTAAAAATCCAAGTGAATATACATATGTATTTGGTTTTCCAGCATGGTTTTTTTATAGCTGTATCGTTGGATTTATCGTTATGGTTATTTTACTTAGTTTAGTTGTTCGTTTTGTATTTCAAGATATTTCACTCGATGAGGAAGAAAAAAGTGAGGAATAATAGATGAATTGGTATGTAATCATTCCAATGATAATTTCGTTTATCGTTGTATTTTTAATTGGTGTATATGCTTCAAGACGTGTACAAGCGACTGCCCATAATAAATTTTTGCAAGAATATTTTTTAGGTGGGCGTGAGCTCGGTGGTTTATTATTAGCAATGACAATGATTGCTACGTACGGTAGTGCTAGTAGCTTCATTGGTGGCCCTGGTATAGCATACAATATGGGGCTTGGATGGGTATTGTTATCTGCGATTCAAGTTGTAACAGGGTATATCGTTTTAACAGTTATCGGTAAAAAGTTTGCAATTATCGCTAGGAAGATGGAAGCTATTACTCTTATTGATTATTTAAAGGGAAGATACAATAATAAAGCAGTCGTCATACTTTCTGCGTTATGTATTATTATCTTTTTATTTTCAGCAACAGTAGCTCAGTGGGTCGGCGGTGGTCGATTAATTGAGTCACTAACGGGTCTCTCTTATACAACAGCACTATTTTTATTTACTTTTTCTGTACTTGTGTACGTATTAATTGGTGGCTTTCGTGCAGTTGCTTTATCAGATACGTTATTAGGTATCATTATGTTAGTTGGAACGACAATCATTTTAATCGCTACTGTCGTTGCTGGTGGCGGAATTGAAAAGATTATGCAGGAACTTGTTCAAATCAATCCGAATTTAATTACACCATTTGGAGCGGATGGCAGTTTAACGAAATCATATGTGACATCATTTTGGATTTTAATTGGAATTGGCGTTGTCGGTTTACCGCAAATTAGTGTGCGTGCCATGTCTTATAAAAATTCAAAAGCGATGCATCAAGCGTTAATAATTGGTACGATTGTTGTCGGTACAATTATGATTGGTATGCATTTAACGGGTGTGTTCGCACGAGTCGTACTTCCAGGTATAACGGTACCAGATAAAGTAATGCCGCTACTCGCGATGGAAGTGTTGCCACCTTGGTTAGCTGGGGTTTTCTTAGCTGCACCAATGGCAGCGATTATGTCTACAGTAAACTCGTTATTGCTACTTGTAAGTTCATCAATCATTAAAGATATATACGTAAATTACATAAATAAAGATGCGGCAGATAGTACGATTAGAAAAGGAAGTTTATGGATTACTGCTATCGTAGGACTGCTCGTTTATGCAGCAGCAATTAAACCACCTGATTTTTTAATATGGTTGAATTTATTTTCTTTCGGTGGATTAGAAGCAGCATTCATTTGGCCGATCGTATTAGGGTTATATTGGAGGAAAGGAAATGCAACAGGAGCGCTTGCATCTATTTTAGTTGGGGTAAGCTCATATATGTGTATCCATCTTTTCTATCCAAATCCGTTCGGTATACATACAGTTGTCTTCCCAATTTGTTTTGCGCTTATCGCTTATATCGTTGGAAGTATGAGTGCTGTAAAGAAAACAGTATAGGTTAGTGGGAGAACGTAGTCCTTAGAGGACTGCGTTTTTTCGTATAAATTTGTTCTTTTTATTCTGTAATCCTGTGAATATTCATAAATTAATAACAATTGAGGGGATGGAGTTGAGGGTGATGAAAAAAGTATTGTTTTTAGGAGACCCGGGAATTGATGACTCTTTGGCAATTATGTATGGATTGTTACATCCTGATATTGATATTGTTGGTGTAGTAACTGGATATGGAAATGTAACGCAAGAAAAGGCGACAAGTAATGCGGCATATTTATTGCAACTGGCAGGGCGGGAAGACATACCTGTTATTAATGGTGCGAAAATCCCTTTATCTGGAGATATTACAACGTATTATCCAGAAATTCATGGGGCGGAAGGTTTAGGACCAATTCGACCGCCAAAAAATCTTTCTCCAAATATAAAGCCTTTTTGTGAGTTTTTTGACATACTTGAAAAATATAAAGGAGAATTAATTATAGTTGATGCTGGTAGGTCAACGACACTTGCGACAGCATTTATTTTAGAAAAACCATTGATGAAGTATGTGAAGGAATATTATATAATGGGCGGTGCTTTTTTAATGCCTGGCAATGTGACACCAGTCGCAGAAGCGAATTTTCATGGTGATCCTATTGCATCACAATTAGTAATGCAAAATGCCAAGAATGTGACATTGGTGCCGCTTAATGTTACATCTGAAGCTATAATTACGCCAGAGATGGTAAAGTACATTACGAAACATTCTAAAACGAGTTTTAATAAATTAATTGAACCGATTTTTACGTATTATTATAAAGCTTATAGAAAATTAAATCCGAAAATAACAGGGAGTCCAGTACATGACGTCGTTACAATGATGGTTGCGGCAAATCCCTCTATTTTGGACTATGTATACCGCCGTGTCGATGTAGATACAGTAGGGATTGCAAAAGGAGAGAGTATTGCTGATTTTCGTCCTCAACCTGATGCAAAAGCTTTAAAGAATTGGGTTCGAATTGGTTGGTCGTTACACTATAAAAAATTCCTCGAAGATTTCGTTAAAATTATGACGTAGACATAATGGGAGAATACAAGTTAAAATAATGGAGATGATTACTAAAATAATCATCTCCATTATTTTGTTTGTAAGAGATAGATAGAGAAGAGCTACACAATAGGAGAGGAATTTTACTTGAAAAAAACTATAGTATGCGCAGTGATTGTGGGTATTTTCGTTTTGCTAATATCGGGTAATTTTTTAGTGAAAAAAGTTTGGAGTTCGAATAATGATGATGCGCAGTATATCGCATCCTTTATTGAAGAACATAAAGATGAAAAAAATAGCGCGCTTCTAGTAAAAAGAAATGATAAAGTCGTTTATTCTGTAAATCCGAATGTTGTATTGCCAGTTGCTAGTACAATGAAATTAATTGTGGCGCTTGAATTTACGAAACAAGTTACGGAAGGGAAAATTGATTCGTCTAGTTTTGTTTCCATAAATGATGTGAATCGGTATTATGTACCGAATACAGATGGTGGTGCGCAAGATAGATGGCAAAGGTATTTGGAGAAGACAGGTAAGATAACTGAAGGAGCGATTTCTTTAGAAGAAGTGGCAAAAGGAATGGTTAAGTTTAGTTCGAATGCGAATGCTGAATATTTAATGGAAGTGTTAGGATTAGATAATATTAATCGGAATTTACAAAGTTTATCGCTTCCAGCACATCAGCCGCTATTTCCAATCGTTTCATCTTTATACATTCCAGGATATTTGCATAAAGAACTACACGTTCCGAAATATAAAATAGAGAAAAAGTTAAAAGAAATGTCTCAAGAGCAATATCGTCAATATGCGATGATTATTCATGAGCGCTTAAAAAAGAAGGGACCATTATTACAGAAGGAAATTCCTCTTTATTTAGAGGAACGTTACGATAAAATTTGGTCAGATCGATTGCCAGCTGCTTCTGCAAACGATTATATGGTACTGCTTCAAAAGGCAAATCATAAGGGTGGACTGACAGAAGCAGAAGAAAAAGTATGGGCTAACATCGTTGAAACAGATATGAGCGCTAAGAAATACCGTAAAACATTTAGACATGCAGGGCAAAAAAACGGCTATACGCCATGGACAGTTACAAAAGCAGTTTATGCTATGGATAAACGGGGGAACTGTACAGAAATAGTGTTTTTAGCAAATAATTTAAATGAGGACGACAGTGCAGAAATACGGAAACATTTAGCAAACTTGCATTTCCAAGTGTTGCAAAGTGATAAGTATGATGCGACTTTTATTAAATAAACTCGGTGCAGAGAGCACCGAGTTTATTTTTGTGTACAAGCACTTTTTTGCTATCTCTGGGTATGATGGGTAGTAATACTTAGGTGAGAGGGGAAAAGGTGATGAAACAAAGTAAAGAAGAGTTTATAAAGAGTGAAGGCGCTGATTTCCCTGGGAAAACATATGTGGATTGTGTATTACAACATGTATTTCATTTTCAACGAAATTACTTATTGAAAGATATGTTTCAAGTGCATAAAGCGCATATTACGATGCTGATGGAAGAAAATTTAATGAAAAAGGAAGAAGCTAAAGTTATATTACACGCGTTAAAAAAGGTAGAGGGAATGCCAGAAGAGCAATTGCTCTATACAGAGCAGCATGAAGATCTCTTTTTTTTAGTGGAACATTTAATTTCTCAAGAAGCAAAAAGCAATTTTGTAAGTAATATGCATATTGGTAGAAGTAGAAATGATATGGGTGTCACGATGTATCGCATGAGTTTAAGACGGTATGTATTACGATTAATGGAACATCATTTGTTATTGCAAGAGAGTATATTGCAACTTGCTGCTGATCATAAGGAAACGATTATGCCAGCTTATACCCATACACAACCAGCGCAGCCAACGACATTTGGTCATTATACGTTAGCGATTTATGATACGATGCAGAGAGATTTAGAACGCATGAAAAAAACGTACAAACTTTTAAATCAGTCCCCAATGGGAGCCGCTGCGCTAGCTACAACAAGTTTCCCAATTAAACGAGAGCGAGTTGCCGAGTTACTTGGGTTTACAAATGTAATTGAGAACTCATATGATGCTGTTGCTGGAGCGGATTATTTATTAGAAGTTAGCTCTTTACTTATGGTAATGATGACGAATACGAGCAGATGGATCCATGACTTCTTACTATTAGCGACGAAAGAATATGATGGTATTACTGTGGCGAAGCCATATGTGCAAATTAGTAGTATTATGCCGCAAAAGCGAAATCCAGTTTCCATTGAACACGCCCGTGCAATTACGAGTAGTGCTTTAGGAGAAGCATTTACAGTATTTCAAATGATTCATAATACACCATTTGGTGATATTGTTGATACAGAGGATGACTTGCAGCCATACTTATATAAAGGGATTGAAAAGACTATTCGTGTTTTTTCTATTATGAATGCAGTTATTCGAACGATGAAGGTTGAGGAAGAAACGTTGAAAAATCGTTCCTATAAACATGCAATTACGATAACTGATTTCGCAGATGCTTTAACAAAAAACTATGACATTCCATTTCGGCATGCGCATCATGCAGCGAGTGCTATTGCAAATATGTTATTGGAGCAGAAAAAGGAGCTTCATGAATTACATTTAAAAGATGTGAATATGTACTTACAAGAAAAACTTAATATAACTTTATTAGAAAAAGAGTGGAAAGAAATTATATCGCCAGAAGCTTTTATACAAAAAAGAAATGTATACGGTGGGCCGAGTAAAAAAGAAATGGAGCGCATGATTAACAATCGAAAAGAGTCATTTCGACAAGAAGAAGAGGTATTTGAAAAGGAAAAACAGAGAATTTTACAAGCTGAAAATAATTTGAATACGTTAGCTTCGAATATTATTGAATCGTAAAAGAGGGATTTAGTGAATTAATCGCCAATACCTTAATAAAACTATAAATAGAGAGAAGAGATTGTCGATGATTCAATTGCATGTATATGAAGAGATTGTTAATTTTAAAGAAGAGGTTACACCATTTCTAGAAAAGAATGAGCAGGAAAATAATCTCATATTAGGCGTATTACAAATGGTCCACCAACCGATATTTATGGGGATAGCGAAACAAGGAGAAGAAATTGCGGTTGTATTTCTTCAAACAGAAGAGAAGAAACAAATTATTGTTGCAACTTCTGAAATTTCGGGGGTAGCTATCAAGGAGCTTGCAAAAGAGTTAACGAAAATATATCCGGATATTCCTGGGTTAATTGGTGATAAGAAAGTTGTACAGCACTTAGCAGAAGAGATTGCGGTGTTAGAAAATAAGAAAACGAATGTGGTAATGGAGCAAGGGGTATATGAGTTGAAAGAAGTGAAGAAGAAACCGGGCAAGGATGTTTTTTTTCGAGAAGTAAGTAGTGATGAGCTAACATTAATAGAACAGTGGATATACCAATTTTGCGAAGATGTGAATCTTCCTACTACGAAAGAGGAAGCAAAACAAACGGCACATACATTAATTACTAATCATCGTTTATTTGGTCTAGAAGTAGATGGAAAACTTGTTTCTGTAGCAGCAAAAACACGTCCAACTAAAAATAATATAACAGTTAATTTCGTATATACGCCGAAAGAAGAAAGGAAAAAGGGATACGCATCTAATTGTGTAGCGACACTTAGTCAACGTATGTTAGATGAAGGTTACAAAACAACGACATTATATACGGACCTGGCAAATCCAACATCGAATAAAATTTATCAAGAAATTGGTTATGAACAAATTGCGGAGTCTGTGCTTATATTTTTAGAGAAGTAGAACAAAAAGGCGTGCTAAAATAGCGCGCCTTTTTGTTATTCATCAATTCTAATAACTTCGCCTTGAGGGAAGTCTTCAGTTTCTAGTAAATTACGAATAGCTTTCGCGACATATTCAGGTGATAATAGCTTTCCTTCTTCTTTTAATGCGATGAAGCGGTCTAAATTTGTGAAGTCTTCTTTATTTGTTTCACGAATTTGTGCTTGCATATTAGTGTCAACAACACCAGGCGCAAAAGCGACGATTTTTACTGGATATTCCTTTTCCACTTCTTCAGTAGCAACGCATTGTGTAAACATATTTACGCCAGCTTTCGTCGTACAATAAGCGCCCCATCCGAAATAAGGATTTTTTCCTGCGCCAGATGAAATATTTATAACGCGTTTATCTACTTTCCATTCTTTCGTATATTTCATGAAAGTAGATGTAAGAATCATTGGAGCAAGTAAATTAATGTGAACGTTCGTAATGAATTGTTCGCTTTCAGCTTTTTCAATCGGCTTCATAGGAGCAACTGTACCCGCATTATTAATTAAATGAATAGAAGATACACTGTCTTCTTGAATAGATGAAATGATTTCGTTAAAGTTCGTTTCTAAATTATGTACATCTTGAAGATCTAGAGAGTGGAAAACACAATTGCTATTATATTGTTCTGCGAGTTTCGTAAGCTCTTTATTTTCTCTTCTAGAAATAGAGATGACAGTTGTATTTTTTTCTAACAATTGTGTGGCAATAGCCTCACCTAAACCTTGTGAAGTTCCTGTTATGATAACATAGCGCATAGTGTAGTAAGCTCCTCTCGTATGTGCGGAATTTTGTTGGACAAAGTACATTGCATAGTTTGTCTACATTTTATAGTATAGAGCACTTTTTACTATAAATGAAATGAGATGATTACGTGCCTTTTTTGAATCGTTTTACGACAACAGTAACTGGTGCCGTCACGTTCACTGGGAACACGTTAGGACTTAGTCCCACATCGCCTGCACCAGGTAATATTTTTGGTACACTTGCTGTTTTTACAACGGTAAATACAGCGCTGCAAGTACCAGGGTTCCCAGCAGGTACAACGGATGACTGGCGATTGAATTCTTCAAGTGCAATTTTAAATCTTCCGGCAGGGAGTAGTATTTTGTATGCAGAGTTAGTTTGGGCAGGAACTTTCCGGACTGATACGGAAGATGTTTTACCATTTTTAAATGATAATATTACATTTACAACACCAGCAGGAACATTTTCTGTTACGCCAGACCCTGCTACCGCGCAGCAAGGTTCAGTAGGGAATCAGTTTTATTATGCACGCTCTGCTAATGTAACGAATCTTGTTAGTGCAGGTGGGGCAGGCACATATACGACAGGTGCTGTGCCAGCTACAAGAACTTCAGCTGATCCAACAATTAGTCGTTCAGCTGGCTGGACGCTTGAGGTTGTGTATCAAAATGCAAGTTTACCACTTCGGAATTTGTCAGTATATGCGGGGCAAGAAATTATCGATGCTTCATCACCACCAGTTGATGCTACTATTTCAGGATTTGCTACCCCAGCGACAGGAGCTGTAACAGGGCGAGTGCTAGTAACTGCTCAAGAAGGTGATTCTAACATAGTTGGAGATCAACTTCGCTTTGGACCGAATGCGAATGCTACAGTTGCATTATCTGGCCCGAGAAACCCCGCAAATAATTTCTTTCAATCACAAATTTGTAACGACATTGGAGAGTTAGATACAACTGGAACGTTTGGAGATTTGAATCAGCCGTTAGGGATAGCTTTGGCTGTCCGAAGACAAGGTTGGGATATTACAAATGTAAATGCCTCTGCATCATTAGTAAATAATCAAACGTCCGCAACTGTTCGATTCGTTACAAATGGAGATGGATATGCCGCGGCTGGCTTTGGTGTTCAAATTGATGCAACGGGGCCAATTATTAATCCTGTTAAATCGGTTAATAGAACAGTCGCAGGGGTAGGGGATACTCTCACTTATACGATTACGGTCCCAAATACAGGGACAGGAAGTGCAGAAAACGTTGTATTACGTGATAGTATTCCGAACGGAACGGCGTTTGTTGTAGGTAGTGTAACGGTAGGAGGAGTAACACAGCCGAATGCGAACCCTGCTAATGGAATTAATTTAGGAACAATCCCAAATAACACGCAAAGAATTGTTACATTTCAAGTTCGAATAACATCATTCCCGAATCCAAATCCTATTCCAAATCGTGCAATGGTGTCATATCAATTCCGTCCTTTCGTCGGTAGTCCACCAATTACAAGTATGTCTTCTTCAAATACAGTACAAACGACAGTGAATCAAGCAACTATAAGTATGCAAAAATCTGTAGATTTACAGACCGCAACACTTAATGATGTATTAACATACACGGTTAGTGTGACGAATAATGGGAATGTCACTGCAAATAATGTTATTTTTGTCGATAGTATCCCTGGTGGAACAACCTTTGTTCAAAATAGTGTTACAGTGAATGGAGTAGCACGTCCAGGAGCAAATCCAGCAAGTAGTATTAATCTAGGAAGTATTAATGCTTCGCAAACGACTGTAGTGCGTTTTCAAGTTCGAGTAACATCTAATCCACTGGTCAATCCAATTCCGAACCGTGCGAGTGCAACCTTTAACTTTACTCCAGTACCTGGCCAACAACCAGTTTCAGGGCAAGCGACAAGTAATACTGTAGTTACTACTATTAATATAGCTGATATAAGAACGAGAAAAACAGTGGATAGAGCTTTTGCGACAGTGAATGACGTTCTTACGTACACTATTACAATTGAGAATATCGGAAATGTACTTGCGACAAATGTTATTTTTCAAGATCCGATTCCAGTTGGAACGACTTTTATCACAAATAGTGTGACTGTAGATGGGGTTTCACAACCTGGAGCAAATCCTTCGACTGGGTTTACGGTAGCAAATATTTCTCCTGGCGGAAGTAGGACAGTGCGTTTTCAAGTCCGAGTGACATCTACGCCATCAGGAGGCACAATTGCGAATCGCGGAAATGTATCTGCTAATTTCGTTGTTATTCCGAATCAACCACCAGTGACGATTAATAGGCAAACGAATACAGTTGTGACACAAGTGAATACAGGTGGTTTAAATGTAATAAAAGAAGTGAATACGACACAAGCGGCAGTGGGGGATACTTTAACATATACGATTGCCGTTCAAAATACAGGAAACGTGCCGTTAACAAACGTGTTTTTCCAAGACACTATTTCTCCCGCTGTTTCATTTGTTGCAAATTCTGTAACAATTAATGGAGTACCACAAAGTGGATTGAATCCAAATACAGGATTTTCTCTTCCGAATATTCCTGCGGCTCAAACAGTTGTAGTCACATTTGACGTATTAATTGTACAGGATCCAGAAAATGAAGATATTTTAAATCAAGCAAATGTAACAGCAAGTTTTCAAGTGAATCCGAGTGAACCACCTGTAACGATCAATGTTCCGAGTAATGTTGTGAATACAACAGTACAAACAGGGAACTTTGAAGTTGTGAAATTAGTGAATACGGATGTTGCAACGGTAGGGGATGTTTTAGTATATACAATTGAAATCATAAACGCTGGTAGTGTACCAGCTACAAATGTATTTTTCCAAGATTCAATTCCACAAGGAACATTATTTATTGAAAATAGTGTAGTTGTTAATGGTGTTTTACAAGAAGGAGCAGATCCAGAACTTGGATTCCCATTAAATAATTTGCCTACTGGATCGAGTACAATTGTTACGTTTGAAGTATTAATTGATGAAATTCCACAAGGAAATAATGTTGTAAATAATGCGAATGTCAATGGAGATTTTCTTGTAAATCCAACAGAGCCACCAATTACTGTAACGGTGCCAAGTAATACTGTTATGACTGTTGTAAATTCTTCAGGGTTAAATGTAAGGAAGAGTGTAAGCGCTACTGAAGCAGGAGTAGGAGATACGTTAACGTATACGGTTCGTATACAAAATAGTGGAACGGTAGCAGCGACAAATGTGTCATTCCTTGATCCAATTCCATCTGGAACAACGTTTGTAGCAAATAGTGTAATAATAAATGGAACGCCTCAACCTGGTTTAAACCCAACGACTGGATTTCCACTTGCTAATATTCCGGTAGGAGGAATGGTGACAGTTACTTTTCAAGTGACAATCACGAGTGTACCACCAAATAGAGTTCTTCCGAATAATGCGAATGTAACTGCTGATTTCCAAGTAAGTCCTCTCCAGCCACCAATTACAATTGTAACGATTAGTAATATTGTAGTGACGCGAGTGAATGTAGGATCACTTAATGTAATGAAGAATGTAAATACAACGCAAGCAGGAGTAGGAGATACGTTAACATATACGATTCGCATTCAAAATACAGGAACAGTTCCTGCAACGAATATTATTTTTCAAGATCCAATTCCGTCTGGTGCTGCGTTTGTAGCAAATAGTGTGACGATAAACGGAGTCGTTCAGCAAGGTGCGGATCCTATGGCAGGTTTCCCGGTACCGAATATTCCGGTCGGGCAAACGGCTACGATTACGTTTCAAGTTACAGTGACGAGTGTTCCGAGCGGTGGAAATATAAGAAACCAATCGAACGTTACTGCAAGTTTTCTTATCAATCCAGCAAACCCTCCAATAACGACTGTTACGAATAGTAACTTTGTAGTGACGCAAGTAAATACAGCTCGATTAAATATACAAAAATCTTCATCTGTACAACAAGCTGCACTTGGAGAAACTTACACGTATTCTGTTGTCATTCGAAATAACGGTACAGTAACAGCAACGAATGCTTCCTTTATTGATCCAATTGCTCAAGAAACCACATTTGTAGCAAATAGTGTAACGATAAATGGAACGCCTCAACCTGGGTTTGATCCAAATATAGGTTTTCCGCTTCCCAATATCGCAGCTGGAACATCATTGACTGTAACGTTCCAAGTAACAGTAGTTGCGCCATCCACGCGCGGAGCCGTACTAAATACGGCATCTGCTACAGCCACTTTTTTATTAAATCCTTTACAGCCTCCTGTAACAACGACAAATTCAAGTAATACGACAGTAGTTACGATACCGTTACCTCCTCCTGGTGAAGTAGCAGCAACAAAAACAGTTGATATTGCCGCTGGTGCTGTTGGAGATGTATTAACGTATACAGTGTTAATAACAAATGTAGGAATCATCCCTGTTACAGATGTGCTCTTCCAAGATGTCATTCCAGAAGGGACGGCGTTTGTAGCAAATAGTGTAACGATAGGCGGGATACAGCAACCTGGTTTAAATCCAGAAATAGGTTTTACAGTTAGTCCACTATTAAATGCTGGAGCGAGTATTTCTGTGACGTTCCAAGTGACGATTACGGAAATTCCAGATAATGAAGTTATATTAAATGATGCTGACGTTACGTTTACTTCACAACCGAATCCGCAGAAACCGCCAATTACACAAACAATATTAACGAATTTAGTCGTAACGACAATTAATATAGCTTCGATTTTCCCGTTAAAACTAGTAGATAAAGAAGTAGCGACTGTAGGAGAAATATTAACGTATGATGTATTAATCTTTAATAATGGCACAGTGGCAGCGACGAACGTTGAATTTATAGATACAACTTCCGCCGGTGTAGCATTTGTACCGGGAAGTGTGAGCATAAATGGGGTGCCGGCACCAGGATTAGATCCTTTCATTGGTTTTCCAGTTCCAGATATCTCTGTAGACGATTTTGTACTTGTCACATATCAGGAAGTGGTTACGAGCATACCTGAGGGTGGAACGATTGTTAACTTTGTAGACGTTACAGCTGCATTTGCTGTAAGTGAAACGGAGCCGCCTATTACAGAAACAACAACAAGTAATACGACATTAACAGAAATTAATGAACCTGGTTTAAATGTTTTAAAATCAGTAAGTCAGCCGGTTGTTGCAGTAGGTGATACAATCACATATACAACAGTAGTTCAAAATACAGGTACAGTGGTAGCGACGAATGTTCAATATAGTGATGTATTACCGTCCTCAATCACATTTATACCAGATAGTGTAACGATAGATGGTGTGCTACAACCTGGATTCAATCCTAATAATGGATTGCCGCTTCCAGATATAAGCCCAGGTGAAAGTGTAGAAGTTACGTTCCAAGTAACAGTTGTCAGTGTCCCATCAAACGGAACAATTGCTAATACCGCGAATGTTATGGGAAGCTTTATACTAATCCCAGGAGAACCACCAGTTGTAGTAAACCAACCGAGCAATACAACACTTACAACTGTAAACAGAGGAAGATTTAATGTTATTAAACAAGTAAATAGGGCTGCTACTCTCGTTGGAGATGTATTAACGTATACAGTTCAAATAACGAATACAGGAACGGTAACAGCTAATGATGTTCAGTTTATTGATACGATTTCAGCAGGAGCGTCATTTATACCAAATAGTGTAACGATAGATGGAACTCCGCAACCAAACTTAAATCCGATTACTGGTTTTGGAGTTGGAGATATACCAGTTGGTGAAACAGTTATCGTGACGTTCCAAGCGACAGTTACAAACATCCCGTCATCAGGAACCATTACGAACGTTGCAAATATAACAGGAAGCTTTACTTTAGTGCTAGGAGAGCCGCCGGTTGTAGTAACTGAACCGAGTAATACGACAATAACAAGGGTAAATAGAGGAAGATTTAATGTTATAAAAACCGTAAATAAGCAAGCAACACGATTAGGGGATACGTTAACTTATAGTGTGCAAGTTACAAATACGGGAACGGTAATAGCGACGAATGTTCATTTTATTGATGTTCCGTTACCTAGTTTAGAATTCGTTCCCGGAAGTGTACAAATAAATGGAATTCCGCAAGTAGGTTTAGATCCATTTGTAGGCTTTTCATTACCAAACCTTGCAGTAGGGGACAGTATAGTAATTACATTTGAAGTAAATGTAATCGCAATTCCGCCTTCTAGTAACATTATGAATACAGCGAGAGTAACTGGTAATTTCGAATTGATTCCAGGAGAACCACCGTTTACCATTACGAACTCAAGTAATACGACAGTCACACCAGTAAATCGAGGTAGTTTAGATATGTTGAAAGAAGTAGATCATTCGGTTGTTGGAGTGGGAGAAACGGTAACGTATACAGTTCGTATATTAAATACTGGTACGGCTGATGCGATGAATGTTCAATTTATAGACGTGTTATCTCAGGAAGCTGAATTTGTTCTAAATAGTGTAACGATAAATGGAGTTCCACAGCCAGGGTTAAATCCGCAGGCTGGATTTACGATACCAGACATTCCAGTCGGTGAGACGGCACTTGTAACATATGAAGCTACGATTACAAGTTTTCCAGATGGTGGTACAGTAGTGAACGTTGCTGGGGCGTTAGCAGAATATATTTTAGTACCAGGAGAACCGCCGGTTACAGTGATGGATACGAGCAATACAGTTATCGTGACGGTAAATACTGCAATCTTATTTGTTGCAAAAGGAGCGAATTTTGAAGTAGCGATGGTAGGAGATGTTGTCACTTACGGAATTGCCGTTATAAATGATAGTACAGTTCCTGTGACCAACATTGTGTTAACGGATATCATTGATCCGAATACGTTATTTATAAATGGCACGGTAACGGTAAACGATGTAGCTCTTCCATTTGCTAATCCAAATACCGGTATTCCATTAGGCGATTTTCAGCCAAATGATGCGGCAATTATTAATTTCCAAGTCGTCATAACAGGAGGACAAATAAATAATTTAGTTACAAATACTGCTATAGCGAATGGGTTTGCAACTGTGAATCCAAATGAAGCGCCTGTAGTAGTTGAAGGCGATAGCAATACAGTTGTTATCCCGTTTATTCCTCAAAATGTCTCAACGACGGTTGTAAAAACGGCAGATTTACAGGCAGCCACGATTGGAGATGTTATTACCTTTACGACAGTTATTACAAATACGGGTGATACTGTCATACAAAATATTCGTTTTCAAGATATGTTAGATAGTAGTGTTCAATTTGTCCTTGGAAGTGTAACGGTTGATAATACACCAGTACCAAATGTAAGCCCGGTATTAGGATTTCTTATAGGGAATTTAAATCCAGGTGAAGCACGAACAGTTTCGTTCCAAGTAGTAATTCAGAGTGCCCCAAGTGGTTCGGGGAATTATATAAATCAAGCAAGTATTCGTTTTGAACATCAAGTAGGCACAGTGTTACCACCTGTTACACAAATAGTAGAAAGTAATATAGTTGTTATTCCATTTGTTCCAACGATAGAACAAATTTGCGAAACGAATCTTAATTGTTTAGGGAAAATTTCTTTTCAATGTTCTCCGTGTGATCACTTGCAAATAAAGAGAAAATAAATGCAGAAAGAGCATCCTGTAAGAGAAGGATGCTCTTTTTGTATGAATCAAGTAGATTCTTTTTCGGGTGAGCTGAAAAATTCATCAATTTTGTCGGAGAGTAGAAATGGAATAGCTCCTTTTATAACAGAAATGTCCCAGTCCCACCATGAGATATTTTCTAGTTTGTCAATTGTTTCTTGCGGGAAACGATATCGAACAAATTTTGCAGGATTACCAGCTACAATTGCATATGGCGGTACATCCTTTGTAACAACACTCTTTGCGCCAATAATGGCACCGTTACCAATCGTAACACCAGATAAAATGCAGGATTGATAACCAATCCATATATCATTGCCGACTACGATATCACCTTTTGAAGAAGGGTGACCAGTAATATGTGCTCCTTCATTGAAGAGAGCGTTAAATGGATAAGTTGTTATCCAGTCCGCGCGATGTTCGCCGCCAAGTATGAAAACGACTTCTTCTCCTAATGAACAAAACTTACCTATTTTTAATTTCGTTTCATCATTCCAAGAAAAAATAGTTGGACCTACTTTACTATAAGTATAATCACCGATATCATACTTACTATATTCAGGTTTTTGATTTAAATATAACATGATTCTTCAACCTTCTTTCTCAATCAAGAAATAAGCGTGGAATATTATATGCAAGGTGTAGTAAGGTGACCAGTGTTAATAGGTAAAATAAATAAATGGGAGTGGAATGTATGAGATATGAAATGGGATTATATAATAAACCTTTTCAGTCAATTCAATCAGGAAAAAAAGTGTATGAAGTGCGCTTATACGATAAAAAGCGTCAACTCATAAAACAAGGCGATCATATTGTATTTACGAACCTTACGACAGCAGCAACGATGGCTGTAAAAGTAACGGAGATAAAACGATATAAAAACTTTCAAGCAATGTACGAACAAATTGATAAAAAATTATTGGATTGTGAAAATGATAGTTTAGAGGAAATGTTAGAAAGTACATACAAAATATATACGAAAGAACAAGAACAAAAGTGGGGAACAGTTGCGATCGGTATTGAGGTAATAAAATGACAAGAAATCGCGGCGCGGCTATCATTGTCCAGGAAGGGAAAATTGCTCTTATAAAACGTATTCGAGAAGATGAAACGTACTATGTTTTTCCAGGTGGAGGAATTGAAGAAGGAGAAACACCTGAAGAAGCAACAAAGCGAGAAATTTTTGAAGAATTAGGGGTACATATAAAAGTGGAGCATCTAATTGCAAAGGTGGAGTATAAGGGTACGGAGTATTATTTTAATGCCGATATTGTAGGTGGAGTTTTTGAAAGTGGTAAAGCTGAAGAATTCGAAATGAAAGATAGAGGGATTTATATTCCGTTATGGTTGCCGATATATGAGTTGGAAAAAGTGAATATAAAACCGTATGAAGTGGTTGAAAGTATATTAGAACATTATAAAATATAAGGTCTGACAACATACAAAAAAAACCATTGACATAGCCTTCTGATTTAAGTATTGTATTCGAGTATGTTTATAATCAGGAGGTTTATATGAGCAATCAAACAACTACACATCATGTGAAAATGACAACAGCAGATCCATCTGGAATTGGTCTATTTGGATTAGCGATGGTAACACTTGTAGCATCATCTCAAAAGTTAGGCTTAACGGATGGCGTTTCTCTTGTATTACCATGGGCAATCTTTTTAGGAGGATTTGCACAAATCTTTGCGTGCATTCACGATGCAAAGCATAACAATACGTTCGGTACAACAGCATTCGGTGCGTACGGTCTATTTTGGCTAGGCGTTGGAATGACTTGGTTAATTCAACTTGGAGTATTCGGCGAAAAATTAGCACAAGCTGCAGATTCAAAACAGCTTGGTGTAGCCTTTATCGGATATTTGATTTTCACAATCTTTATGACAATTGGTGCAATGGAAACACATAAAGTATTATTTATGATTTTCGTCCTTATTGATTTCTTATTTATCGGTCTTTCATTAAGTACTTTAGGTGTTATGCCGCATGCAATGCATAATTTAGCAGCATATTCTGAACTTCTTATTTCATTATTATCTTTCTATGGTTCAGCAGCAGCAGTGTTAAACACACACTTCGGAAAAGTTGTTTTACCAGTTGGAAAGCCGTTTGGTATTTTTAAAAAGTAATAAAAAAGCACAGATGATTGTATAGTCATCTGTGCTTTTTTTTATGAAGTAAACAGAAATAATAAAAAATACAATTGAAATTGATTCTCATTATTAATATAATGAGAATGAGAATCATTTATTGTTAGAGGGGGATGCCAAAGTGGCGAAAATTTTAATAGCTTATGCAAGTATGTCAGGAAATACAGAGAGTATTGCTGATTTAATTAAAGTTAGTTTAGATGCTTTTGATCATGAAGTGGTATTGCAAGAAATGGAAGGCATGGATGCTGAAGAATTATTAGCTTATGATGGAATCATTTTAGGATCTTATACGTGGGGCGATGGTGAATTGCCATTTGAAGCGGAAGATTTCCATGAGGACTTAGAAAATATAGATTTATCAGGGAAGAAAGTAGCGGTATTTGGATCAGGTGATACGGCGTATGAACTGTTTTGTGAAGCGGTAACGATATTTGAAGAAAGGCTTGTAGAACGCGGTGCAGAGCTTGTACAAGAAGGATTGAAAATCGAACTAGCTCCAGAAGATGAAGAGGATGTTGAAAAATGCAGTAATTTTGCAATTGCATTTGCTGAGAAGTTCTAAGAATGGGAGTGTCAACGTGGAGACAATGTTAAGTGCGACCGCTATTACAAAGTTAAGAGATGGGAAGCTTATGTTAGCTACTACATATAATGGTTTATTTATTGAACAAGACGGAGAATGGAAACAAATTTTAAATGGTTTTCAAAAACGAATTAGGGATTTACATAGCGAAGATAATGTAGTGTATGGTGTAGGTGACGAAGGAATTTTTATTCGTAGTATGAATGGTGGAGAGAATTGGACGGTTCAACGTTTTCCAACAAAGGCAACGAGTTGGAATGTATGTAGTAATATAGAAGGAACTGTCATTGCTCATGGAGATAAAACGTTGTATCATTCGAATGATTTTGGTTCGACATGGGAAACCATTCATCCATTTCTTGGATATGGTGGCGGAGCACCATCTATTCGATCGTTGTTTTTATATAAACATTACTTATTTATCGGTACGAAAATACATGCTAAATATGGTGGTGTTTGGCTCTTTAATTTGGAGACACGTAAATTAAAGAGGATTAAAATCGTGATGAATCAAATGATCTCAGCGTTGACTTTACACAACTCTTATTTAGTAGCAGCCAGTGGATCATGCAAAGGCATTAGCGGGAATATTTCTTTTTGTAAAATAAATGAAAGTATTGAGAGTGAAAAACCATATTGGCACACATGTCAAAGTGAGCAGAAAGCAAGTAGCTATTTAGACTTAAGTGTAGATCAACATGTGTTATATACAACGTCAACGCAAAATAAGGCTGGGATTAGTACTGTTTGTCGTGTACTTTTAGAAGAAGGAATTGTAACAGTATGTGATTCAGTTAAAGGGCATGGCTGGCGCATTGTGAACCAAAAAGAAGCCTATTTTGTAGCTGGATCAGGTGAATCAAAAGCGATGCAGTGGAAGAAAAAAGTTGTATAGCAAAAAAACTTTGCTTTTATTATATTGATATGATATATTATATTTAAACCATTTTACTTTTAATAATATAGAGATTTAAATGAGCTGTAACTTCCGAGGAGGATAGCAATGTTAAATCTCCTCAGAGTTGCAGTTTTTTTAATGTCTGACTTATTTTTGTAAAGTGGTTGAAAATGAATATGTACATATAGGTACATTGTAGGAGGATTTTTTACATGCAAAACGGTAAAGTAAAATGGTTTAACTCAGAAAAAGGTTTCGGATTCATCGAAGTTGAAGGCGGAGAAGACGTATTCGTTCATTTCTCAGCTATCCAAGGCGAAGGTTTCAAAACTTTAGAAGAAGGTCAAGAAGTTACTTTCGAAGTAGAACAAGGTAACCGTGGACCTCAAGCTACAAACGTTAACAAGAAGTAATTGTGGAGAAAAGAAGGGCTTGCCCTTCTTTTTTTTTGCATTTTTATTGAATAACCTCCTATGTACATAGCATAATGAGATTGAATTTTCGTTTGTTAGACGAAGTATTACATGCATAAAGTGTATGAATAAATAAATACTGAAAATAAAGTATATGTGTGAAAAGGAATGTAGAAAGAGGTAAATAAATTGGAAAACGCTACACATTTTATTGTGTTTGATATAGAGAGAAATTTTAGGCCATATAAATCAGAAGATCCGTCAGAGATAGTTGATATCGGAGCTGTAAAAATAGAAGCAAGTACAATGAAGGTAATTGGAGAATTTTCGGAGTTAGTAAAACCGGGGGCACGACTTACTCGTCATACGACAAAATTAACGGGAATTACAAAGAAAGATTTAATTGGTGTCGAGAAATTCCCGCAAATTATAGAAAAATTTATTCAGTTTATCGGAGAAGATTCTATATTTGTTACATGGGGAAAAGAAGATTATCGATTTCTATCTCATGATTGTACGTTACATAGTGTAGAATGCCCTTGTATGCAAAAAGAAAGAAGAATTGATTTACAAAAATTTGTTTTTCAAGCGTATGAAGAATTGTTTGAGCATACACCAAGTTTACAATCTGCAGTAGAACAGCTCGGTTTAATATGGGAAGGGAAGCAGCACCGAGCTTTAGCAGATGCTGAGAATACAGCGAACATACTTCTTAAAGCATATAGCGAGAGAGATATTACTAAAAGGTATAAAAGACATGGCGAACTTGAACTTGTAGAGAACGGAAAACTAACAGAAAAAGCGAAAAAAAAGATGCGAAAATGGGTATTTAAAGAAATGAGAAAAAATACTGAGCGTCCTTTCGTCTGGAGTACATTTGAAAGTAGTGACACGTGGGAAAGTATAACGGAAAGATATTATATAAGTGAACCTACAATAGAACTTCTGAAAAAACATTTTCGTACGGCGGTTAGAAAAGCGGAAAGGCAGATTAGGTATTTGGCTGAGATGGAGAAAGTGGCAAAAGAAAGTTAGTGTTACAATCTATTTTATTCATATGTACAACTAGACTTCAGGATTAAATCGCTGAAGTTTAGTTGGAAAATTCCCGGCTTGTCCCGTATTAGGAATGGAATGTTTTATTGTTTTTAGTACGAATGTACAAATTATTTGTTTTCTGAGAAAAATAATGGGGAGTAGTGTGTGAGAAATAGAACAAAATAGGGAGCAAATTACGTAGAGTATTCATTATTTAGAGTGAGAACGTGAATTTCCAGTTTGAAATATAATAGGAATAGCATTGTGTACATTGTTCGAATTAACGAGTTAATATTCACTTTCTGAGAATGGAATATTTAACTTGTTTTCTACAGTACGTAAACGTTGGTTTAAACGGTTCAACCGACGGGTGTGTCGCTCGACTGTATTTTCTAATTGGTGAACTCTCTCATTTAAGTTATTCACTTGAAAGTTTAACTTATTTATTTTTTGTTCAAGTTCGTATATCTTTCTTTCGGATGAATTGTAACACCCCATATATATCCTCCATTCTATTAAAGTAAGTTTAATCTATAATAGTATATGTATAAATGAAAGGAAAGGTAACGGAATTTAGAAGAATTGGAAAAAAGCTTAATATCTCTTTAAGTCGTGGTGTGTTAAAGATTAAAATAGAAGAGTAAGATAAGAGTTTTAGACAAGGTGGGTGTGATAGTGATAGACTTAGATATTAAAGACGTCAACGTACAGATGGAATTAAACGGAGTCTTTTGGAATGAGGATGGGATTGCTGAAATGACGGTGACTACAAAAGAAGAGCATTCTTTTCTTCTTCGTTTAGTAGTTGATTTAGAAAGTAAAACGATTAGGGCGACGAGTATTGAAATAGTGAATGGATTCTGTCCGCTATGCAAACAGAAAAGGAACGAATGTAGTGAATTGAATGACTTGCAAAACAAAATGGATATTTTAGAAGAAGCTTACGATTGGGTGAGAGAGCATCCAAAATATCGTTTTCAATTATCTTTTTACGAGTACAATAAATTTGAGGTAGTAAAATGAAAATTTCATTTTACCAATATACATAGTGACTACTCTAATGGAAATACACTTGTACAACAAAAAACAAATCTACTGAATCCTGTGACAAATGTCCTCTTGGATCAAAAATAAGCATATTTTATTATAAAGCAGAAAAACCGATTCTTAGTAGAATCGGTTTTTTACATAACTTTCAAATATGTCCCAAATAAAAGATCGTTTGTTAATAGTGCTCTGTAAAAATAGGGATATAGAATGGTTTATTCAATCCCGTTTGGATCATAAGAATACTGCTGCTTATTCTCAATCCGCTCAATTACGTCTTGCAATTCATCTGGCTTCAGAAATTCAATAGGAGAGAAGCCTTTCTCAAATGTAAGTGTATCAGCCTCAATCATTAATACGTATCGGTCATTTACCTTTGCGATATGTATTTGATCCCCGAAATCAGCAAGTAGGGCCTTTACAGAGATATGGTCTGCTTTTAGCTTTAATTCCACTTCAGGAGCATGCTCGACGATTTGAGCGGTAGCCTCCATTACTTCTTCGGTTGAAAATTGTTCCATAATTTCGCGTTTCGGACTGGCAGCCCATACTTCCATTGCTTGGTCGAATTGTTCGCGTTCTTCCGTACCTTCTTCAAATACATCTTCAATTTGGTCATATACCATGTCCATTACTTGTGTTTTCATAATTTCAGGCATAGAGCGTTCGTATTCGACGAATTTTAAGAAGTCTTCAAAGTAACGGGCGTGTGATGCTTGGTGAATTTTTAGCTCGCCCACTTCGACCATACCTTCTTCGGGCATGTACGGATATTGGATAGATTTCATATTTTTTGTTGTGATGGCCATTTCAACGTTACGAATTAGTGTGGATTCATCGGAAATGGAAGCGACTTTCGGCTCGAAGTCACATTTCATAACGAAAACGAATGGATCATCAAAGTATTTGCGTAGTTTTGCTTGCGCAATTAAAAATACACCACCGCGTACAGCACTTGTGTCAAGATATGTATAAACGAGAGGTTCGCTCATATCTTTGAAGTTTTCCTTCGTTTCTGCAAAGCGGATGCGATTAAATAAGTTGTAATGAGGGTTTGAATCAAGTTCGTGCCCTTCTTCTACAATAAAGCGACCGATCTTTGTCGGAGCTTGTTCTGTTTTCGCATGACGTTCTACTTTTCTCTTTGAAATTTTTAATAATTCTCCATTCAAAAATTCTTTTAAGGAGCTATCTTCATACTCTTCAGCGTCTAATGTTTGAAAATGTTTGTAGTGTTTATCAACAGCTTCACCTTTTCCTTCTACTTGTACAACATAAAAGGAAAGATAATTTATTTCAAAATCCATATTTATCACCTTGTTTCATTTCATTAACTCTTATCAGTATAGAGATGGAAAAAACTTTCGTCAATTTATATAAGGAAGGGGAAGCCCCCTTCCTTCATATATTTTTTATTTCCGAAATTAAAATCCGTCTTCTAATGCTGAAAATGGAATGTTCAGTCTGTTTTCTACTGTACGTAAACGTTGGTTTAAGCGGTTTAATCTACGTGTATGACGCTCAACCGTGTTTTCTAATTGACGTACTCTTTGTTCCAGTTCATTTACTCGTCTTTCTAGCTGACGGTTTCCAGTACCAGGAAAAGAGATTGGAAGTTGGAATTGTCGAGTTTGATCATATGGATTAACTTGTTCTGTTGGATCTATATATTGTTGGTATTGTGCCTGTAAATCATATTGAGGCTGATAACCATTTTGGTTATATGGATCGTATGGATTGTAGGGGTACATAAAAACATCCTCCATTTCTTTAAAATAGGTTAATTCACCATAATGTATGTGTAAAAGCGGAGTGTGGCACGGCAAATACCTATTTATGTTCACAGGATGTTTTTTATAAATACGAATATGGAGTTTTACATTTGTATTCCGCTCGTTTTATGGTATATACTGGATAATAGGGAGAGGTTACGTAAAGGTTACAATTCTATCAAACTCAAACTTTTATGTAAATATGTATAGACATTTGGAAAAGAAAAGAGTAATTTATATAGAGTAAAAAATAACTTGTAACAATTTATAAATATATTGTAAAATGATTGTAACAAAACATACATAAAAATGAAATAATACATAAAAGTAGTATTGGGGAAAAGGGGAGAGTATATTGTTCCGTAAAGTAAAGGGTATATTAGTTGGGGTTTTATGTGTAGCTGTAGTGAGTGGCTGTGGTACAAAAGTAAGTGATGTTGCATTAGTAAGTGATATTGGTGGCCACACGGTAGAGGCTAAAGCAGAAGTACAGGATTCTATTAGTTTAGTAGATGGTCGTACAGGTACGGAAGTGAAAAAGTTAGATTTGTCGAGTCTAGGTTATTTTGAAGATGAAGCGAAATTTAAAAAATCAGTTGAGAAGGTTGCTAGGGAAGTTGGGAAAAATGTTGACAAAAAGATGGTCCCTTCACGTCTAGGATCTGATGGAAGTTGGCAAGAAGGGAAACCTTCTTATGAATTAATGGAAAAAGAATTAGTAGATAAATTATTAAACGTAGGTATGTGGGATTCTTCCTATCAATTACCTATTGTTGAGAAGAAGCCTACTGCAACATTAAGTGATGCGCAAGGAAGTGGTACGGTAATTGGTAGATATGAAACGAATTTAGGTGGCTCAACAGGTGGCCGTATTGAAAATATTCGTTTGTCAGCAGCGAGCATAAATGGAGTTGTATTAGCAAAAGGAGACCGTTTCTCTTTCAATGCATTAATTGGTGATACAACGCCAGATAAAGGATATCAATTAGGAAAAGAAATTGTAGATGGTAAATTAGTAGATGGATATGGCGGTGGTGTTTGTCAAACATCATCAACATTATACAATGCGGCAGATCAAGCTGGTTTGAAAATGGTAGAGAGAACAACACATTCTAAAACGGTAGGTTACGTTCCACAAGGAAGAGATGCTACAATTGCATATCCATACTTAGATTTAGTGTTTGAAAACACGAATGATGCACCTGTGAAACTTTATATGGGCATTCAGGGCGGAAAGTTAGTTGCTGAAGTACATAAAATGCGATAAGAATTAGAACAGACTATTTTTGTAAAGTCACCTTTTCTGAAAGTTAGAAGAGGTGACTTTTTATTATGAATATAAAAATAAGTGTAAATTCTGACTTTTCTTATTTACATAGGGTGATTTTAGTTGTATCCTTCATAGTAACGGTTATATGTAATGGAAGAATATTGGGATAAGGAGATGGAGTTATTTATGGTACAAATTCATCCGAAAACACGTATTGGTCATGTTGAATTTAAGGTGATAAATTTAGAACGTCAAATTGCCTTTTATGAGAATGTTGTAGGCTTAGAAGTAATTAAGCAAGAGGGGAATAAAGCATATTTATCTGGAAAAGGTGGAAAAAATACATTACTTGTTCTTGAAAAGTTAGAGGACGGGGTACTGCAAGAGCCGCGTACGACTGGTATATATCATGTAGCCTTTTTGGTTCCGACTCGTGAGGCTTTTGCGTCGGCATTATTTGGTGTGATTCGTAATAAGAATGTAATTGATAGTCCAGCTGAGCAAGAGGGGCGTTATACATATTCAAATGAAATTTTACCAATTTCAAGGTTTAATAGTGCGAGTGATCATACGTATAGCGAAGCGTTTTATTTACAAGACTTAGAGGGAAATGGTATTGAAATATATGCGGATCGTCCGCGCGATCAATGGGGAGAAGGGCCAGGAGGAAGTACCCCGCTTGATTTAAAAGAACTAGCAACGCTTGTTGATTATGAATTTGATGGATTACCTGCTAATACTGTCGTTGGACACGTACATTTACGAATAGCTGATGTAGAGAAGTCACACGAGTTTTATGTAGAGACAGTAGGGTTTGAAGTGCAACAACGCGAAGATGACTGCTTATTCATTTCTGCAGGAGGATATCATCACCATATAGGTGCAAATACGTGGAACGGAGTAAATAATCCGCACCCACCGGCATATGCAACTGGATTAAAAGTGTATACGATAGTACTGCCGCATAAAGAAGCGTTAGATGAAGTGAAAGAAAGATTAATAGAAAAACAGCATGAAATAAATGAAACTATAAATGGGTTTACAGTAGTAGACCCGAGTGGTATTACAGTCCAATTTGAAATAGAAGCAGTATAAAAGAAGCTAGAAAGTGTTTCATCACTTTCTAGCTTCTTTTTGATACGTAATCCAAGTAGGACAAGGGTTAAAAGGAAAGGATTTTAATAGTTGTTTTACTTGTAGCTCATTACTTCTACTATACTTCTCTATAACAAGGTTATTTTCATTGGAGGACTTCTTCATAGCTCAATCCAAAATCTTCTTACTACATTCCCATCTTCCTCAATGAAATCATCATCACGAACCCCGCCGTTATGTAAAATTGTTTTTTCTGAAGCAGTATTTACTTCATCGCACACGACAAGTGCTCTCGTGATGTTTAATTTCTTAGTTTTTTCTAGGGATAATTCTAATAACTTCGTAGCATAACCTTTTCTTCTTTCAGAAGGGCGAATGCCATAACCGATATGACCGCCAGCGTTAAATAAATGTTCGGTTAAACTATGGCGTATATTAACAGCTCCTACAATTCTATTATTATCTGTAACGAGCCAATATGTAGAGTCTGGTACCCAAGATTGGGGAAGGTTTACTCCGTTATGTGCATCGAGTAGTTCTTGCACCATAGCGGGGAAGTTAGAAGGGTCTTTTGAAATAACCCACGGAATCATCGTTTCACTGCTATCTTTCCATTCGTTATAAAAATCTAAGTATTCGTCTTGTAAATCGGTAGTAGGTGTAAGCAAAGAGACGTTCATTGTTGGCAAGCTCCTTTATTTATATAGTATTTGTAAAAAAATACGAAATAAAATGAAAACGTTTTCTAAACTTTCTCAACCTCATTTCATGTAATCCACCTTTGTTTTTTAAGAAAATGAGTAGAGGTTTAAAATTAGAAGTTATTCATTTTATGTTAATATTTAAAATATTAACATAAAATAGCCGAGGTATTAAGTGTATTTTAGTAGTATTCCTTCATATCGATAAATGGATGTGTGTGATAATTTTTGTTTTATCTATCTATAATGAATGAAAGGGGGAAGGGCTCGTGAGTGTAAATATTGATTTCATTATACGAATCGGTGTTGCTGGTTTGTTAGGAGCAATAATTGGTATTGAAAGGGAAATTCGATCAAAAGAGGCGGGATTAAAAACACATTTCCTAGTAGCGGTAGGGAGTGCATTAATAATGGTCGTTTCGAAATATGCTTTTTCAGATATTATGAATGAAGAACATATGGCACTTGATCCAAGCCGTATTGCAGCACAAGTTGTTAGTGGTGTAGGCTTTTTAGGTGCAGGGACAATTATTATTCAAAAGCAGGCGGTGAAAGGATTAACGACAGCAGCTGGTTTATGGGCCACAGCAGGAATTGGATTAGCAATTGGTGCTGGTATGTATGTAGTAGGAATTGGAGCGACGATTCTCGTTTTAATTGGTTTAGAGATTGTAAGTCGTATTTTTAAGGTGCAATTTTTATTTCCACAAAATATAACGGTGCAAATGTGTATAAATAAACATGAAGCAGTACAACAAATATTAGAAACACTACAAGTGAAAGGAATTCCAATACTTTCATATGAAGTGGAAACTTCACAGCAAGGGATAGAAACTGTTTATAAGGTAGGGATGCAACTGAAAAATATATCGTCAGAAGAAAAGAATGAGTTTATTCAGCATATGCAAACATTACCAGAAGTTACATTCATAAAGTTAAAATCATAGTTTTGAAAACGAGGATAGATGTAGCGGGAATTTCGCTATTATCTATCTTTTTTTGATATAAAACGCACATAAAGTCAAGTGTTAATTTTGCATGGTATGGATACATGTGTGAACGTTACCTTATTTTTTCTCAATACAGTATAAAAAGTAAAAATAGTAAAATAATGGTGCGGTACGCTAAAAAATGTAAGGTAGGGGAGAGCATGAAAGGCTATTCAAAAAAAGTGTTAGTAGGGGTAAGTTTTGCTAGTTTTATATTAGGGAGTTTTCAAGGGGACGCATTGGCAGAAGGTACAAAGGGAGAGCAAGTTTCATACCGGAATGTGCTCAAAATGGAGCCGATTGGTTTACAATTACCAGTGCAAGAATTAGCTCATTCATCAAAAGTGTTGGAAAATAAGTCTTTTGAGAAAAGGCTACAATTTGCTGATTTGTCACAAAGACCGCCTGAAGTGAAAAAGGAAAGTAAGCAATTAGCTGTAGCGAAAACGTATACAATTGCTGAATTAAATCAATTGAGCGATCAGCAGTTAGTGGACTTACTTGTAACAATTGATTGGGAGCAAATTACTGGGCTATTTCAGTTTAATAAGGATAGTCTTGCATTCTATCAAAATGATAGTAGAATGCAGGTAATTATTGATAAATTGAACCAGCAAGGACAAGCTTATACGAAAGATGATTCAAAAGGGATTGAGACTTTAGTAGAGGTGTTACGATCTGGTTTTTATTTAGGATTTTATCATACAGAATTAAGTAAACTAAATGAGCGAAGCTATCATGATAAATGCTTACCTGCACTAAAAACGATTGCGAATAACCCGAATTTTAAACTCGGTACGTTAGAACAAAATAGAGTTGTCTCATCATATGGAAAATTAATTGGAAATGCTTCAAGTGATGTGGAAACGATCACATCAGCTGCAAAGATTTTTAAACAATATAATGATAATTTTTCTACATTGGTAGATAATCTTTCAGCTGGAAATACGATTTACGATATTATGCAAGGTGTTGATTACGATATTCAATCGTATTTGTACGATACGAGAAAAGCACCGAAAGATACAATATGGTATCAAAAAATTGATAGCTATATTAATGAATTAAGTCGTTTTGCCTTAATTGGAACGGTGACAGCGAAAAATGGTTGGTTAATTAATAATGGTATTTATTATACAGGTAGACTTGGTACGTTCCATAGTACAGGAACGAAAGGGTTGCAAGTTGTAACGGACGCAATGAAAATGTATCCGTATTTAGGAGAGCAATATTTCGTAGCGGCTGAGCAAATTGCGACGAATTATGGCGGGAAAGATGCGAATGGTAAAGTGGTTGATCTAGATCAAATAAGAGAAGATGGTAAGAAAAAATATTTACCGAAAACGTATACGTTCGATGATGGAGCAATTGTGTTAAAAGCTGGAGATAAGGTGACTGAGGAAAAAGTAAAACGTCTATATTGGGCGGCAAAAGAAGTGAAGGCACAATTCCATCGTACGGTTGAAAGTGACCAGCCGTTAGAAAAAGGCAATCCTGATGATGTATTAACGATGGTTATTTATAATAGCCCAGCTGAATATCAATTTAACCGTCAATTATACGGGTATGAAACGAATAACGGCGGTCTTTATATAGAAGGAACAGGTACGTTCTTTACTTATGAACGTACGCCAGAAGAAAGCATTTATAGTTTGGAAGAATTGTTCCGACATGAGTTCACGCATTATTTACAAGGTAGATATGAAGTGCCAGGACTTTGGGGACAAGGGAAGATGTATGAGAATGAGAGATTATCTTGGTTTGAAGAAGGGAATGCGGAGTTTTTTGCAGGTGCAACGAGAACAGATAATGTTGTACCGAGAAAGAGCATTATAGGAGGAATATCTTCAAATCCAGCAGACCGTTATACGGCAGAGAGAACGTTAAATGCAAAGTATGGGACGTGGGATTTCTATAATTATTCCTTCGCTTTACAATCGTACATGTACAATAAGAGATATGATATGTTTGACAAAATTCATGATCTTATTAGAAAAAATGATGTAACAGCATATGATGCATACCGCTCTGCTTTAAGTAAAGATGCGAATTTAAATAAAGAGTATCAAGACTATATGCAAATGTTAGTAGATAACCGTGAGAAATATAATGTTCCATTAGTATCAGATGATTATTTAGCGACGCACGCACCGAAACCAGTTTCAGATATTGCAGCAGAAATTACAGCAGAAGCAAAATTAAGTAATGTATCGGTTAAGAAAAACAAATCACAGTTCTTTCATACATTTACACTACAAGGAACATATACAGGTACGACTGCAAAAGGAGAATATGAAGACTGGAAATCAATTACACAAAACGTAAATGATACGTTAAAACGTTTAAGTGCAAAAGAATGGACAGGCTATAAAACAGTAACAGCGTACTTCGTGAATTATCGTGTGAATGCATCAGGACAATTTGAGTATGATGTTGTATTCCATGGTATTAATACAGAAGAAGGCGCTGTGAATAAAGCGCCAGTTGCGGTTATAAACGGCCCATATAGCGGAAATGTAAATGCAGCAATTTCGTTTAAAAGCGATGGATCGAAAGATGAAGATGGAAAAATTGTTGCTTATAAATGGGAGTTTGGTGATGGTACTGTAAGTAATGAACAAAATCCGACTCATGTATACACAAAAGAAGGAACATATACGGCAAAATTAACAGTAACAGATGATAAAGGGTTAACGAATACTGTTACAACGAATGTAACGGTTCAAAAGAAAGAAGATAATAGTGTAGAAAAAGAGCCGAATAACTCATTCCAGACAGCAAATAAACTGCAATTCAATCAAGTTTTACGTGCTAGTTTAGGAAACGGTGATACGAGTGATTACTTTGAAATAAATGTGGAAACGGCGAAAAACCTGCAAATTAATGTAACGAAGGAAAATAATATTGGAGTAAATTGGGTTCTTTATTCGGAAGCAGATTTAAATAATTATGTTACGTATGCCCAGCAAGAAGGAAATAAGTTAGTAGGAAGTTACTACACGTATCCAGGGAAATATTATTTACATGTGTATCAGTATGGCGGGGGAACAGGGAATTATACGGTAGAAGTGAAATAGTAAAAAAGTCGCCGTGAGTGGCGACCTTTTTGTTGCGTGTTATACAAAAAAATTTACAAAAGCTTGATAGGCACTACCAAGAGAAAATAACGTAGCTACCATATGTGCAGTCCATTTAGGCATATTTAAATTCAATACGACATTATACAAGATTCCATATAAGATACAAATGATTAATATAAATGTAATGAATTGAAGAACTAATAAAAATAGTGGTTGTCCCATTTATTCTCACCTCTTTATTTAATATATTAATATAATAAATTTATAAACGGAAGAATTATTTCTATAAAGTACCAAAAATGCGATATGAAAGGATCATCACCAAAAGATGGGGTTGATAAAATCAACGTTCTGTTTCTAAGCGAATGCGCAAGAAAAGATGGTCATCATTTCTGTAGCCAAACCCACGCCGTTTGATAAGATTAATCTTATTGTTTGTTCCCTCCATGATTCCATTGGATAAAGGTGACACAATTGTATCGAGCATCGCTTTCTCACGTAATACGAAGCTTTTCACAATTTTCGCAACCGCACCGCAAACATGGAATTGATAGCGTTTTATCCAATCACCTAATTGTCTTTTTGCCTGTTTCGATTGCCTCTTGATTACGATTTGGAACGACAGTTAAAATACGCCCTGTATCTGCATTTAGCACACTTGTTGCATACGTGTGCCCTTTACGAATCGCAAACTCATCTACACAAATTCGAGTAGCTATTTCATCATGGAATTGTTCAGGTGCATACCAATAAAACCAGCGCTTTACCGTGGTGTAAGGCAAGTTATATTCGCAGGCAACATCTGACAAAGCGCGCCCCTTACAACGCTGTACAATTTCACGACGAAATGAGGCTGTTGAAGAGCGAATCAACCCTAACCCGTAATCGAAAGTAAATGTATAATTGCACTGTGTACAACGTTGACGAGGCACCGCTAATTCAATCCAAAGCACTCCAATTCATGCTAAGCATAAGTTTACCAATAAAATAAAAAACAAAGTCTGTAAATTTATGTAAAATAATGATATAATTTAATTGAATATAATGAAAAAGGAAACCGATACAGCTTGTGCGTATGTAGTGCATTTTGGTCTGGGTCGCAGTCTTTTAACGTGCTCGAACTACAGGAGGAG
The DNA here is from genome assembly GCF_051918845.1 of Bacillus cereus group sp. MYBK101-2. Taxonomy (NCBI): domain Bacteria; kingdom Bacillati; phylum Bacillota; class Bacilli; order Caryophanales; family Bacillaceae; genus Bacillus; species Bacillus cereus group sp. MYBK101-2. The sequence goes on along the minus strand of NZ_JBQAIE010000016.1, from coordinate 33,852 downwards.
TAAGCATATTCCCGATGGATCCATTTCTGCACTTCCATTATTTAGGTGAACCCTCTGGTATCCAAGACTAAATTTTACCCATACATCATTTTTTTGATGTAGCTCTTGAAGATAAAAACTATTTAATTTTCAAGGAACAGTTATTAACTTAAAACTTATTATACGAGGAGGGTGTATCATGAAAAAAATATGCTTTGTATTAATTGTCGACGCTGGTATAAATTATGGTTCAATATTTTCTCTACCATTTTTAAGGAATCAGGATGATTTGAAGGAATATTTTTCTGAGTATTATGATGTTTCGATTAATTATATTAGGGATAAAAACTCAGTTGACTATTTGGTAGTTCCCAAACCGTGTCCACCTTTTGATAATGAAAATAATCTTCCAATAATTGAAGTACCCGCAAACTTATTTATGGAAAAGGATTTTGAAAAAATAAAGACTTATATAGACAATTATTTTTCTAATAACTCATAAAGAAAATAAAAGTACAGTAAAAAGAAGTCCGATAAAAAACGAGTGGTGAAGATTCAATGAACAAGGCACAAGCAACATTAGTAAATTACCAGCACCAACTAGATTTAGCTTCTTATTGGGGAGATGGTACCACTTCGTCTTCAGATGGGATGGGCATGCAAATGGGGGGGGCATCTTTACATGCAGACGCAAATCCACATCACGGAACAGGTAAAGGTGCTACCATTAAAGTCCGGTTGGTGAAGGCTAATAATCAGTGGGGGATGAAAAAAACCCCCACTAATTAAAGTTTCACTTTATTGCTTTATGAGTGATCAATTCTCTAGCTTTCATACAAAAGTGATTAATTCGAATGCTAGGGATGCCGTTCATGTCATTGATGGTTTACTACATCACGAAACAGATTTACATATTGAAGAGCATTCTATTGGATCATTACGCCTCTTAGAATATAAATAAAACCCTTGATTTTCTGCTTAGCGTAGACAAATCAAGGGTTTTTCTTTCAAAATCTTTTTTACGCGTTATACCCGAATAATTTTAAATCTTCTCCTGAGTCTGAAATTATCTTTTCGAACTGCAATCCTACTTTTTCTAAAAGCTTTCCTGAATGGATGTTATCAATAGTAGTAATTGCTACAATTCGTTTCAGACCTAGGTTCTGTACACCGTAGTCTATTACAGCAGAAGCTGACTCGTAGCCATATCCATTTGAACGGAATTCTTCTAAAAAGGCAAAGCCGATATCAACATCTTCTAATGAATCTCTTTTAATAAGACCACACATACCGAGTGGAGTGAGATCTTCTTTTCGCTCTACTAAGTAAAGACCAAATCCAAGTTTGTTATACATATCGATTGGTCCGTTTACAATATAATTTGTTGCGTCTTCCAAGGTTCTAACTCCTTTATTACCGATAAACTGAATCCATGCAGGATCGTTTACTAACTCGAGAATAAATGGAGCATCTTTTAGATGAAACCAGCGAAGAACGAGTCGTTCCGTTTCAAGAACTATCACAATCTACTGCACCACCTTTAACATTTATAATCATTAGTATGGATTGTGTAATACAAAATCGCAACATATTTTACAAGAGCCCGGATTGTTCACATAAAGTTCGTTTGTTTTGTATAAAGGGATATTTTATAATTAGAATTGATTGTAAAGAGTGAGATGCTTATACAATGACTCCTAGGTGACTAGGAGTTTTTACTATATAACTATCATTATTACTAAATATGACACACTACACATTCTACTCAAGGAGGTACATAATGAAGAAATTATATAATGCATCGTTTACGTATTTGATTATCGGTTTATTATCAGGGATTTTCGCTAGGGAGTATGGAAAGTATAAAGGAATTGTAGGATCTACTTTGTTAAACCTTTTACATACACATACACTTGTACTCGGCTTTTTCTTCTTTTTAATTGCTTTAGGATTAGCAAAAGTATTCGCGTTTCATGAAGCGAAAAGTTTTAATAAGTGGTTTGTTGTACATAATATCGCATTAATATTAATGTTAGGTTCATTGGCAGCAAGAGGGCTTCTTCAGTTAAATGGAGCGGACTTTAAAGGGTTAACTTATATTGTTGGGTTTTCTCATTCGCTGATGGCATTTACTTTAATTTGGTTTATGTTGTTAATAAAGAAGTCGTTTAAAATGTAGTTTTATAGAAAAGAACTTGCGATAGGTATTGCAAGTTCTTTTTGTTTATTCGACAGTATGAAACGAATTGCATATGTATAAAACTTGAATTATTTAATTTTTCGGATTATTATGTATAAAACACTTAACATATTTTGTAATTCTAATTTATAGAAAGTAGGAGAATGTACGATGGAGATAACAGTAGAGCGTTTAGTAAATGAATTAAAGGGTGTACTTCCCGGCGATCGAGTAGTTGTGAATACGACAGTAAGAGAGTTACATAGTAAAGATGAATCTTATCATGCTAGTAGTTTACCTGATGTAGTAGTTTTTCCGAAAACGACAGAAGAGGTTAGCACGATAATGAAAATAGCGAGTGAGCACGGGACACCCGTCGTTCCGTTTGGGGTAGGTTCTAGTTTAGAAGGACATGTAATTCCTTATGAAAAAGGAATTACGGTTGATTTTTCATTAATGAACAAAATTCTTGAAATAAGAGAGAAAGATTTTCTGGTGAAAGTACAGCCAGGAGTGACTCGTTCTCAGCTCAATAAAGAATTGAAGAAATACGGCTTGTTTTTTAGTGTAGATCCAGGGGCAGATGCAACGTTAGGGGGAATGGCTGCTACAAATGCGAGTGGAACGACAGCCGTGAAGTATGGTGTTATGCGTGATCAAGTTCGTGATTTAGAAGTCGTTCTTGCTAATGGAGAAGTAATACATACTGGGAATTTAGCAGCGAAGTCATCATCAGGTTATCATTTAAATGGTGTTTTCGTAGGATCAGAAGGTACGCTTGGATGCTTTACAGAGTTAACATTAAAAGTATACGGCATACCAGAGCATGTTATGGCCGCGAGAGCATCGTTTCCAACTATAAATGATGCAGTAGAAGCTGTTATTAACATATTGCAAGCGGGTATTCCAATTGCGAGAATTGAACTTGTAGATGAATTATCTATGAAACAAGTAAATCATTATAATGAAACAAGTTACAGAGAAGAACCTACACTGTTTTTAGAATTTCATGGCAATGAAGCAGGGCTAAAGCAAGATATTGAATTCACGAAGGAAATTGTTTTTGATCATAAATGTAAAGAAGTTGCTTTTGAAACAGAAACTGCGGCCAGAAATAAATTATGGGATGCACGGCATAATCTAGCATATTCTTACGTTCATAGCTATCCTGGTAAAAAGCTTATGAGTACAGACGTATGTGTACCAATTTCAGAATTAGCTGGTGCAATCCAACATGCGAAAGAGACGTTAGAAAAGAATGGTCTTGTTGGTGGTATTCTTGGCCATGTAGGAGACGGGAATTTCCATGTACTCTTAATGGTTGATCCAAACAATAAAGAAGAAGTGGAAAAGGCGGACGAAATAAATGAAAGTATCGTTTTATATGCTCTTAAACGAGGTGGAACGTGTACGGGAGAACATGGTGTTGGAATCGGAAAACGGAAGTATCAAGAAGAAGAACATGGGGCGGCATTACTCGTAATGGAAAAAATAAAGAAAGCTCTTGACCCACAAAATATTTTGAATCCGAATAAAGTTTTTCAGCTGAAGGATAGGGGATGATTGGGTGAAAGTACTAGAAGCGATAAGTAATATAGCTGGAAAGTATTTTGCATTTTGGGTTATTTGTATTGCAGCTATTGCATATTTCATTCCTGGACCATTTCTTGGGTTAACTAGTTACATAACAATTTTACTCGGGGTTGTAATGTTTGGGATGGGATTAACATTAAAGGCTGTTGATTTTAAGATCATTGCTACAAAACCATTGCCAGTTATTATCGGTGTATGTGCTCAGTTTATTATTATGCCACTTGTCGCATACGTACTAGCCTACGTTATGAATCTGCCAGCTGAATTAGCAGCTGGACTAGTGTTGCTCGGTTCAGTACCGGGTGGCACTGCATCAAATGTTATGGTTTATTTAGCAAAAGGGAACTTAGCGCTGTCTATTGCAATGACGTCATTATCAACGTTACTAGCACCAATTGCTACACCTCTTATTTTATTATTACTTGCAGGACAATGGATGCCGGTTAATCCTATGTCTATGTTTCTTTCTATCGTACAAGTTATTATCCTACCTATTATTTTAGGATTAGTAGTGAAGAAGTTTTTCCCGAAAACTGTTACGAAAGGGATGACTGTTATTCCGTTAATATCAGTTTTAGCAATTATCATTATTGTTTCTGCAGTTGTTTCAGCGAATGTAAGTAGCATTACTTCTTCAGGCCTGCTTATCTTCATTGCAGTGATGCTCCATAATGCATTTGGCTTTTTACTCGGATATATAACAGCGTTCGTACTGAGACTAGACGAAGGGACAAGAAGAGCTATTTCAATAGAAGTAGGAATGCAAAACTCAGGATTAGGTGTTGCGCTAGCAACAGCACATTTTGGACCAGCGGCTGCACTTCCAAGTGTATTAGCGGCAGTATGGCATAATATTGCAGGGCCGATTTTAGCAACCATCTGGTCAAAAAATGCAAAGAATACTTTCAGTGATGAAAATGTATCAATAAATATAGAAAACTAGGAATGATAAAGAATGCAAAAACGTATTTTACATTTTGAAGGACTGGTTATTTTCGTAGCCGCGATTTATGCATATTCGATATATGAATTTAGTTGGATTATATTTTTTGTATTCCTTTTAGCCCCGGATTTATCAATGTTAGCGTACGGGATAAATAATCAAATCGGTGCTAAAATTTATAATATTTTTCACACATATATTATATCGATAGTAATAGCTATCATAGGTGTCTACTTTAAGGTAGATACCGTTATAATGATTGGACTAATATGGACAGCGCATATTGGAATGGATCGAATGTTTGGATATGGATTGAAATATGAGACTGATTTTAAGGATACTCATATTCAAAGGTTATAATGGTTTTTGAGGAGAGGGATACATTGAAACAAAGAATTACTATCGAAGAATATAACATCAAATGGGAAAATGAATTTAATAAATTACAAACTATTATTACCAATGCAATGGAAAGACTTGTTTTGTCTGTTGAACATGTGGGAAGTACAGCTGTTAAAGGACTTGTATCAAAACCAATATTAGATATTGATATAGTAATAGAAGATTATGAAATTTTTCCTGAAGTAGTAAAAAGACTTGAAACGATAGGGTATTACCATCAAGCAGACTGGAGCTTCAAAGGAAGAGAGGCGTTTGGTAGAAAGGATGCTTTCGTTCCGTGGAGTGAAGAAAGTACAGTTTGGATGGAACATCATTTGTATGTGTGTGATAAAGAAAGTGAAGAACTAAGAAGACATATAGCGTTTCGGGATTACCTTCGTGAACATGAAGACGTTGCTGTTGAATATGGGAGTTTAAAGAAAGAGTTAGCAAGAGAGTCGAAAAATAGAGCGGGCTATAGTGAAGGTAAGACGGCATTTATTACAAATATATTGGAAAAAATAAACTAAGGTCGCATTGAGTATATGCGGCCTATTCTTTTTAAATTGAAAGCTGCCACTATAAAATAATGGCAAACTGTCCCTGTTGATTGATGCGATTACTAAATATAATAGGAAATAAAATAGAAAAGACCGGAAAAGAGGGAGCTTATGTACGTACCAAAATATTTCGCAATAGAAGATGAAAAGATGAAGTATGAGATAATGGAACAAAATAGCTTTGCAACATTATTTTCTCAACATAACGGGGAACCATATGCAACGCATTTACCGTTGTTATTAAATAGGGAGACTCTAACTTTACATGGTCATTTCGCACGTCCGAATGAACAGTGGAAAGATAGTGGGAATCAACATGTGCTTGCTATATTTCAAGGGCCACATAGTTACATATCGCCATCATGGTATGAAACCAACAATGCAGTACCAACATGGAATTACGTTGCAGTGCATGTATATGGAGAACTAGAAATTGTTGAGGATGAACAGGAATTATTAAATTCTCTTCAAGAGTTAGTACATAAATATGAAGATCCAGAGAGCACCTACTCACTTAATGATGTAGATCCGAATTATATGGGAGGATTAAGTAAGGGAATAGTTGGGTTCAAAGTAAAGATAAATAAAATAGAAGGAAAAGCGAAGTTAAGTCAAAATCATTCTGTGGAAAGACGGAAATTAGTTGTGGGGGAACTTGAGAAAGTTGGGAGTGAGGGGAGTAGGGGGATTGCGGAGTTGATGAAAGAAATAAAATGAGTTCAGTGAAATAAAGGTAATTTGCTAATTTTGTAGAAAATATATTTTTACTAAAATGAAAATGCCTCCGTAGCTCTAGAAGGGAAGAGCGCCGGAAAACATGTCGCACCGGATCGCAAGGCGAAGGTTTCAGAAGCACCGAAAAGCAAATAAGCTGAGACAGGTGGAATTCCTGTCGGTGAAATTCCGTAGGGAAGCGTATTCCCCTTAGCCTATGCTAAACGAAAGGAGTGCGGGTTTGAATCCCGTCGGAGGCATATAGTGAACCCCTGTATGAAGAAAGAGATTATTTATGTTATTCTCATTTAATGGTAAAATTAAAGTTAGGGTGTTTTATAGGAGGAAACAAAATGGAAGTGTTTTTAGTAGCTACTTTTTCAGCTATTATCATAATGATGGGTGTTTTTGTTATAATAAAAGCTTGTTTTACTGGGTACAAGAGGAATGATATATCATTTCGGAAATTTATCCTTTTATCCAGTGCTTCCATTGTGATGGGTTGCTTAGTGTCATTGGTACTACCATTTGGATATGAAAAAATATGCGAATACATTAACTAAATAAGTGCTTTAAAAAACGAAAGACCTTCTAAATTGAAGGTCTTTTGTTTTTAAAGTGTCTTTTCAGTTGTTGTTGGATTGTAGTCTTTACTTGTGTCAACGGATTGAACAAGGTCAGGTCTTTGTGGTGCAGGGAGATCGGCGTGACTTGCTTGATATGTAAAAGAACTATTTATCCCAATAGAAATAATACCGATAACAGACAGTCCTAGAACAACAGAACAAATTTTTTTAATCATTTTAGAGCTCCTTTCTCAAACGTTTTTTCTTTTGCTTGTAACGCTTTATGAAAATACTCACTCGCTTTCACATGATTATTTTCATCATAAAATTTAGTTGCTAATTTCTCTGAATATTCTTGAGTGTAGTTATATAAAGATTCTTTGTCGAAATACGTAATTCCTTCAAGAATAATCTTTTCTAGATCTTCAGTTGTCTCATTGTTGTTAAGGGAATTTAAAATTTTAAAATGAAGTATATATTCAACATTGTTTAGTTCTGTACAAACTTCCAATCCTTTTTTAATAAGTTCTTCAGCAATGTTTATTTCACCAAGTTTATAATGCTCTCTGGCTTGTAAAAAGAGTGCTTTAAAGTGTGTAGGCACTTTGGTTGTTACCTCTGATAAATGTCGAATCGCTAGAGAAGACAGGTTTTGACTTGCATAGAGCCAACCTAGATTATTGCGAACGCTTAAAACTAAATCCTTTTCGTTTAGTTTTTGTAAAATTGAAAGAGCAGAATTGAATTTTTCCTCTGCTTGTTCATATTGTTTTAGAAATACACATGAGGAACCTATTATATTGTCGCAAAGTGCTAACTTAATCTCAAACCCATTTTCAGTCATGAAAATATTTCTAGCTTTTGTTGCTTGCTGAATTGCATCAATAGGTTTATAAAAATGTTGATTAAAGATAGCGAATCGGTAATTATATTCTGCTTCCTCTAGTTTATCTGAAACATTAACTAATAGCTTTTCAGCTTTTTCATAATGTTCACTTGCTAAATTATAATTTGTTGTTAAAGTAGCATGAATTGCTTTAAATAAATGATAGTAGTAAGAAAGTTGGTGATTAGGTGAAATCGCGTAAGAATCTATTTTATTGAAACTGTCTTTTGTGATGCTTAAACCATCAGTTAAAACTTTGAAACGAAAATCTAGTAGAGAATAGTATAATGCTAAGTTTTCATCTTCTGCAAAGTTTAGTTCCTTTTCCTCAATTTCATGCTTTAAGTTTGTCGCCTGAGACACATCTTGTTTAAGCATAGCTAAATACCAATCATTAAATAATTTCGTAATTTGTTCATTACCTTGTAGTTGAACGTTCATGAAATCCCCTCGCTTTTTGAATATTCTTATAAAATATATTATCAAAAATAACAATATTTAGAAATGTAATTTTTATTTCTCAATATTTGTTTAATAAGCTCATGAGTAAGTCTATTGGAATAGTTAGGTTTTTGTTTTGGAGTAAAGAAAAGGAATCGGGGGAAGTGCATTTTAAAGTTCTAGTTGAGAGGGGAAAATATAAAAAAGGTGTGTTCACACAATTTGTATAAACACACCTTTTTACATATTAAACAATCAAGTCCCACAAAAAGTACGATAAGGACGATTCGTAGGCGCAGGTGGAACGCAGTATTCTTCTTGATCTGTAGAATACGCATAAGGATTTGCTAGAGCTTCAAGAAGTTTCTCCATTACGCTATAGTCGCCATTTGTAACAGCAGCTTCTAGTGCTTCTTCTACGCGATGGTTTCTTGGGATAATCGATGGGTTATTATTTTTCATCATCTCGTAGGCATTGTCTTTCGATTCTTCTTGTCTTTCTAATCGAGATTGCCACAGTTTGTACCAGTCTTTAAATTCAGGATTTTCAAATAGAGCTGTATTTTCGATCGTATTAAGAGTTAATGAACGGAATGTATTTGTGTAATCCGCTTTAAATTTCTCCATCATTTTTAAAAGTTGCTCAATAAGTGATTGATCTTGTTCTTCGTTGCTAAATAGTCCTAATTTCTTTTTCATTCCAAGGAACCACTGGTTTTCATACTGTACGCTAAATTTTGAAATTTCGTCTTGAGCAATCTTTAATGCTTCTTCTTCATCTTCGTGTAGGATTGGTATTAAAGATTCAGCTAGTCGCGCGAGATCCCATGCGGCCATATATGGTTGATTTCCATATGCGTAGCGACCTTGTGTATCAATGGAGCTAAATACAGTTCCTTGGTCGTAATTGTCCATAAATGCACAAGGACCGTAATCAATCGTTTCACCGCTAATCGTTATATTGTCAGTGTTCATTACGCCGTGAATAAATCCAACAAGTTGCCATTTTGCGATAAGACTTGCTTGTCTTTTAATGACTTCTTGTAGTAATGCAGTATATCGGTTTTCATGAGCTTCAATTTCTGGATAATGCCTTTTTATCGTATAGTCAGCTAGTGATTGGAGATCCTCGATAGAACCACGAGCAGCAGCATATTGAAATGTGCCAACACGTATATGACTACTAGCGACTCTAGTTAAAATGGCTCCAGGTAACTTTGTTTCCCGATATGTTGGCTCGCCTGTTGTGACAACTGCTAAACTGCGAGTAGTTGGAATATCAAGTGCATACATTGCTTCACTAATAATATACTCGCGTAGCATCGGACCGAGTGCAGCACGACCGTCACCGCGTCGTGAGTACGGAGTAGGGCCAGAACCTTTCAGCTGAATGTCAAAACGTTTACCTGAAGGAGTAATTTGTTCACCTATTAAAAGCGCACGACCGTCGCCTAACATATTAAAATGTCCGAATTGATGACCGGCATATGCTTGAGCTAATGGATGAGCTCCTTCTGGTAGTGCATTACCGGCGAAAATCGCAATTTCGGTTTCTTTCTTCAGTTCTTCGGGATTAAAGCCAAGAGATATCGCAAGTGAATGGTTTAGCTTAACTAACTCCGGTGAACTTACGGGAGTAGGGGGGATTTCTGTATAAAATGAATGTGGTAAAGTAGCATAACTATTGTCTAAATTCCAACCTGCTTCATTATTTTTAGTCATTTTATCTCCTCCTTGTTTATTTTTTTATTATGTATGTGTACGTATGTATTCTTTGTAAAATTAGCTAAAAGTATAATATGATATTTCCCCTTGCAATCTATTGTAAGGACTTCAGTGCACTATGTCTATTTAACAACAAATATAAAACCTCCATTTTAAGAAAATGGAGGTTTTATTATTACTTAATTTTTACGATTATTTTTCCTTTTGCTCTGCCAGCCTCTGAATATTCCATTGCTTTTTGCGCATCTTCAAAAAGGAAAACGCGATCGATTACCGGTTTGATTTTGCCGGCTTCAATATAGTTTGCAATAGTGCGTAGCTGATCTCCGCTTGGCTTCATAAATAAAAATGAATATTGAGCATTATGCTTCTTTTCAAGTGCAGTAAGTTTTTTGTACCTTCTTTTCGCATTAAAATAATACCGGCTTCTCGTAAAATTCTAAGGTGATGTGATACCGCTGGTCGAGAAAGGTGTGTTTGTTTCGTAATTTCACCTACACGTAATCCGGTTTGACATTCTGTTTCCATGAGAACTAACAAAATAGCTTGACGTGTTTCATCGCCAATTGCTAATAATACTTTTTGAGAATCAATAAAATCTTTTTTTATAACGTTTAATTGTTCTTGTTTATTCATTTCAATCACTTTACCTCCAATGAGTTAGTCGAAAGGTTTAAGATGATGAACCATTACATCGATACGGTAATGCTACATGATTGTTGTATGAGCTGCAATATTGGGAAAGAAAATCGAGACGAATGAAATTTTATGAGTTGAAAATGGTAGAGGATAGAAAAGACTTTAATGATATGTTATTTACAGATGAGAAAAGATAAGGATTTTAAAAAAATAAGCGGTCGTACCCTGAATAACTTATAGGGTACGACCGCTTATCATGTTTTTATTATTTTAAAGTGAGTTGTTTCGTTTTACTCTTTCATACATGCATAATTCAAGCAGATTATAGATGTATGAAAAAGTAAAAGTAATTTGGGGCGTAATCTATCTATATGATAATTTAAAATGAAATATAAGTCTATATCTTTGTTGTTTTTTTGATTATATTTATGTCACTGAGCTCAGAACAATGATGTGGAGGATAAATATATGGAATCGAATGATGTACCAGTTTTAATTGTTGGAGGGGGATTATCAGGATTAGCATCTGCGTTATTCCTTGCAAAATATAACATTAAGTACTTACTTATTGAAAGGCATCCGTCTACTGCAATTCATCCAAAAGCAGGTGGAATTACTTTTCGTACGATGGAGTTATTTCGAGAATTAGGTTTAGAACAAAGAATTAGATCAGCGGGTAAAGCGTTAGAAAATTGCCGAGGAAGAATAGCGGTTCATACAATAGCTGAGGCGAATCAGGAAGAATTGGCACAAATGAGGGCGAATCAGTATGAAAATGATGAAAAGTTACTTCAGAAAATAGAAGAGATTAGTCCATCAAAACAAACTGCTTGTTATCAAATTACTTTAGAAGAGATCATGTTACAAGAAGCGAGAACATTAGGCGGAGAATTATCTTTTTATCATGAATTAGTTTCTTATGAACAAAATGAGCAAGGAGTAATCGCAACGATTCGAAATCGTGAAACAGAAAAAGAAAGTGTCATACATTGTGACTACGTAATTGCAGCAGATGGGGCAAAAAGTAAAATACGTGAGCAGCTAGGGATAAGTGCGGAGGGACGAGGTACAATCGGTGGCTATTATATGAATATTTATTTTGAAGCGGATTTAAGTGAGTTTATACAAGGAGATGCATTTGGTTTTACTATGGTACTTCATCCGGAAGTTCTGGGTGCGCTCATTCCAGTCGATAACGAAAAAAGATGGATTTACCATGTATCCTATGATCCATTAAAAGGAGAGAGACCAGAGGATTTCACTATGGAACGTTGTAAACAAATTATTCAAACCGCAATTGGAAGCACAAATGTTGAGTCAGAAATAGTAAGTGTTTTACCGTGGGAAGCGACTGAAAGTACTGCTACAAAATTTCAAGATAATCGCGTTTTTTTAGTTGGCGATACTGCACATATTATGCCGCCGACAGGAGGGTTTGGTTCCAATACAGGAATACAAGATGCACACAATCTAGCCTGGAAATTGGCGGCTGTTATAAAAGGAAAGGCAAAACCAAAACTGTTAGAAACATATCATGAAGAGAGATATCCTGTTGCAAAATTAACGACAGAGTATGCGAGTAGTTTGTTGTTCCGTGCTGCGAATAGAGAGGAAGGCAGTTTGAATAATATGGATGGTTTAGCTGTTACAGTTGGATATCAGTATTATTCAGAGGCGATTATAGATGACTCAGTCACTCCACATAGAATGGATAGCGTAAAGTTGAACGGGAGACCTGGAACGCGAGCGCCACACTTTTTTGGAACATATGATGGGAAAGAAATTTCAATACTTGATTTATTAGGTAACGATTTTGTATTACTTACTATAGCAGAAAATCGTACTTGGGCTGAGTGTGTACAGAATGTTTCATCTACATTAGGAATAAATATAAAATTTTATAGCGTTGGTTTAAGGGGAGACTTTATTGCTCAAGAAGATATTTTTAGCAAATTATATGGAATAGAGAATGGAGGAGCTGTATTAATTAGACCAGATGGTTTTATAGGATGGCGCTCGGAAAAAGAGGTAGTAAATCTAGATGTAGTGCTTGAAGAGGTAATGGGTAATTTATTATGTGATTTTTAAGTAACTAAGGAAGTATTGTCTTTTATAGGACGATACTTCTATTTTTTTAGTTTGAAAAATAAAGATTGTGTAGTGAAGAGACATTATTATTATAAAAATATATGCAAATTAATTCTCTTTCTTTTTTGTTATTAGAATTTTTTTAGTTTTTAGTTATAAGTGTTGGCAATTACTAGATTGAATCATTTTTTTATTGTATTATATTTCCTAGAGATTACATACTACATTACCTCTAGCCGAAGTAAAGCAAATAGACGATGTAAAAAGACATATTTTATCACCAAAAGAATTTCTTAAAGATTGATTAAAATTAAAAACAAGTGCTTTAGGCTATGCAGCAATGGGGGTTGGTACAACTGCTGTAAGTGCCTTTGCGGGAACCAAAGCAGGTGCATTGGTTGGAACTTTTTGGGGAGGTCCAATCGGAACTGCTGCTGGAGCTTGTATTGGCTTTGGTGTTTCTATAGGAGCTAGTATAGTAACTGATGGAATCAAATTTAACAAAGGTGATTGGAATCATGATGGTAAACAGGATTCGATAAAAGATAAAGTTAAAACTGGAATTGGAGCAGCTTTAGATAAAATTTTTTAGTTTTTGGGAGATTAATATGGAAAAATACCACGGAAAGAGCACGGAACAAATTATTCAGAAATTGATGCCTGGCAGTGTAAGATCGAGTGTCGTTATGGTATGGGTAGTTATTAATTTTATGATTTTAACTCCATTTTTATTTCCTCCAACCTTTACTATATACTTATATATAATTTTACCTTTTCTTTTCATTGCTAATATATGGGGAGTATGGGTATTTTTTTATAAACCAAATGAGCTAAGGCTGGTACACATTTTATATAATGGATTTATGGGAATAACTTTTTCTTTTGGAAGCTTTATAGTGATTCAAAAGATTGCATATACTTTTATTAAAATTGAAACACCTCTGTTTTTTATTGTTACTTTTGTGCTTTACATTCTTACAAACTATAAATTGATTTCTATTGGAATGAAAAGTTTTTTAAGGCGATTAAACAATGAAGAAAATGATAATATAAAAATTTCTCCAATTGTGTATGTATCAGGATTGGGATATATTATTGGACAAATATGTATAGGTACATTATCACAAAACGGTTTAGCGACGGTCTTAATTTTAGTCTTTTCTTTATTTGCTGTTGTGCTTAGTATATCTGGAGTATATATATGGGTATATGTTGATTTGAAGAGGAAGGAAATGGATGGGATGCATAATGGACAAATATAATGGCAACAACATAGTGAATTGTATACGAATATTAATACCATTTGATATAAGGAATGTAGTAGGGGCCTTTATGTGGGTTATCATGAATTTTATGCTACTTATCATTTTATTCATATTTCCACCGTTCAATATATACTCCTACGTAGCCTTACCATTTTATGTGATATGTAATCTATGGGGGATTTGGGTTTCCATTTATAAGCCCCGGCAGCCTCAGTTGCAACATTTACTATATTCTGGATTTGTTTCATTTAGTATTTCATTTTGTAGTTTTATAGCTGTGCAAAAGTTAGCTTACGAATTCGTAAAAATAGAGTCGCCTTTATTTTTTATTTTATCGCTTATTGCATATAGTTTAATTGTTTATAAATCTGAATTATTCTGGATTAAATATTTTACAGCCCGCTTAAGAGGGACAACGGATCAAAATGTAAAAATCCCTAAAATTGTATTTTTTTCAAGTTTAGGTTATATGATTGGTCAAATTAGTATTGGAATTTTGAGCCAAAAGGCTATGGCTATTTTATTAATCATTCTCTTCTCATTTTTTTCCGTTGTGTTCTTAGCTCTAAGTACACATGTATATTTTTACTTTGATTTTAGAAAACAAGGTATTACTTCGGGACATTTAAAAGAATTACATTCTCAAAAGAAACCTAAATTGTCAAGGAAGGAAAGGAGACAATCCGTGGCTGCTTCGGGACATGTAAATATACCACATTCTCAAAAGAAACCTAAACTTGCAAGAAAGGATATACGAAATTAAGAATTTGTAATTAAGTAAAGCCTAGATTTACGTAAATATCATGTCAAATGACAATAGAATTTTATCTTGTATGAATGGAAATTAAAGAAGTTAGATAGGAATCGGGTTGTTCGGAAAAATTCGATGTGTTCAAATACTAATTAGTATAAGATAGATATATAACTTATACTGATTAAAGCTTTACCGTACTGAAAAAATAATATTCACAAATTTTAATAGGTTTGGTATGATTAATTTCGACAAGTTAATCGAGGCCGGAGATATTTGAGATAAGCCATAAATTTATTTAGGGATACAGAAGTGTCCTCTAAATAATTTATGGCTTTTTTTATTGATGAAATGTGATCAATAGGAAGTTACATGTGAATAGGAGGGATATGCAAAATAAATAGTATAGTAATAACATAGGAGAATTGTATTTGTAAGATTGGAATTTTAATATAAGCTTATAAAAATAATGAAAGTATATCTTCTATTTCGTGTAAATCTCATTAACTTGTTGAAATTTACAACGTAGGAAGGGTTAAAAGGATGAAAAAAATTATTAGCGTATTAGTTATTTTCTTTATGACGGGAAGTATTTTTGTTGGGGGAGCTGTTCATGCGAAAGCAGAAGGGAAGCATGAATGGAATAAGAATAAGTTTTTAAATATTGCACATCGCGGAGCTAGTGGACATGCACCTGAGCATACTTTTGCTTCTTATGATTTAGTGAAAAAAATGAAAGCGGATTATTTGGAGTTAGATATTCAATTAACTAAGGATGGCCAATTAATTGCAATGCATGATACAGCAGTTGACCGCACTACAAATGGAACAGGTGAAGTACGAGATAAAACGTTAAGTGAAATAAAGAGCTTAGATGCAGGATCTTGGTTTAATAAAGCTTATCCAGAAAAGGCTAAGCAAGAGTACGTTGGTCAAAAAGTTCCGACTCTTGAAGAAATTTTCCAAAAGTACGGAAGAAGTATGAAGTATTACATTGAAACAAAATCACCAGATGTGTATCCAGGAATGGAAGAGAAATTATTAGCTTTATTAGAAAAATATAATTTAATAGGTCAAAACATGTCTTCTAGCCGTGTGATGATTCAATCATTTAGTAAAGATAGTTTAACAAAGATTCATAGTATGAATAAAAATATTCCGTTAGTTCAACTGCTTTGGTATTATCCAAATGAAAACAATGAGATTGTTGAATGGTCTGGCATTACACATGAACCGAAAAGTGTAACAAATGAAGATTTTCAAGAAATTAAAAAATATGCAGTTGGTATTGGACCGAACTTACGTAATGATAACGGAGAACTAATTATTGATGAGTCATATATGAAAATGGCTAGAAATAATGGATTGCTAATTCATCCTTATACAATTAATGAGAAACCAGATATGAGATTGTTAATGAAATGGGGTGCTACAGGAATGTTTACAAATTATCCTGATCGATTACATAGTGTGTTAAAAGAAAAATAAATAGGAGAAAAAGGTATACCGACGTTTTGGTATACCTTTTTCTATTATGCTAGATTATAGTAGTAGGATACATATTCTTCTAAGCCTTGAACTTCTTTTTCAGGCGGCTCAATACCGCCTTTTCTACCGTAGCAAACATTTCTCAAGTATTCTCCAAAAATCATAGAGCGACTTTTTTCATTTTCCATCCAATTATATCTATTAATTATAAACTCACCATCGAAACTTGTATCAAATGTATATGGGATACACGTAATAGTTTTAGGTAAATGTTTTTTTAATACTCGATATTGCCGACCAGCGCCTAAACTTTTGCATACAAATAGTAGCCGATTAATCTTTGTAAAATCAAAAATCTTTTTCGCTTCCATTACATTAGCGATAGAATGGAGAGAGTTTTTCTCGAACATGATAGCGTCTTTTGGTACGCCATGTTCCATTAATTTATTTACAATTACTTCTGCTTCTGACAAATCCCCGTAATTCCAGCTCGGATGTTTCATGCCATGTAAACTAGTACCACCTGTAACGATAATTTGATTTCCTAAACCTTTTCGATAAGCTTCTAGAGGAGCTTGCCAATTGCCCGGGTGAGAACCGCCGAAAACGAAAATGACATCACATTTTTGTGGTGTTATTTCTTTTAGAAAAGTCATTTCTGTAATTTGATCGATTTGTTTTTTCGTAAGAGTAGGGACATCAGGATATTTAGGTATTACCATTTGAAAACCTCCTATATAATAAAATGACAAATTCATTATATGGCGATTTTAATAAGTGGAAAAAGGGAAGCTTTTCATTTAAAAGTACCCCTTTTAAGATAACTCTCCAATAAACCAAATCTCTTTTTTATCGATTGCATCCTCATCATAAATGACTTCTTGAAAGTGAAACGTTTGGAAAGTAGAGAAAATTGAAATTCCCCATGTCTCCCAAAACTCAGACTCATTTGAAAGAGGGATCCACTTTTGAAATTCACTATTTCTATTAAGGAAATTATGAAAGTACCTTTCATTTTTAAATATAATCATTTGCGAATTCCACAAACTTTCTATAGAAATGAAAACAACAACTCGATATGTATGTGTATCGCTCGGTTTTATTTTTATTAAATGGTTTGCTTGATTTAATAAGGTTTGTATACATAATCGTTTTACTTTTCTAGGTGTTTTATGAGACTCGATAAAAGCTTGAGAAACTGGTAAAGGCATATACCAATATTCATCGTTATAGAAAGTAGAAGGGAACGTTTTTGTATGTTCCTCAATTTGTTTTATCATAGCGTTTGTTTTTCGTTTCATCCCACGTATTTTCTTTTCATGCATTGTGAGTCATCTCCATAAATTTTTGTAATGCAGCTGAGCGAAATATATCTTTTCTAGTAATAAAAGTAGTAGGAACTTTTTTGAAGCTATTTGGTAAAGGATTGAATGATACGTCATGTTCATGCTCCTTTAAAATTGATTTCATCATAATCGCTACGCCCATACTTGATTTTACACATGCAAGTATCGCTTCAATTGTTCCAAATTCTAATACTCGTTTAGGGGAGGTCCCCACTTCTTGAAGCCAGTCTTCTAATAAACTTCTATAATAACACCCGTGACTAAAAGCGAGTAAATTCATATCTTCTATGTCTGTAAGAGAGGATAGAGGTTTTTTACTAATGAGAACCAATTCTTCTTCACGAAATACAGTTGTATGAAGTTCATTATGCTGAGTAGAGCCAGCTATAAACGCTCCGTCTAGTTTTCGCTCTAATACAAGCTTAATTAGTTGTTCAGTCGTATTTGTTTCTAAAATCAATTCGACTTCTGGGTACTTCTCATAATAGGCCGTTAATATAGAGGGGAGCCTTACCGCAGTTGTAGATTCTGTACACCCAATTTTTAAAGTGCCTTTTGGTTCAGTTCCATTACTTTGAATCGCTTTTATAGATTGATCCATTAAGTGGATAATTTGTTTGGCATATGTTAATAAAATCTCACCGTTAGAAGTTAAAGTTACACCTTTTCCGTTTCTGTAAAATAAAGGAACACCTAATTCATTTTCTAGTTGTTTCATACGCATCGTTACGCCTGATTGCACGTAGTTCAAATTTTTTGCTGCGTGAGAAATATTATTTTCCTTCGCGACTTCGTAAAATACAGTTAAATCTTTTATGTCCACGTATCATTCCTCCAAAAAGGTATCAATTTTTTTGATGGATTATATGATGAATCTTTATTTTATATGATATCAGAACTTTCATACAATGGAAGGGGGAGGGATTATTATGTTGATTGAAGAAAGGGTGAATAGTACTTATAAATGGGTTATGTTAATTATTGCGACGATTGCTCAAACAACAGCGACACTTATAACGTATGGTATCGGGGTTTTCGCTTTATTTTGGAAAGAAGAATATGCACTTACGAATACGGAGAGTGGATTATTAGTAAGTGTTTTAAATGTTGGACCGTTATTTTGTATGCTTTTTGTCGGTCGGCTACTTGATCAATATAATGAAAAAATATTAATTTCTATTAGTTCATTTTTACTAGGGAGTTCGCTTTTGCTGACTAATATAGTAAATGGATTTAATGGGTTATTATTTGTACTTTTATTAATAGGAATGTTTTATAGTGTTTCCCAGCCAGGAGGAAGTAAAGTGATTTTAAAATGGTTCCGAAAAGAAAATCGTGGGTTAGCGATGGGAATAAGGCAAGCTGGTATACCGATTGGTGGCGCGTTAGCGGGAGTGCTAATCCCGTTTCTAACAATACAATATAATATGACTTACGCGATAAATAGTATTGCATGCATTTGTATTATTGGAGGGCTATTATTTTTTATATTTTATAAAGAGCCATATGTTGAGGAGGAAGCGAGGAAAGGACATATTAAAATTTCCTTTTGGATGGAGCTAAAAGTAGTAATCTGTAAAAAAGAGTTGTATCCAATTTATATAACGGGTATTTGCATGATTTCATTACAAATGGTGTTAGTTGGACACTTCATGAAATTTTTAGCAGGGGAACAATCGATTACATCTATTGTAGCCGGAACAGTATTTTCAGTTATGTTCTTTTCTGGAATGATTGGTCGTATTGCATTAGCAACTATTAGTGATGTGTTGTATAAGGGGAATCGGCGTATACCTTTATTTATAGCTGTATGCGCTTCTATCGGCTTGATTTTATTGTTAGTAATGAATATACATACAATAACGAGTGGAATCTTGTATAGTGTAAGTGCATTGTTAGGATTTTTTTCAATTGGATGGTTTAGTCTTTTTATAGCCGAAGTTGCTGAATTGGCAAGTGAAGAATTTGTAGGAATAACAGTGAGTGTAGCACTTACAATAAATCAAATTGCAATTATTATTGCCCCTGTTTTATTTGGTTATATTGTGGATGAGAAAGGGTATACGTATGCGTGGTTATGTATAGTAGTATTGTTAAGTATCTCGGCAGTCAGTTTATATAGAAAAAACAAAAAAATAAAAGAAAGTTAGCAATGTAAATTTTTATGAAGAAAATATAAAGAAATGCCGAGTGAGCGACATTTCTTTTTTTATTTGTTGTATAATCAAAGTATAAATGAGATTCATTTTCAATGAAGTTCATTGCCTGTAATTTTAGCTATAATGGTTTGTTTTTCTTTATCGTTATTTACATGATTTATTTTGTTTGAAAATTTTTAGCATCATTTCCTTTTAAAGTTATAATCTATTTTACTTAATATTAAATTATAACTATATTTTATTGTAGGATAATGAAACATCATATCATCTAAACAATTGTTTCTATCTGTGTTTTCATCGTAATAACTCCGTTTCTTATCTTGTGTAACAAATGTTACATAATATGTTGAAATTATAGTAGGGTGCATCCGATTGTAAGGTGGAAATTTTGCAAGAAAGAAATACAATAGAGAGTAGTCAAAAACTGAATATGAGAAAAAGGAATCTAGTTCATTTAGGTGAATAATAGGTAGTATTATAAAATATTTGAAAATTAAAAGATATAGAACAGAATGGATGTACGTTAAGTGAAACTATATAAAAGAGGGTTCCTATTATGCTAAAGAAATGGTTAATCGTTTTCTTTGTTTTTGCTATTTTTTGTGGGAGTGTCGTTGCACTCATACATGCAAATAAAGGTAAGAAGTATGATATAAAGGCATTTTCTAATTTAAATAGTAAGCAAAAGGACGATATGCAAGAAGTTGATGCAACTGAGAAAAAACGCTATGAAGCTGTAGCTGGAAAACTAGATCAATATTTAAAAGATAAAGGATTTAATGGGAGCGTTCTTGTAGCTAGTAAAGATCATGTGATTTTACGAAAAGGTTATGGATATGCGAATGTGAAAGATAAAGTAGTAACAACGCCAAGAACGAAATATCGTATTGGTTCTATTACGAAAACGGTCGTTGCAATATCTATTATGCAGCTAAAAGAAAAAGGGAAATTAAATATTGAAGACAATGTAAATAAGTATATTCCATCGTTTCCAGCAGATAAAAACATTACGTTACGAAATCTATTAACACACACATCTGGCTTGCCAGATCAAGGACAAGGTAGGGTGGATGCAGGGTCACGTTTAAAGTTAGTAACGTGGATTGGAGCGCAAAAATTGCAATTTCCTGCAGGGACAGGCTGGAAATATACAGACTATAATTATATGGTGCTTGCATATATTGTAGAAAAAATTACGAATAAACCGCTCGCTGAATACGTGAAAGAAAATATTTTTACTTCTGCTGGCATGTATGAATCTGGGATGGGGGCGACTCTCCCAGAAGATATTTTTTTAGCAGAAGGTTATACGAGAAAAGATAATGAATTAATAGCTGCCCCCCGCTTAAAAATGAACTGGTTGTATGGGTGTGGTGAAATGTATACAACTGTTGAAGATATGAAAAGATTAGATGAGGCAATAATGGATGGAAAGCTGTTATCTAAACAAAGTGTATTAGATATGTTTACTGCATCACCTGCAAGAAAATATGGATTTAGTTTCTATACGTATCCAGATTATTATCATAACCACGGGGTATTAGCAGGTTGGAATACTTTTAATAATTTTAACTGGGATAAAAAAACGTTTGTCATATTATTCTCTAACGTCCAAAATGGTATGAATGATGCATTTAATCAAGAGTTTAGGAAAATGGCGAGTGATTTAATAGAAGGAAAGGGAGCATGAAAGAGAAAGAGCCTCTAGCGAGAGGCTCTTCTTTTTTATAAAGTTGAAAATTCTTCAACAAGTTCACTAAAACGATGTAATGCACTTTCAATTGGTTCTGGCGTAGTTAAATCAACACCAGCTTTTTTCAATAAGTTTAATGGGTAGTCTGAACTTCCGCCTTTAAGGAATTCAATATAATGTTTTTGAGCATTTGGATCGCCGCTCAATAACTTATCAGCAATTTGGATTGCAGAAGCGAATCCAGTTGCGTATTTGTATACGTAAAATGGACGGTAGAAATGCGGTATTCTAGCCCATCCGTATTTTACTTCTTCGTCAAATACGAGGGAGTCGCCATTATACTCTCTAAATAAGTTTTCATAAACCTCGCTAAAGACTTGGGCATTTAATGGTTTACCTTGCTGTGCCATTTCATGCGTGATTTTTTCAAATTCAGCGAACATGATTTGTGTAAAGAAAGTGCCTTTAAATTTCTCAATGAAATGGTTTACTAAATGGTTACGTACGTTAGCATCTTTTGCTTCTTTTAATAAATGATGAATTAATAGCACTTCATTTACTGTAGAAGCGACTTCTGCGACAAAGATAGTATAGTGTGCAGAAATTCTTGGTTGGTATCCGTGTGAGTAGTGCGTATGCATACCGTGCCCACATTCGTGAGTAAGAGTGAAAAGGCTATTTAAATCATCATGATGATTTAAAAGAATGAAAGGATGAACGCCGTATACACCAAAGTTATAAGCACCGGAACGTTTTCCTGGCGTTTCTCTTACGTCAATATAACGTTTATCTTTAAAGCTTTTTAATGTTTCAATATATTCTTCACCTAAAGGAGCTAGTGATTCAATCATGATGTCAAACGCGTTATCATATGGAATGTCTTGTTTTACACCTTTTACTAAATCGACACTTAAGTCATATTGTCTTAGTTCATCGACATTTAATTTCTCTTTTCGAAGTTCATTATATGTATGTAAAAATTGAATGTTTTTTTTCGTCGTTTCAATTAAATTTTCATATACTTCTTTCGGAACCATGTCGCCAAATAATGATTTCTCTAACGCTGATGGATATTTTCTTAGCTTAGAAACAGTAACATTATTTTTAATAGCAGCAGATAAAGTAGAAGCGATAGAATTTTTCAATTGAACATATGGCTTGTAGTAAGCTTTATAGGCTTCTTTACGTTTTTCGCGGTTCTCATCTTCTATTAACTTTGCATACATTCCTCGTGTTAAAGTAACTTTTTCTCCATCATTAGTAGTCACTTCACCAAATAGTATATCTGCATTATTTAACATGCCGTATGTATGCTGAGGAGAGGAAAGTGCTTCGCCCATTTGTGATAAAACCTCTTCTTGGTCCTTATTCAATACGTGTTTTTTATAACGGTATAATTCAAATAAATCTTCTTTATAATATTGTAAGCCTTCAGCTTCTTCTATATAAGTGTGTAATGTGTTTTCATCTACGCTAAGTAAGAATGGAGAAAAGAAAGATTTAGCCGCACTTACTTTTACTTGTAATTGTGATACTTTATCGACAAGAGATTGGGCGTCAGTATCGCGTGTATCAAGATCAGATTGTAATCGTGCATAAGCGAACATTAAAGATAGTATGCTAGAAATTTCTTCACTCTTTGTTAAATAGGATAATAAACTATTGCCATCGTGAATATTTCCATTAAACTCGTGTAGTTCTTTCGTTAATACTTCAATTTTATGAAAATCACTTTCCCAATCTTCAATGGTATCGTAAATATCCGTTAAATCCCATTTTTCTTTATCATCTACTTGTAGTCGATCTTTAAGTTCTGTCATAATCATTTCCTTTCTAAATATGTAGTTATATTCCTATATAACTATGAAATACAACAAATTGCAAAAAATCCCTGCTGAAAATTAAAAAGCCTTGCTAAAAGGCAAGGCTAAAAAAATTATAATGTAATTCCGAATTTTGAATGTAAAAGATTTTTATATTGCATATCTGTAACTTTTTCTTTCGTTTTTTTACCGTTTTTCGCTATGGTCAGACTATCCTTCGTTAAAGATGCATGCCCATCTTCAGTTAGTTTTACAATAAGAGGTACTTTGTTAAACGGTGAGCCATCGTGTTCAACAATAATTTTTTGTGCTGCATTTGCTTTTTTTTCATCCACTTCTTCTATATAAAATGCATAGCCTAACGTCCAATCATCAGTAGAAGATTGATCCAAAAACTCATTATTTTTACGCATCTCTAATATGTAGTTTCCTTTTTCGGTCATTTCTTTACGAATACGATAATCTCCTGTAACGGATTGAACGACTTCACCTGAGAAAGGAACAGGTGCAAGCGGTAAGTATGATCCGAATCCAACTTCAATTAAATAAAGCTCATTATGATGTGTTAAAACGGTTGCGATATGTCCGGAATCAACGGCCCATATGGAATTTGCAGCGTTATACACTGTTCCTGAAACGAGATGAACATCAAATCCAGCGTCTTTAAGGAAGTAATACATAGTAGGATTGAGTTCATAACAAAGACCACCACGATTGTTTACTAAAATTTTTTCTTTTAGATTTTCTTTTGATATTTCCTTAAAATTCTTTTCGAGAACATTTAAGTTTTCAAATGGGACAGTTTGTGCCATTGCGTACATAATGTTAGGTAAATCTTCAAATGAAACTTTGTCTTTTTCTTCTATATGTAATCGTGCGAAAAATTGTTTTTGAAAGTCTGTCATAGGAACCCCTCCGTTAAACGATTTATATATATTGTATCTAATATCGCAAGAGGAAACATCTGCATATGTGCGTACGACTAAAGTATGACACCTTTACTTCTTGCTATACATATAGTATGATGATTTCAGTAAATTAGATTTCAATGACTATAATATAAATTATTGAGAGGTGCTTTTTGTGAGTGCGGTAGGTACTAAATAGGAAAAATTGAATGAAATAAATCAGATAAGAACAGGGGATTTTTATGTATACCATACCCCTAATTTTGTCATGGATTTATTTCGATACCTATGAAGATACCTACAATACTTTATAAAGCGTGTAATAAGGGGATTGCCATCCGTTTTTTATGGCTTATTTCCTCATATGTTATTACTCATGCCTTGTAAATGTAAAAGCTGCGGTATCCCCGTAGCTTTTTTGTGTATATTTTTAATGTTTAAAAATGGTAACTGAATAATGTAGAACTCATTGGAATCTAATGAGTAGGTATCTTCATTTATGATAGAAATCAATCATAGTGAGGAGAAACAAAATGAATACGATGACTTTTGAAAAGTTACAGTATAACGAATTAAAGGATATAGTGAAATCTTATTGTGTAAGTGGATTAGGTAAGGAATTATTAAATAAATTAGAACCAAGTACGAGTATTAAAGTAGTGAGAAATCGTTTGAATGAAACAACTGAAGCACGAGCTATATTAGATGCAGAAGGGCATGTTCCTTTCTTTGGGATTTCAAATATTGCTAGTACAATTCAAAAATTAGAAAAAGGGATGATTTTAGATCCGGAAGAATTAGTAAGTGTTTCAGACTTTTTACGTGGATGTAGAAAAATTAAAAAGTTTATGTTAGATAAAGAATTTTTTGCGCCAGTATTAGCTTCTTATGCAAATTCAATGACTGAATTTAAAAGTATTGAAGAGGAAATTAATTTTTCAATAAAAAGTAATGGTATTGATTCTGCCGCTAGTAAAGAGTTAAAACGAATTCGAAATAACATTGATTCGGTAGATGGGAAAATAAAAGAACGTTTAACGAAGTTTTTAAATAGTAGTGCAAATAAGAAGTATATTCAAGAATTCTTTATTAGTAAGAAGGACGATAGGTACACGATTCCGATTAAATCTTCTTATAAAAATCAAGTTGCGGGAAGTATAGTTGAAGCTTCCGCTAAAGGTTCTACTGTATTTATAGAACCGCATACGGTTACAAAGTTAAATGTGGAACTCGCAAGTTTGAAAGCAGAAGAAGCGATGGAAGAATATCAAATTTTAGCGACTTTATCAGGAATGGTAGTAGAAAATATTTATCATATAAAAATTAATATGGAATTGATTAGTCAGTATGATATGGTGTTTGCGAAAGCGAAGTTTAGTAAATCGATTGATGGAATAGAGCCGAAGTTAAATGATCACGGCTATATTCATTTAGTAAATTGTAAGCATCCGCTTTTAAGTGGAAAAGTAGTACCATTAAACTTTGAAATCGGTCAAAACTATCGTAGTTTAATTATTACAGGGCCGAATGCGGGCGGGAAGACAATTGTGTTAAAGACGATTGGATTGTTAACATTGGCGACAATGTCAGGTTTGCATATTGCCGGAGATAAAGAAACAGAAATTGCTATTTTCGAAAATGTATTTGTAGATATTGGTGATAATCAAAGTATTGAAAACGCACTCAGTACATTTTCATCACATATGAAAAATTTATCTGAGATTATGAGGATGTCAAATAATAATACGTTGCTACTATTTGATGAAATAGGAAGCGGGACTGAACCGAATGAAGGGGCAGCACTTGCAATTTCTATTTTAGAGGAGTTTTATCTTGCAGGATCTATTACTGTTGCGAGTACGCATTACGGTGAAATTAAACGTTTCTCAGAGATGCACGATGATTTCATGAACGCAGCGATGCAATTTAATAGTGAAACGTTAGAACCACTTTATAAATTAGTAATCGGTAAATCAGGGGAAAGCAATGCGCTCTGGATTGCGAATAAAATGAACGTAAGAGAACATGTACTGAAAAGAGCAAAAGAGTACATGGGAAATAAAGAATATACATTAGAAAAAGTGAATGAAAGTAAAATTAGAAAACCGAAATTCGTGCAAGAAAAAAGAGAAAATCACTACGAGTACAAAATCGGTGATCGTGTAAATTTATTAGATTATGATGATTTTGGTATTATCTATAAGGAAATAGATAATTTCTATAATGTTGTTGTATATTATAACGGCGAATTTGTTGAAGTAAATGTAAAACGCATTACTTTAGAAGTAGCAGCAAAAGAATTATATCCAGAGGGATACGATTTAAATACACTATTTGTCGATTATAAAGAGAGAAAAATGCAACACGACATTGAGCGTGGATCGAAAAAAGCACTTCGTAAAATCCAAAAAGAAATAAGAAAAAATAGATGATAAATTAAAATGGTAACGATTAGACAAGAACGACAAACCGATTATAGAAAAACGGAAGAAGTTGTACAACAAGCATTTTTACATGAAGAATTTAGTGATAAAAAGGAACATGAACTTGTAAAACGTATTAGAGAGTGTGACGCATTTATTCCAGAGTTATCAATCGTTGCAGTAGATGAAGAAATAGTCGGTCATATTATGTTATCTAAAATTACGATAGAACAAGATGGAGCTTCTGTAGATTCATTAGCGCTTGCACCAGTATCAGTTGCTAGGGGCTATCAGAAAAAAGGAATTGGTGGAAAGCTTATAGTAGCTGCGTTAGAAAAAGCGAAAGAACTTGGATACGGATCAGTTGTAGTATTAGGACATCCAAAGTACTATCCGAAATTTGGTTTTAAGAAAGCAAGTGAGTGGAATATAAAGGCACCATTTGAAGTGCCTGAAGAAGTGTTTATGGTAATGGAATTAACAGAAAATGCTCTTGAAAGTGTAAAAGGAGTTGTACAATATTCGAGTGCTTTTGCTGAGTAGGAGTATCGGTTAAGAAATGTAATCATAAAAGATGCTATCTTTTTGTATGGATATACAGAAAGGTAGCGTTTTTTATTAAGTGAAGCTACTTACATATATTTTGCTCAATGAATAATTTTGGTGGTAAAATTGATATAGAAATGTAAAGGGAGAGAAAAAAGAATGAAGACTCGAGAAACAGATAGCAACGTAGTTACGTTATATGTTACAAGACATGGTAAAACAATATTAAATACGAACCATCGCGCGCAAGGTTGGGCAGACTCTCCGTTAGTAGAAAAAGGTGTGGAAGTTGCCTCTAATTTAGGAACGGGATTAAAAGATATTCATTTTACAAGTGCGTATAGTAGTGATAGTGGCCGCGCGATTGAAACTGCTAATTTAGTATTAAAATATAGTGAGCAATCAAAATTGAAACTTGAGCAAAGAAAAAAATTACGAGAATTAAATTTTGGTATTTTTGAAGGTGAAAAACTTGATAATATGTGGGATGCGGTTGGAAAAGCTGCAGGCGTTGCATCACCAGAAGAACTTATGAAGTTTTCTATTCAAGAAGTTATTGATCTTATTAGAGCAGCAGATCCTACGAAACAGGCGGAAGATTGGGAATTATTTTCTACTCGTATAAAAGCAGAGATAGATAATATTAGTGAAGAAGCAGCTAAAAATGGCGGCGGTAACGTTTTAGTTGTCGTTCATGGGCTGTTGATTACAACCTTAATAGAAATGTTAGACAGTAGTAAAACAAAACTTGGAGTGGAAAATGCTAGTGTGACGAAGATTGTATATCAAGACGGAACATATACAGTCGAGTCGGTTGGAGATATGAGCTATGTTGCAAAAGGGAAAGAGAGTGTGGAAATATAAAAATATCTCAAATAGAGATAAGAAAAGGAAGATAGAGAAATCTAGCTTCCTTTTCATTTTATGAATTATGGAATCAACAAAATCTTCCCTGTACTTTTTCTGCTCTCTAATAATTCATGGGCGCGAGCACCGTCTTGTAAAGAGAATGTAGTAGGACTTGCAATGTTTAATTTTCCACTAGCGATCCAATCAAATAATTGAGTAGAGCGCTGCTTACGTTCTTCAAAGGTAGTAAGCACGTTCCAAAGGTCTCCGCCAGTTAAAGTTTTTGAAGTATCCATAAGCATGCGCGGATCAACGGGAGCAGGATTACCGCCGGCCATTCCGTAAAATACAACAGTACCACCAACTTTAGTAGCGTTAAAACTTTCCTCAAGTGTAGAGCCTACTGATTCATATACAACATTTACTCCGGTTCCATTTGTTATTTCAACTACTTTTGTATGCCATGCTTCCGTATATAAAAATACGTGATCAGCACCAGCTAATGTAGCTATCTGTGCTTTTTCTTTTGATGACGTGAGACCGATTACTTTTCCGCCTAGTAGTTTAATTATTTGAATAAGAAGTTGACCAACGCCGCCAGCTGCAGCGTGCACTAAAGCTATATCACCTTGTTTTATTTTATAGCTATCTTTCGTTAAATAATGTGCTGTTAAGCCTTGTAATAATACTGAAGCGGCTGTTTCAAAAGAGATAGAATCTGGAAGCTTAATTGCTTTCTCTGATGGAACGGCAACTAGTTCTGCATTTGCAAATGGGACATCAGCAAATGCAATACGATCTCCAGGATTAATATTTGTAACGTCAGCTCCTACTTTTTCAACAATACCAGCCCCTTCATAACCTAATACATATGGCGGGTTGCCAGCGAGATGATAATCACCGCGCCGTCTATAATTATCAGCAAAGTTTAAACCGATTGCTTTCGTGCGGACAAGAATTTCATTTGGATTTATGATTGGATCATTTAGTTCTTTATATTGTAGTACATCCGGATTTCCGAACTGTTCGAAACAAAGTGCTTTCATATGGAATACCTCCATTTTTATTGTTTGTAGATGCTCTTTATCATACAATACAAATATCAATAGACAAAGAGGATTATTTCGATGAAATCAATCGGGAATATCGATTGAAAAGAGGGATGATAAATGGAGATAAAACAATTAATTACATTTAAAGTAGCGGCGGATACTTTGAATTTTACACAAACTGCGAAGAAATTAAACTTTGCTCAATCGAGTGTGACAGCGCAAATTAAAACGTTAGAAGCTGAGCTAGGTACGCCGTTATTTGAAAGATTAGGAAAACGCCTTTTCTTAACGGAAGCAGGTAGGAAGTTTCAACTATATGCCGACAAGATGATTGTACTCAGTAACGAAGCAAAAATGGCTGTGAAACATGATGAGGGAATAGCAGGTACATTAATAATCGGTGCGCAGGAAAGTCAATGTACATATAGACTTCCATCTATATTAAAGAGGTTTAAAGCACAATTCCCTCAAATAAAACTTATATTTAAACCAGCGTATTCCAATAAAGATGCGAAGGAACAATTGATGGAGGGAAAAGTCGATCTTGCCTTTATTTTGGACGAATGTAAAACAGAAGATGCTTTACATGTGAAGCCGCTTATGAAAGAAGAATTAAAAATAGTAGCTGCTTCAGGGCATCATTTACTCGAGAAAGCTTCCATTTCTACAAAAGATTTAGAAAGTGAGACGTTGTTGCTAACAGAGCTAGGGTGCTCGTACCGGACTTTATTTGAAGAGCTACTTCGTACAGAAGAGGTGTATCCAGCAAATAAAATTGAGTTCGTTAGTGTAGAGGCAATTAAACAATGTGTTATTGCAGATTTAGGAATAGCTGTGTTACCAGCAATAGTAGTAGAAAAAGATATACGAGAGGGGACGATAAAAGAGTTACATTTAGAAAGTGCAATCTCACCGATTTATACACAAATCGCTTGGCATAAAGATAAATGGATGACAGCTCCGCTACAGCAATTTATTGATGTGACTAGGGAGTTTTTTACAACAGATTAAGTGGAGAAATATTTATTTTATATAAAAGAAAAAATGGCAATTTTGTATAAAGAACCGATGCTTGCATGTAACAAGTATCGGTTCTTTTATGTTTTAAATAAAGGATGCTATAACATGTGTATTTCTCAACTTTTTTTCTTAGACGATTACGTAAATTTCTTCGTATATTCCAATAATCATAAGGAAATTTACAACGTTTATTCGTTTCTGTAAGATGCCTCTAGGAAGCATGAAAGGAGGGGCGTACATAGGGGATAGATTGTCTTTATTATACGTACTTTTTTTGAGGGAGGAAATTGAAAATGTTTAAAAAGTTAATGAAAGTATGCGTGTTAAGTGTAGCGAGTGTAGGGGTATTATTTAGTTTCCAAGGAAGTACATTTGCAGCTACTGATTTAAGTAGTTATTATGACGGGAAAAATCCAGCAACAACGAAAGTATACGGAGGCAGTACAACGTGTGATGCAGATGGATTTAATGCAAAGTCTACAGCGGTGTACGAAGGTAGTAAAAAAGTAGGGACAGTGTATTTACGTTACAGTAATAAATGTCATGCAGCTTGGGCTAAGTTTGTTTTAGATCAACCAGCACCAGCTGTTTCAGGAGGAGTGTATGCGTACGCTGTTGTGAATAAATACAAAAATGGTGTGTTTCAAAAATCAGTCACTTCCAATCAAGGAAATGGCACAATTAAAACTGGTCAAACGAGTACTTATACAGGAATGGTATTTGATTTAACTGCTGATTTCGGATACACAGCAGATGCTGAAGCAGTTACGTTTAATAACGGTTACGGGAAAACAGCACGTTATTAATAAAGGAGTGAAATTATATGAAGCTATTAAAAAAGGTGAGTGCATGTTTATTGCTATCTTTAATCGTTGTAACTAGTATGTTTAGTACAACTAATAGCGATAAAGCATATGCAGAAGACCATTCATATGATGGGAAAAGTCCGTATTACAATAGTTGTGATCAATCAGCAGTAACGAAAGAAAAGAAGTGGATTGATTCCAATTCTTATGTGGAATTAAAATTTAGCACAACGTGTAAGACAGCGTGGGCAAAAGTTACAGTAACTCGTGCAGCAGTATATAATAACGAAGCTGATGCAAGAATCGTAAGAAAAACAGATGGAAAGGCATATACTTGCGGGAGTGCTGGAGGAAATGGTGTTGTGAATAAAGGGCAAACATCATGCTATACACCAATGGTATATGATTTAGATCCAAGAAAGGCACAGGCGCAAGGGAAACATGCTATACCGAATAGTGACGCATATAATTATGCGGAGACTATTTGGTATTGATCATATTATAAAAAATTTAAGATAGTATATTTAAAGAGCATGTTTTGATTGGTTTTCAAAGCGTGCTCTTTGTTTATCCGGTATAAACGAATAGTAAGACTCTAACTTCGAACCTCAACTGAAGTAAAGCAGGTAGTGGGATTGTTTGTAAAGATCTAATTAAGTATGGATGTTTCTTTGGACATTGGGATTATTTAACATAAGTAGTTTTCATATCTCCTTATTTATGCTCTAATTAAACCAAAGGAGGGGAGTAGATGAGTAATGAGATTAAACGATATGTAATGTGCACTTTAATATTTACATGGATACTATGGGGGCTACTAATTAACTTAATAAAATTTAACATTACGACATTTGGTACACCGCTAGCGATGATAGTATTTGTTTTTGGGGGAATCATGCCGGCAATCGTTGCAATTAGCTTAAAGAAAAAATATGGATCAAAAGAAGAGTTCAGAGTGTTTATAAAAAATGTTGTTAATCCTAAGTATCATTTTTTATGGTATATTCTAATCGTTGTTTTGGCTTTTATTAGTTGTTATCTGCCAATAATATTTGGTGGAGCAACGATGCAAAAACCCTTATACGTAGCATTACTTAGTTTTCCAATAATGATCGTTGGTGGTGGTCTTGAAGAAATTGGATGGAGAGGATTCTTACAAGCTGCCCTTCAGAAAAGGTTTTCGGTATTTTTAAGTACGGTTATTGTGAGTGGTATATGGGCTATTTGGCACTGGCCGTTATGGTTTATTCCAGGCACGAATCAAACTCAAAGGGATTTTATAGCCTTCATAATTACGACAATGGCTGTGTCTTTCTTACTTACTACAATTTTTAACGCAACTAAAAGTATTTTTATGTGTCTAATTTTTCATGCGCTTCTTAATTCTTTTTGGAGTGTGTATGTGCCAAATGACAAAGTGTTACCAGTAATTCCAACTTTAATTTTCTGAATTTTCGTTTTTATTTTATATAAAGTCGTAATAAAAAGAAAGAACCTCTTATTGATTAAGTAACTCAAATAATAGAAGGAAAAATAGTAATATATTTTTTAATGGATATTAAACTAATCAATAAGAACACGACACACGACACAAACATAATTAAAATATAATACAAGTTTGTGCCGCAAAAAAATTGCAGAACTATAAACAACATCAAAAAGAATGAAGAGCCTTTTCGTATATAAACAATGCTAACGACAGTTATAGTAGTTGAGTTGTTAGAATTAACTAAGATCTGTATCAGGAGGAGTATATCCAAGGTGACGAGTCATTGATACAATTTGTCCTTTATGGTGAAACTCATGCGTCTCTGTATGAGTTAAAAGCCATAGCGGTGTTGTACTCCAAGGTTCTTTTTGCCATTTCACTTCATTTGCTATATTTTCGAGCCAACGGTCATTGTATTCATCTAAAAAACGTTGTACAGTTTCATCTACTAACTTAAATCTAGCACGTACTTTCGTGACATCTGCATGCTCAATTTCATAATCGCTAGCGAATGAAAAATCTGCTCGCTTTTGTTTAAATGCGAATGATCCAAGCCAGTATCGATAGCAATCGGCTACATGAATATGTGTCTTTATAATGCTACCGCTCCCGAAATTCGGAACAGTGCTATGTAATTTTTCTAGTGGGATTTCTTCCAAAAACGAAAATAGAGTTTCTCTTGTAGAGCTAATAAGATTATATTGTTGTTTTAAAATATGTAACATGAAAATACACTCCTCTTTTATTTACATAGTAAGTAATTCTATATTTACGAGGAGTGAACCTTTTTATTATTTTTAATAAGCATATTAGATGTATTTTTTTATTGTTTCTGATAGATTAAACAATGTAAAACGTTAATGAATTGAACATTTTTAGTTCAGAATAAATTGTACATCAAGAAGGGGAACGATAAAATGAATAGACTAGTTGGCTTAAAACAATTTGAAATAACGCGCGGAGCATTACTTACATTTATGGAAACGTTAGATGATAAAACAGTGGATACGCAACCAGAGGGTTTCAACAATACAATTCGTTGGCATATTGGGCATGTGTTAACGGCAGCAGAAGTTTTCATGTTTGGAAAAGAATTTAAACAATTACCAACTGAATATCCAGGTATGTTTGGGTATGGATCAAGACCGTCTAAATGGGAAACAGAGGGGCCGTCATTGGAAGTGTTAACGGCTCAATTAAAAGAACAAGCGAAACGTATTAACGAAATTCCAGCAGAAGCATTTGAAAATAAACTGCCAGAGCCATTCCTAGGATTGGAAACAGTAGGGGAGCTATACGGTATGATGCTTTATCATGAAGCGGATCATATTGGACAAATGAAGGCGATGGAACGTATTATTAAAGCTCTTTAGTTTAAAGTGCATATAAAAAACGAAATTACACCTATATTGTGAAATAATATAACGACAAAAAGAGGTTGTCCCAAAAGTAGCTGAATAGCTACTTTTGGGCAACCTCTTTCTTTACAGAAAATATAAAAAAGAATCGTCCATCTTTGATATAATTAAGTCACCACAAC
>NZ_JBQAIE010000015.1:0-112990 GCF_051918845.1 Bacillus cereus group sp. MYBK101-2 | reverse complement strand
CCTTTTCCCCCTTTTCATCACCTGAAAATATTATAGGTTGAATTCTGTAAAATATAAAACCTGTAATTGTAAATTTTTATAGTTTTTTATAGATTCTTATTTACTGTTATTCCCTCCGAACGAATGAGATGATATAGCTTAAGGATAATGAACTATTTGTCTTTGCACAAGTGGTAGTCAGTTTTCTAATTGTATTAAGGTGAGAATTAGTTTCAATTTTTTAATTTTATCTATTATACTTAATATAATGATTAATAAGATTTAAATTCAATGCGAAGGGGATGCTTTGGGGAAGATGTTAAGAAGTTTACGTTTAAAAATTGCGGTAGTATTTTCGGTACTTATTTCTATGATGTTCGTAATATTGGGTACAGCTATGTATCAATTACAGAAAGAGAAGGAAGTGCGCTCCTTAGACCAGTATTCTCAAAATACGATGGATCTTGTGACAGAGCAACTTACAACATTTGTTCAAAGAACGGATGAAGATATGGGGTATTATGCGAACAGTGAGATGATTCGTAATATGCTTCAAGATGGAGTTACTCCAGAAGAGGAAGCATTTTTGACGAAAGAGTTTTCGGAGTATAAAAAGAATCATCCTGGCATTTTAGACTTATATATTGGTACGAAAGATAAAAAAACATTAAGTGCCAACCTTGCTGAAGGTGGACAAGTGCCAGAAGGATATGACCCAACGACAAGACCTTGGTATAAAGACTCAGAAGCTGATGTGAAAAAGGTTCACTGGGGACAACCTATGTATGAAATTGCAACAGGGAAGTTAAGTGTGGGAGTTTCTAAAGCAATTACAGCTCAAGATGGATCTGTATTAGGTGTTGTGGCGATGGATGTATCGCTCGGAACAATTCAGAAATTACTTCATAATATTCAATACAATAACGGCGGAGAAATGTTTATTATAAATGATAAAAATATGGCTCTTGTTTACCCGGAAAAGATAGGGAAAGATGTTTCGAAAGAGCCGCTTGTGCAGAGTTTAAATAAAGATGTAACAAAATATGCTGTCACTACATTAAAAGGTGAAGAGGTAGTTGCATATAGTCAGTCATTTGATTTGATGAAATGGAAGATAGGCATTTTTTATCCGAAAGAAACAATTGATGGGCTATTAAATAGTACGAGAAATACAGTCATTATAATGGCATGTATTAGCTTATTCGTTGGAATCGTAGCTTCATACTTGTTTTCACGAAGATTAGCAAGACCGCTGCAACTATTAACGAATCACGTTCAAAAAGTAGCAGAAGGTGATTTAACGTTGCAAATGAAAGTGACAAGTAAGGATGAAGTTGGAGAACTGACGAACCATTTTAATCATATGGTTGAGCAAATGAATGAAATGGTAAGTAAAATTAAAAATAGTGTATCAACCGTGCAACAATCAACGAGTAATCTACATTATTTAACGAATGAGACTGTAGCAGCTAGTAGAGAAGTGTCAGGTGCAATGGATGACGTGAGCGGAGGAGCTTCTACGCTTGCTAATAGTGTAGATGAAGTTTCAGAACAGCTCGAGAATATGGCGCAGTCAGTGGAACAAATGAATAACTCTGTTGGTGAAATAAAAGGGGTGGCTGGCAAAGCGGAAGAGGCATCTAAGCAAGGGCTAAATACGATGCGTAATTTAGTTCGTACAAGGGGGCAATCATCTTCAATTGTTGTTCATACAGAGGAAGCATCCGGAAAGTTAGAACAAAGAGTTGGCTCGATTCAAAATGTGGTAGAGCTTATAAAGGGGATTTCGGATCAAACGAATTTACTTGCTTTAAATGCTTCAATCGAGGCGGCACGTGCGGGCGAACAAGGTAAAGGTTTTGCTGTTGTTGCTGAAGAAGTTCGAAAATTAGCGGAACAATCAAAAGAAGCAACAGTAGAAATTGCGACGATGATTGGTGATGTACAAGTAGAGGTAAGAAGAGTTGTAGAAGTTGTAAGTAAATTGAAAGACATTGCGGATATACAAAATAATGTTACGACAGAAGCAGAGGCGGAATTCCGTACCATTATGTCAGTTGTAAATACGATTAGTACTTCAGTGGAACAAATTGTAGAAGAGGTACATAACATCGGTCACGAGCAAGGAGAAATTACAGCGGTCATGCATACAATTGCTGGTACGAGTCAAGAAAGCGCAGCGGTTTCGGAAGAGGTAAATGCTGCAACTGAATCACAAGTGAATCATCTAGAAAAGGTAGCTCATACGATGGAAAGCTTGACGGAGCATATGAGAGACTTAGAAAGATTAGTTGAGCAGTTTAAAATAGAGGAATAACAAATTAGTAAAATGATGCGTATTTCGGTAAAATAGACAATGGATATATAAGAAGCAAGTATAGGAGGAAGGCTACTATGGCAATTGTTGACGTATCGATTATTCCAGTAGGAACAGGTAATCCAAGTGTGAGTGAATATGTAGCAGAAGTACAAAAGGTGCTAGAGAAAAACTCAGATCGTGTGAAGTATCAATTAACACCAATGAATACAATTATTGAAGGAGATCTTCCTGTCATTCTAGAAGTAATTCAACAAATGCATGAAGTTCCATATGCGAAAGGTGCGCAGCGCGTTGCAACAACAATTCGTATCGATGATCGTCGTGATAAAGTAAGCACAATGGAGAAGAAATTAAACTCTGTTCGATCAAAATTATAAAGAAAAGCAGCGATCTTCGCTGCTTTTTTCATATAGGAGGTAGATAAGATGAGTGAAAAATTTAACGAACAATTTGACGGGTTGTTAGAGAAATACACGGAACTATTACTTGGAGAGAGCAATGAAGAGAGAAAAGAACAGGTACAGAAGTGGGCACTGTATTCTTACATAGCGAAGACGATGCCGGCTTTAGTGAAGCATTGGAATGAGACGTATCCCGATGCGAAAGAAGAGATGGTGCAGTTAATTACACATATTAAAAGGCTGAATGAAGAGAAGAGAAATGAGCAATAAAAAAACTTGAGGTAAATATAATCTCAAGTTTTCTGTATTAATATCCTCATATAATTTACATGGAATATAAAGGGTTTTATAGGCATGTCGAATATTTTCGGCATGCCTATTTTGTGCCTATTAAACTCTATTTTTCTAAATGTCGAAAAATATTTCAGACATATTTATAAGCGAGAATATAGGTTTTTAAATGTTTTTATAGTATTTTATAAATTATCTAAATAATTATTTGTATCCAATAATTTTAAACAATGATATAATTTCGAAGAGGGGTAAAAAACAGATAAATTAAGTCATAGGGGTGAATTACATGGAACAATTAATGCGAAATTCGTTTCTTTTCTTATCTAAAAATAAAGCGCTAACAAAACTGGCTAAAAAGTACGGTTTACGCTTTGGCGCAGGTCGCTTTGTCGCAGGGGAGACAATTGAATTAGCGACAGCAGCTATTAAACAATTAAACAAGCAAGGACTTTGCGTAACAATCGATTATTTAGGGGAATTCGTTGATAATGAAGCGGAAGCAAATGAAATGGCTAACCAATCGATTGAAGCAATCCGTGCAATTGGAAGAGAAGGTCTTGATTCGCAACTTTCTTTAAAGATGACTTCTATGGGGCTAGATATCTCTGATGAAATCGTAATGAACAATATGCGCCGCATTTTAGAAGCTGCAAAAGAAAATGGTGTGTTCGTTACAATTGATATGGAAGATTATACACGCTGCGGAAAGACAATTGATATCTTTAAACAGTTAAAGTCTGAGTACGATAATATTGGTACTGTTATTCAAGCTTACCTATATCGTACAGAAAAAGATATTGAAGACTTAAATGCTTATAATCCTAATTTACGTCTTGTAAAAGGGGCTTATAAAGAACCTGAAGAAGTGGCGTTCCCGGACAAGAAAGATGTAGATGACAATTATAAAAAGATTATTAAAATGCACTTATTAAATGGAAATTATACTGCAATTGCTTCACATGACGAAGCGATTATTGAATATACAAAAAAACTTGCCGAAGAACACAACATTCCAAGGGACCAATTTGAATTCCAGATGTTATATGGTATTCGTAATGAGCGTCAACTTGAGCTAGTAAAAGAAGGTTACAAAATGCGTGTTTACGTACCTTATGGAAACGACTGGTATGGCTACTTCATGCGTCGTCTAGCAGAGCGTCCAGCAAACGTTGCGTTCGTATTAAAAGGTATGGTTAAAAAATAACCAAGGAGAAAATACTCC
Source organism: Bacillus cereus group sp. MYBK101-2 (assembly GCF_051918845.1). Classification (NCBI taxonomy): domain Bacteria; kingdom Bacillati; phylum Bacillota; class Bacilli; order Caryophanales; family Bacillaceae; genus Bacillus; species Bacillus cereus group sp. MYBK101-2. The sequence goes on along the minus strand of NZ_JBQAIE010000015.1, from coordinate 108,774 downwards.
TTGGTTATTTTAATTGCTGAAATGCGTAATGTGCCATTTTCTTCGTATCAGGATACAGTTGCTTGCGAGTAGAAGATAATACAACATTAATGACGCGTTTACCGTCTTTCTCATCCACTGTTACGACTGTATATTTTCCGAGTGCTGATAGACCGCTTTTACTTCCAATTGCATATGGATCGTCATATAGTTCTTCCCGTCCATAGTTTGCGATGTTTGGAGAGCGTTCTGAAGTATGTAGAGTTGTACGCGTTGAATTCATATATTCTAAAACAACTGGGTATTTTAATGCTTCTTTCGTAATCATAGCAATGTCATATGGTGATACTTTGTTTCCTAGTGCATCAGCACCACTTGCGTTTTTGAAAGTCGCATGCTTTGTACCGAGTTCCTTCGCTCTAGCATTCATCATTTTTACAAATTCATTTTTTGATCCTGCAATATGTTCTGCGATGGATTCAGCTATTGGGTCTGCACTAATGATAAGCATCAGTTTTAATGCCTCATCACGTTTTAACTTTTCCCCAGCACGAAGTTTAATTTTCTTACTTTGACTTTCTGTTTTAATTGCGTTTTCTGTAACTGTAATTTCCTCATCCTCTTTTACATTCTCTAGTAAAAGAAGGGTTGTCATCATTTTGGCTATACTAGCCGGATAAGAGCGTTCGTCTTCTCGTTTTCCATACAAAATTTCACCTGTGTCTGCATCGATTGTAATCCCGTATTGCCCAGTGATGCTAGGTTGATCGGCTCTTACAGCTTGTTGTCTTTGTGCGTAAGAGAAGAAAATCATCCCTGTAAATAGTGTGGCAATCATTACAATCATAACTATTGTTCGTTTCATTATAATTCCCTCATTTGTTACAAATAAATTGGGCAGAAAAAGCAGCCATTACCCATTATGCCACGTTCTCTGCCCAAAAATATAGCGTTATTTTTCGCCCATATTATGCTTCTTATATTGTTGGTTATTACCTTGACGTCCTTTTTCCACGCCTCGATCAGTTGGGCCAGCGTTTCCTGTCACACTTGCTGCGCTAATTCCAGCCTTTGAAGGGTTCTTCTTAAGTTTTGCCATATATATTCCTCCAGTTTCGTCAGATTATAAAAAGGGAAAGTGTATTTTAGTGAAGAAAATACATATATAGCATGGGCAAATAAAAGAAAAATATTTATTTCAGAAAATTTTATCAATAAATATATTGCGAAAATTTAAACAGTATCATATATTTATTAGTAGAGGCTCACTCATTGATTGCGACTTATGTCGAAAAATTGAATGAGCATTCATTCAAGAATAGGGGGAGAATTGGATGTTCCAAATTAAAAAGGCTGCTGTTCTAGGGTCAGGCGTAATGGGTTCAGGAATTGCGGCACACTTAGCTAATATTGGTATTCCGACATTATTGCTTGATATTGTACCACCTGCGCTTACGAAAGAAGAAGAAGCGAAGGGACTTACATTAGAACATAAAAGTGTGAGAAATCGTTTTAGTAATACGGCACTACAAAAACTATTAAAGCAAAAACCAGCTCCTCTGACAGTGAAAGGAAATTTAGCACTGATTGAAGCAGGTAACTTAGAAGATGACCTTGAGCGTCTAGCTGATGTAGATTGGATTATTGAAGTAGTAGTTGAAAACTTAGATATTAAAAAGAAACTATTTGAAAAAGTAGATGCTGTTCGTAAACCGGGTTCTATCGTAAGTTCTAATACGTCAGGCATTTCAGTTGAAAAAATGGCAGAAGGTCGTTCAGACGACTTCCAGAAACACTTCTTAGGCACACACTTTTTTAACCCACCACGATATTTAAAACTTCTAGAGGTAATACCGACGAAAGAAACTGATCCACAAGTATTAAGCTTCATGAAATTATTTGGCGAAGACGTTCTTGGAAAAGGCGTTGTTATCGCGAAAGACACACCAAACTTTATTGGAAACCGCATCGGTACGTACGGTTTATTAGTAACTCTTCAAGAGATGGTAAAACGCGGCTATAGCATTGGGGAAGTTGATTCAGTAACAGGCCCACTTATTGGTCGTCCGAAGAGTGCAACGTTCCGTACATTAGATGTTGTTGGTTTAGATACATTCGTACACGTTGCAAATAACGTATATGAAAACGTACAAGAAGAAGAGCGTGATGTATTTAAAGTACCAGCTTTCATGCATGACATGCTTGATAAAAAATGGCTTGGAAGCAAAACAGGTCAAGGCTTCTTCTTAAAACAAGGAAAAGAAATTTTAGAACTAAATCCTGAAACGATGGAATATGAAGCGCGTAAAAAATTAAAAGCTGCATCCGTAGAGTTAAGTAAACAAGAAAAAGGATTAGCGAATAAATTGAAAGCGCTTGTATATGCGAAAGACCGCGCAGGAGAGTTGTTATGGAATATCATCACACCGACTCTTTTATACTCTGCAAAACTTCATAAAGAAATTGCTGACGATATCGTTGCAATTGACCAAGCGATGAAGTGGGGCTTCGGCTGGGAGCAAGGACCGTTTGAAGTTTGGGATGCAATCGGCGTTGAAAAGTCCGTTCAAAAGATGGAAGAAAACGGCGTAGTTGTTCCGGCTTGGGTGAAAGAAATGTTAGAGAAAGGTTTCACTACTTTCTACAAACATGATAACGGAGATAGCTACTATTACGATAATGGCGAATATAAGCTAATTGAGCGTAATAAAAAAGCAATTTCTCTTAAGCAATTAAAAGCGAAAAATGGCGTATTAAAGAAAAATAGCGGAGCGAGCTTAATTGATTTAGGCGACGGCATCCTTTGCTTAGAATTCCATTCGAAGAGCAATGCAATCGGCATGGATATTACGCAAATGATTAACTACGCTGTTGATGAAGTAGAAAAGAATTATAAAGGTCTTGTTATCGGTAACCAATCGAAGAACTTCTGCGTTGGTGCGAATCTAGCAATGATCTTAATGGAAGCACAAGACGACAACTACTTTGAAATTGAGTGGGTTGTGAAAAACTTCCAAGATGCGATGATGAAAATTAAATACTCTTCTAAGCCAGTTGTAGCAGCGCCATATGGTATGACGCTTGGCGGAGGTACAGAAGTTTGCCTACCAGCAGCGAGCATTCAAGCTTCTAGTGAAACGTATATGGGCTTAGTAGAAGTTGGTGTTGGCTTAATCCCTGGCGGAGGCGGTAATAAAGAGCTATACATTAAACACTTAAATAAAATGGCAAACGGCGTAGAATTTGACTTGCAAAAAGTTGCAAATAAAGTGTTCGAAACAGTCGCAATGGCGAAAGTTTCAACTTCAGGACAAGAAGCGGTTTCTCATAACTTCTTAGGTGATAAAGACGGTATTAGTGTGAATGGTGATCACTTACTATACGATGCAAAACAGAAAGCACTTGCTTTATATGAAGCTGGTTATAAAGCACCGATTCGTAAAAAGATACCGGTTGTTGGTGAAACAGGATATGCAACTCTTGCACTTGGTGCAGAAGCAATGCATTTATCTGGCTACATTTCAGAGTACGACCTTCATATTGCGAAGAAACTTGCATATGTCATCGCAGGCGGAAAAGTGCCGTACGGAACAGAAGTTGATGAGCAGTATTTATTAGATGTAGAACGTGAAGCATTTATTAGCTTAGTAAGTGAGATGAAATCACAAGCAAGAATGCAGCACATGCTTGTAAAAGGAAAGCCATTACGTAACTAATAACGAGGGGAGATATCGTTCATGAGAGAAGCTGTCATTGTTGCGGGAGCAAGAACACCAATTGGAAAAGCAAAGAGGGGTTCATTAAAAACAGTTCGTCCTGACGATCTAGGGGCGTTAGTAGTAAAGGAAACGTTAAAGCGTGCGAATTATGAAGGACCAATCGATGATTTAATTTTCGGTTGTGCGATGCCAGAAGCAGAGCAAGGTTTAAATATGGCTCGTAATATCGGCGGATTAGCAGGACTTTCTTACGATGTTCCAGCTATTACAATTAACCGTTACTGTTCTTCAGGTTTACAAAGTATCGCTTACGGAGCAGAGCGCATTATGCTTGGTCACTCGGAAGCGGTATTATCAGGCGGAGCGGAATCAATGAGTTTAGTTCCGATGATGGGACACGTTGTTCGTCCGAATAGTCGCCTTGTAGAAGCAGCTCCAGAATATTATATGGGTATGGGACATACAGCAGAGCAAGTTGCTGTGAAATATGGAATTTCTCGTGAAGAGCAAGATGCATTTGCAGTAAGAAGTCATCAACGTGCTGCGAAAGCATTAGCTGCAGGAAACTTTGCTGATGAAACAGTATCTGTAGATGTAACGTTACGTACTGTTGGAGCAAATAACAAACTGCAAGAAGAAACAATTACTTTTGCGCAAGACGAAGGTGTAAGAGCAGAGACGACGCTAGATATTTTAGGTAAATTACGTCCAGCATTTAACGTTCGCGGTTCTGTAACAGCTGGTAACTCTTCACAAATGAGTGACGGCGCAGCATCTGTACTATTAATGGATCGTGAAAAAGCAGTGAGCGATGGTATGAAGCCACTTGCGAAATTCCGTTCATTTGCAGTAGCTGGCGTACCACCAGAAGTAATGGGAATCGGCCCAATCGCTGCCATTCCAAAAGCGTTAAAATTAGCTGGCTTAGAGCTATCTGATATTGGCTTATTCGAACTAAATGAAGCATTCGCTTCTCAATCGATCCAAGTTATTCGTGAACTTGGTTTAGATGAAGAAAAAGTAAACGTAAACGGCGGTGCAATCGCACTTGGACATCCACTTGGCTGTACAGGAGCAAAACTAACACTATCTCTTATTCACGAAATGAAACGCCGCAACGAACAATTCGGTATCGTAACAATGTGTATCGGCGGCGGAATGGGAGCAGCGGGAGTGTTTGAATTACTATAAAAAAAGTGCAGGTGGCTTGCTCAGAACAGGAGGGCGTTGGAAGCCCTGACGAAGAGGCGCTTTTTGCCTCACAGGAAGGGGTGAAACGACCGACTGTTCTAGCCACTGGAACTGGATTATGAAAAAAAGTGGAAGCGGCTTGCTCAGAATGTGAGGGGGATGGAGCTTCAGACGTAGAGGCGCTCTTTGCCTCGCAGGAAGAAGCGAAGCCACCGAACATTCTAGCCGCTGGAACTGGATTGAAAAAAGTGGAAGCGGCTCGTTCACAACGAGACGCCGACAATGCAAAGAATGGAAGCAACAAAGGTTTATAAAAAATAAACGGGAGAGCCAGCTTCTTTCGAAATGAAAGAAGCGGCTTATGAAAATATGAAGGAGGAAATTTTCATGGAAAAAACAGTAGGAAATGCGGTTAAAGGCGGTAGCTTTTTAGTAGATGAGATTACGATTGATCAAGTGTTTACGCCAGAAGATTTTTCATCTGAGCATAAAATGATTGCAAAAACGACAGAGGACTTTATCGTAAATGAAGTTCTTCCAGAGCTTGAATATTTAGAGCAACATGAGTTTGATCGTTCTGTTCGTCTTTTAAAAGAAGCTGGGGAACTTGGTTTATTAGGCGCTGACGTACCAGAAGAGTACGGCGGAATTGGTCTTGATAAAGTAAGCTCAGCGTTAATCGCAGAGAAATTCTCTCGCGCTGGTGGCTTTGCAATTACTCACGGTGCTCACGTAGGTATCGGATCTTTACCAATCGTGTTATTCGGTAACGAAGAGCAAAAGAAAAAGTATTTACCATTACTTGCAACTGGTGAAAAATTAGCTGCATACGCATTAACAGAGCCAGGTTCAGGATCTGACGCATTAGGTGCAAAAACAACGGCACGTTTAAATGCAGAAGGTACACATTACGTATTAAATGGTGAAAAACAGTGGATTACAAACTCTGCATTCGCTGACGTATTTATCGTATACGCAAAAATTGATGGAGAGCACTTCTCAGCATTTATCGTAGAGAAAGACTACGCTGGTGTATCTACAAGCCCAGAAGAAAAGAAAATGGGTATTAAATGTTCTTCAACTCGTACGTTAATTTTAGAAGATGCGTTAGTACCGAAAGAAAACTTACTTGGTGAAATCGGTAAAGGTCATATTATCGCATTCAACATTTTAAATATTGGTCGTTATAAATTAGGTGTTGGTACAGTTGGATCTGCGAAACGTGCAGTAGAAATTTCAGCACAATATGCAAACCAACGTCAACAGTTCAAACAACCAATCGCTCGCTTCCCATTAATTCAAGAGAAACTTGCGAATATGGCAGCAAAAACATATGCAGCTGAAAGCTCTGTATATCGTACAGTAGGCTTATTCGAAAGCCGAATGAGCACATTATCTGAAGAAGAAGTAAAAGACGGTAAAGCAGTAGCAGCTTCTATCGCTGAATATGCAATCGAGTGCTCTTTAAACAAAGTATTCGGTTCTGAAGTACTAGACTATACAGTAGATGAAGGTGTTCAAATTCACGGTGGTTACGGATTTATGGCAGAGTACGAGATTGAAAGAATGTATCGCGATTCTCGTATTAACCGTATTTTCGAAGGAACGAATGAAATTAACCGCCTAATCGTACCAGGTACGTTCTTACGTAAAGCGATGAAAGGTGAATTACCACTTCTTCAAAAAGCACAAAAATTACAAGAAGAGTTAATGATGATGATGCCAGAAGAAGTAGGCGATGAGCCATTAGCACTTCAAAAATATTTAGTAAATAACGCGAAGAAAATCGGCTTAATGGTAGCTGGATTAGCTGCTCAAAAATACGGTAAAGCATTAGATAAAGAGCAAGAAATTCTTGTGAATATCGCTGACATCGTAAGCAACTTATACGCAATGGAATCAGCTGTTCTTCGTACAGAAAAAGCCATTAAAACAACTGGTCTTGAAAAGAATAAACAAAAAGTGTTATACACTGAAGTATTCTGCCAAGAAGCATTTAACGAAATCGAAGCAGATGCGAAAGAAACACTTATCGCAGTTGAAAACGGCGACATGCTACGCATGATGTTATCATCATTACGTAAATTAACTCGCCACACACCACTTAACGTAATTCCGAAGAAACGTGAAATTGCTGCGAAAATTTTAGAAGATGAGCGTTACACAGTTTAATACCTTTAAAGAACAGTAGTCGTTTATACGGCTACTGTTCTTTTTTCTGAAAAAATGAAATTTTTAGTGGCATAAAACTAATACCATTAGTATAATAAAACTAACGGTATTAGTTTTCGTGAAGAGGGAGATGGGAATATGAGAATGATGCATGAAAAAACGGTATATCAATTGTCATTTTTGCCAAGAGTGTTTCCTGTAAATTGTTACTTTGTGGAGGAAGAAGATGGTTTAACTTTAATTGATGCTGCTTTGCCATATAGCGCAAAAGGGATCTTGCAGGCGGCTGAGAAAATAGGGAAACCAATTACTAAGATTGTATTAACACATGCGCATGATGATCACATCGGTGCATTAGACGCATTAAAGGAAGTAATTCCTCATGTTCCAGTCTATATTTCTAAGAGGGACGCAAAGCTGTTAGAAGGAGATACGACGTTACAAAAGGATGAACCAAATACGCCAATAAAAGGCGGTGTACCTAAAAAGATAAAAACGGTACCTGATGTTTTATTAGAAGATGGCGACCGAGTTGGATCGCTTCTTGCGATTAGGACACCGGGACATACGCCAGGCTCCATGTCGTTTCTTGATGTAAGAAATAAAGCTCTGATTGTCGGGGATGCATTCCAAACAAGAGGAGGTATGGCTGTTTCAGGACAAATGAAATTTTGGTTTCCGTTTCCGGCGATGGCAACGTGGAGTAAAGAAGTTGCATTACAAAGTGCAGAGAAGTTAAGAGAATATGAGCCGTCCTTGCTTGCGGCAGGACATGGAAAAATGATAAACGATCCAGGGGCTGTCATAGAGCTTGCTATTAAAGAAGCGAAGCGGAATATAGAAAGTAGGAAAGAGGGTTAATTTATGTCACCGAGAATCGGGCTTACACTACCGAAAATTGTAGAAACAGCAGCAGAAATTGCAGATACAAATGGAATACAAGAAGTAACGTTAGCTTCATTAGCGCAAACATTAGGGGTACGTTCACCTTCGCTATACAATCATGTGAAAGGTTTACAAGATGTACGGAAACATCTTGGTATTTACGGAATCAAGCAGCTGTATAACAAACTGGAAGAAGCGGCCGAGGGTAAACGGATGGATGAAGCAATTCATGCTTTAGGAGAAGCGTATGTAGCATTCGTACGTAAACACCCTGGACTGTATGAAGCAACCTTTTTACGAGATGAAGAAGTAAGAAAAGCAGGTGACGGGATTGTAAAGCTTTGTCTTCAAGTTTTACAACAGTACGGCTTAGAAGGAGAGAATGCACTTCATGCGACACGTGGATTCAGAAGTATTTGTCATGGATTTGCGTCGATTGAGCAGCAGGGTGGATTTGGTTTGCCGTTAGATTTGGATATAAGTTTACATGTATTGTTGGAAACGTTTATTAAAGGATTACATGTAATGCGAAAATGAATAAGAAGAAAGAAAACATCTGATTATGCTTTTGTACAGTAAGTTGCGGTTTGTTGGAGGCACATGACAAAAGGATGTGATGTGAAATGTTTGCAGGGCATTTTGGCTTAGCGGCAGTAGTAAAAGCCAAATCACCTAAACTACCAATTTGGGCTCTTATGGTAAGCTCACAATTGTTGGATGTCATTTTTTTGCCACTTTATATTTTAGGAGTAGAGACAATTGAACCTATTAACAGGAATAGTTATGGTGAAGCAATCATTCATGCGGATTACACACACTCTTTAATAGGAGCACTGTTTATTGCTTTTGTTGCAGGAATAGTCGGTACGAGGCTGTGGGCAAAGCGAAATGGCTTTGTTATTGGAGCTGTAGTTTTTAGTCATTGGATTTTAGATTTACTTGTGCACCGTGCTGATTTGCCGTTACTTCCAGGGAATTTTGGAGACTTACCTATGCTTGGGTTTGGTTTGTGGCGATTTCCGGCTATTAGTATCATATCGGAATGTATTCTTATTGCGATAGGTGGTATATTATATTTCCGTTTTATTGTTTCAAGTGCGGGCGAACAAAAGAAATTTATAGCAAGAATAACCGGCGGGTTGGTAGTTATATTATTAATTTTTTCGTTGCTTATCAGTATAGTGTCTTGAATATGGATAGCCGGAAACCTTAGAAGCGATTCTAAGGTTTTTTAGTGCATATGATGCGAGGTTTATGGTGAATAGGAAGTGTTTTTTGAAATTTCATACAATAATTATTGCATAGCAATTCTATTCCTAAAACTATAAAATATAAAGTTTTTATAATATGTAAAATTGCATATTATTCTTTTTGTAAAATTTGTTATATTATCTTTATATTTAAATTAAAGGATTTTAATGATATAAATGAGAATAACTGGAGGGATACTGTGAGTGAAACAGTGTTAGAAGCGTATAGTGCAGAAAGAAAAATAGAGAATATAACATATAAAAATCTATTTGTAATGATAGCAATGATTATAGGGATTTCACTCCTAGGAGGACTATTCCTTGGTTTAGCCTTTGGGATTTATGGAGAAGAAGCGTTAAGTACTAAATTAGAAGGATATTATTTGCTCTTATTCGATGCATCTGTTGTTGTTATCGTTTTATTAGCTTATAAACCAGTTCTTCATTTTATTAAATCTATTTGGGATTTATCCGTTTTGAAGAGTTGGAAGACATATTTATATCTATTAATTGGCTTTATTGTCATTGCATTATCACAATATTTAATGTTACATGTGTTTAGTTTTGAAAGTGCAGCAGAACAAAAGGAACAATTAGGGAGTTTAGGACTTCGAAATAGCATACAAAGTATTATATATGTGTTAAGTGTTGCTATCATTACACCGGTTAAAGAAGAAATTCTATTTCGAGGTATTTTATATCGATTTTTAGAAAAGAGATATAATTTTTTAGTTAGTATCATGATTTCTTCCTTCGTTTTTGGAATTCTTCATGGAGGTCTTCTAATTACGGCAACGATTATGGGAATGGTATTTGCAATGTTATACAAAAAGACACAATCTATTATACCTAGTATTATTTTACATATTGTATGGAACTTACTTGTGAGTATAAGTATGATTGTATCTCTATAAAAATAAATACATAACCAGTATAAAAGATGAATGGCTTAGCTATTCATCTTTTATTTTGTATGCACGTGAAAAAGTTAATTTATGTATACAATCAAAAAATAGCTAAATACTAACAGTGAACGAACAAAGAAAGGTAGGAGTATTCTATGCAAAACTTAACAGAGCTTGAAGTAGAAAACTTACGTCATTTAATTGGTGGACACGCAACAATTATTAACAAGTTAGAGCAGTATGCACAAACGTGTACAGATCCACAATTGAAACAAATGCTACAAAAAGATGCGCAAGATGCACGAAATACGAAGCAACAATTAATGACTTTTCTAGGATAGGAGGAAGCAGAACATGAATGAAAAAGATATGGTAAATGATTATTTAGCAGGATTAAATGCAAGTTTAACAAGTTATGCAAATTATATTGCTCAGTCTGATAATGAACAGTTACACCAAACGTTAATTCAAATTCGTAATCAGGATGAGATGCGTCAACGTAATATGTATGAGTATGCAAAGCAAAAGAGTTATTACAAGCCAGCAGCACCTGCGAATCCAATGATTGTACAACAATTAAAAAGTCAATTAAGTGCGGAATAACAGAAAAAAGAAAACGAGCGAATCTATTCGCTCGTTTTCTTTTTGTATATGTCAATAAATACATAATAAATATTTTTCCAGTTGTAACAAATATGACGAAAATGGAATATAACAATTCACAAAAAGGACAAAAACTTTGCTCAATATTTCACAAAGTATCCATGGTTTCTATCGTGGGAACCTCTATAATTAGGAGTGTAAGGAACAAAAGAAATAGATTATATGATCAATTAGGAGAGATTGCTATGAAAAGACATACAAGAAAAATTGCAATTATCGGTACTGGATTAGTTGGATCAAGTTGTGCATATTCCATTGTCAATCAAGGCATTTGCGAAGAGCTATTATTAATTGATATAAATCATGAACGTGCAGTTGGGGAAGCAATGGATTTATCACACTGCATTAACTTTACAAATACAAGAACAAAAGTATATGCAGGAAGTTATGAAGACTGCAAAGATATGGACATTGTTATTATTACAGCAGGACCAGCACCAAAACCAGGGCAAAGTCGCTTAGATACTTTAGGAGCAAGCGCAAAGATTATGGAAAGTGTTGTTGGCGGCGTAATGGAAAGTGGATTTGATGGTATTTTCTTACTTGCATCAAACCCAGTTGATATTATTACATATCAAGTGTGGAAATTATCTGGATTACCTAGAAATCGTGTGATCGGTACTGGTACATCACTAGATTCTTCTCGCTTACGAACAATTTTATCTGAAATGTTACATGTAGATCCTCGTAGTATTCACGGGTATTCATTAGGGGAACATGGTGATTCTCAAATGGTTGCTTGGTCACACGTAACTGTTGGTGGAAAACCAATTCTGCAAATCTTAGAAGAACAAAAAGAACGATTTGGTGAAATAGATTTAGATGAAATCGTTGAGAAGACTGCAAAAGCCGGATGGGAAATTTATAAACGAAAAGGTACTACTTATTACGGAATCGGAAACTCTCTAGCATATATTGCAAACTCAATCTTTAACGATGATCACCGTGTAATTGCTGTATCAGCTATTTTAGATGGTGAGTATGGTGAATATGATATTTGTACAGGAGTGCCAGCTATTATTACTAGAGATGGTATAAGAGAAATTGTAGAACTAAATTTAACAGAGGATGAAGAATCTCGATTCGCAAAATCAAACGACATTTTACGTGATTATATGAAAACAATTGGCTACTAACTTATAGGAGAAGGTGAAACAAATGAAGGAATATATAATGTCTCGTGTATTTAAAGCATCAGCTGGAATCGCACAAGGTATTTTCGTATCCCTTGGAATTGGTTTACTAATCGAAAATATAGGAAGAATTGTTGATATTCCGTTGCTTATTACAATCGGAGTTGTTGCAAAATCACTTATGGCACCAGCCATTGGTGCCGGAATTGCTTTTATGCTCGGTGCAAATGGCCTTGTAATCTTCTCGGCTATGGTAGCTGGAGCGATTGGTGCCGGATCCATTTCAATTACTGAAGCAGGTCTAATTATTAAAACAGGTGAGCCAATCGGTGCATTATTAACAGCGACTTTAGCTGTATATATTGGTAAACGTTTAAGTGGAAAAACTGCGTTAGATATGATGCTCGTTCCATTTGCGGCAATATTAGGTTCTGGTTTAGTCGGCATTTGGTTATCTCATAATATTACTCCTGTTTTAAATGCAGTTGGAGCATTCATTAAAGATAGTTCAGCTGGTAGCCCGTTCATCGCTTCTATCGTCATTGCAGTCGTTTGGGGATTATTACTTATCTCTCCAGCTTCATCAGCTGCGTTAGCGATCGCACTTAGCTTAGACGGTGTTGCAGGTGGTGCTGCTCTTGCAGGCTGCGTTGCTCAGTTTATCGGATTCTCTGTCATCTCTGCGAAAGAAAATAATTTAGGTGGCATATTAGCTCAAGCTCTTTGTACTCCGAAAGTACAGTTGCCAAATATCACTAAAAATCCAATGATTCTCGTCCCAACTGTCGTCGCCAGTGCGATAGTTGGTCCAGTATCCGCATTAATTTTCCAACTGGAAGCAGGAAAAGAAATTGCAGGTCTTGGATTAAGTTCTCTTATCGCACCAATTAATTTAATTTCCAGCGAAGGATGGGAAGTTGTCCCAGCGATGGTAATCACTTATATCGTCATTCCAGTAGCTGTTTCTTATATACTTTACATTGCTCTTAAAAAAGCAGGCCGTATTCACTCTGGTGATATGACTGTACCGCAATCTTAACTTGAAAATCTCCTTTTATATAGAGAAAAGCAGACTGAGAAGCCACAGTCTGCTTTTTACATTTTATGATTTTGTTTTACTGGAACACGTACGGTTTCTTTTGCTAATAAAAGCTGAACGCCGAAGTAGAGTATGCTTGCAAGAGTCATTCCAGAAATGGCGTCTACAAATGCATGTTGCTTCGTAAATAGCGTTGATAAAATAATAAGCGTACCGAAGAAGGTAAGGATGTAATATTCAAAAGCATGCTGTTCTCTACGTTTAAAGGCAGCTAGCATAATGACAAATGTAGTAAGAACATGAATGCTAGGGAAACAATTTACCGGTTGATCGATACTATAAATATAGCGGACTAGTTCGGAAAATACGTCTGTTCCAACGACGGTTGGACGTGGTACAGTTGTCTGCCAAAAATAATAAATGGAAAAACAAGCAAGTTTTCCAAGAATGATACTACTTAAAGTGACATAATATTGTTTTCGATCTGCAAAGCAGTAATAAATAAGTGCGCCGTATAAGTAAGGAAACCAAAGTAAATAAGGAATAATAAATGCTTTCACAAATGGAATCCAATCATCTACTACAGTTGTGACATCTACTGCGTGTACAGTCGATTTATTTAATACATCGTAAAGGGGACTTACGAGTACGAGTAGAAGTATATAACTTAACGGAAGAAAAGATGAAAGTTTAAATTTCTTCATGATAATCTCCTATGTTTAGTAATGTAAGTAAATTCAATTGATTATAATATAGAAACGCAATTTGGGCTATCGATTTTGCTTACATTTTCTTGAATTCACCTTACGTTTTTGTCACTTGACTGAAAAGAAGGGGAGGGTGCTAAATGAAGCGTTTATCGTATTTCTTAGTTTTTATATTGATATGCCTAGCGAGTGCTGGGTGTGCAAAGGATAAAGAAGGAGAGAAATTAGAATATAACGGAAGAGCACTCGTAATTGGAGTTGTTGGAGAAAAACCGAAAGATACGTTTAGGAATGTAAAGTTTGAGGAAATAAAGTTAGAGGAACTGGAAAAGAAATCTAAGGAAGTAGATGGTTTTCTAATAATGAAAGATCACTTTCAAGAAGCCTCAACAGAGCAATATAAAAATGTATTTTCATCACTAAAGAAACCAGTATTTTTTATCGGTTTACAAGATAAATCATATTCGATTTTTATTACAAAAGGGATAGAGTATAACAGTGCCCGAAAAGATGTAAATGCGATGTATACGCAAGGGTTTGCAAATATCGGAAGTGGTGAAGGACAACAATGGGCAGTTGGTTTATCTAATGGCGGAAATACTGAAGAAAGTATTCATAATATGTATATCGTCGTATTTCAAACCATTGCAGATTATTTGAATAGATGATGAAGAAGCCTGTGAATTAGGCTTCTTATTTTTTATGCAGAAGCACAGATAAAAATATGATTGAGAAGTTCATGCAAGCTTTACAACGTATGCGAGATGTAATGATACCGGTTTATAATTTTATATCAGCTATTGCGGATTTAAATATAAATTTTTAATGAAGCGCATCCATTATTAGCTCGTTTTATTAAGGGGTGATAATGTTAGTTCCACATCTCCCTTTGTAATTGGTATTGGTTAGTGGCGTCTGCTTGAGCAGGAATTGCAGTAGGATATTCATATGCATATAAACACCTTTATTTATATACTCGTTTACTCTTTCTATATCTCATTACATCATAACGACTATGCCATATTTATGTAATGGGTTTCTTTTAAAAATTAGTATTAAATATCTTAATTGAAGTGCACTGCATTTCTACCCATTCATTTTCTATATCTTGCTCGATTTCTTCTAAATCAATTAGTATTATACTATCGTAGATATGTAGTGTTGCTAAGTTATCCTCAACGTTATAATCTAGCTTAGCAATTACTTTAAAGCCTTTACTATTCTGAATTATTGCATTTGCATTTTTATCTGAAAAGGCTATATTTGTATTCCATATAAATTCATCATCTATATGTATTTCTACATTATAGTTTTCGTATTTTTCTGGCTTATCGCCATCCCACTCAGCGATAAATTGATTGCTATCTACTTGAACTAAAACTTTATATCCATCTAATAATTTGTCTGATATATCCACTATTTTAATATTCATTGCTTATTACTCCTTTTTATTTTTTATATGGTACTCTAACAAGGGGATTGTCAAGGTTCATCACGTTATTTACATTTTTTCTTTATGAAAGAAAAAATGTAAATAAGAGGATAAGGGGGAATGATGTTGAAAATTATTAAAAATACATTATTATTTGTTCTATGTTTGGTGGTTCTTAGTGGTTGTTTTACAAGAGAGGGAACGATTGTTGGTGGTAAGGTTCATGGAGGTTCAAATAGTATAGATGGAAAGTATAAAAGTTTCACAGGTTTTGCAACTCAAGATATGGATGTAAAAAAAGGTGAAAGCTGGACATTTACTTTTGATGATAAAACTAAACAAGGAACCATAAAGGCTTATGTTTTAGATTCAAATGATAATACAATACTGGAAGTTAATAGTGGAAACAGTAATAATATTAAAGTGTCTAAAGATGATACATATAAAGTTAAAATTATAACAGAAGAACATGGTGGAGAATTTGAAATATCATGGAAAAAAGAAAAGTAGCTAAGTTAATGAGTATTGGGCTATTATTATGTTCTTAGGATTCGAATGCCTTCCAAAGAGATGGGGAAAAAGGAATTTTGATTATTACTTATGCTATCGATTTATATGTAATATCTATTCCTTTAAAAGTAAAGAAATATAATTCACTTTAATTTGTATTGAATATAGAAGTGATTATGCTATGAAAGTCATGTGTATACATGGCTTTTTCTTTGCAGTAATTTCTTTAGCATCATGGAATACTCTCACTATTACGGCTAAAATCATTATTTCCTTTTATCTGTACGTCTTTGTTATGTGAAGTATTTCCAGGTTTTTTGACTAGGCTGAACTGGTTAAATAAACGTTTGTTTAAGATGTATGTTCGGTAGGAAGAAACTGATACAGCTCAAGGGTTAACAAAGAAAAAAGGGGAATTAATCAAACGTTTGTTTAAGATGTATGTTCGGTAGGAAGAAAGCGATACAGCTCAAGGGTTAACAAAGAAAAAAGGGGAGTTAATCAAACGTTTGTTTAAGATATATGTTCGGCGAGTGATAAGAGAAGAATCTAAAAAAATTTATATATTTATTTTTCCTTAACAAATGGCGGAAAAATAAGAAAAATTCGCAGGATTATTAAAAATTATCACGAAATAAGTAAAAGTTTAGCGAATAATGGTTTGAAATAATAAAACGTTTTCTATATGATAAAGGTAAAGGTTAGTAAAAAAGTAGGTGAATTTATGACAGTAACATTTTATTCATATCCAAAGTGTGGCACATGTCAAAAAGCAAAGAAATGGTTTGAGGCAAACGATGTAGCATATGAGATGATTCATATTGTTGAAAATCCACCATCAAAAGAAGATTTACGTAATTTACATGAAAAAAGTGAATTACCATTAAAAAAATTCTTTAATACAAGTGGAATGCGTTACCGTGAACTTGGTCTGAAAGATAAGTTGAAAGATGCAAGCGAAGACGAAATGTACGAGCTTTTAGCATCTGATGGCATGTTGATTAAACGTCCAATTGTAACAGATGGAACGAAGGTAACACTTGGTTTTAACGAAGAGCAGTTTGAAAGTGTGTGGAAAAAGTACCAATAAGGTATTTTTACATAATTAATACATTCACTGGAGGTACAGTCATGAGCATTCCAAATAATTTACGTTACTCTGAAGAACACGAATGGGTAAAAACTGAAGGTAATGAAGTTGTTATCGGTATTACTCACTTTGCACAAAGTGAGCTAGGCGATATCGTATTCGTTGAACTTCCAGAAGTAGGTGCAACAATCGAAGCTGACGAGCCATTCGGAAGCGTAGAATCTGTTAAAACAGTTTCTGAATTATACGCACCTGTAAGCGGTAAAGTTGTAGCAGTAAACGAAGAATTAAGTGACCAACCAGAACTTGTTAACGAATCTCCATACGAGGGTGCATGGATGGTTAAAGTTGAACTTTCTGATGCAAGCCAAGTTGAAAAGTTATTAACTGCTGAAAAATATGCAGAAATGACAAACCAAGACTAATTATAGTCGACTGAAGGACAGCCTTTGTGCTGTCCTTTTTTATTTTGTGTTACATAATGCATTTAAAAACGAGCGCAAATGAATAAGCTATTATAGGAATGAATGTTTTTCGATAAGGTTTCATGGGGCTTTGTAATCTGAACGAGCCGCTTGCGCTTTTCTTTTGCAAAAATAAACAGGAAACAACATGAAAATAACGAATATACTATATACTAAGTTAAAGGTTGTATAGTATATGGTGATCGGGTGATGACATATGATTTATGTAGAAAAAGTCATTATTGTAGAAGGTACATCAGATAGAAGAAAGATTGAATCTATTATTCGTGAACCGGTGGAAATTGTTTGTACAAATGGTACAATTGGTTTGTCGAAAATGGATGAGCTCGTTGATCAGTTTTTTGATAAGGAAGTGTATGTGCTAGTGGATGCTGATGATGCTGGAGAAAAGTTAAGGAAACAGTTTCGAAAAGAATTTCCGCAAGCAGAGCATATTTATATTGATCGCTCGTACCGGGAAGTGGCAACAGCGCCATCTTCACACTTAGCAAATGTATTATGGGGAGCTGACATTGACGTTTATACAGAATATTTACGGTAAGGAATGATAGAAGTGATTGACTGGACAGGAGCCGAAGCTACAGCCCTAATAGAGAATGAAGAAAAAACAGTGTTATATGTATATACTCCAATGTGTGGAACATGCCAATTAGCAAAAAAGATGTTAACAGTCGTTGAGATGACAATTGAAGATCTCAAAATTGGAATGTTAGATTTAAATTATGCTCCGCATTTCGCGAAAGAGTATGTAATTGAAAGTGTGCCTTGTTTACTTGTTTTTGAAAATGGGACACTCATGAAGAAGATATATGCATTTCATTCGGTTGAATATTTATATACGGAATTAAAGTAGGCGGCAAAGTTTTTGCCGCCTCGACATATTTCTTGGGAAATATGTCGAGATGCAGGGTGGTTACAGTATTTGTCGAGCGAAAGTAACAGGATTGCTCTTTAGTGAGAGGGAATGGTATGTAATAGAAAGTGATATGAAGGATGTGATTTAGAGTGGAATTATATTCTTTGCTTCAATCATTTGTAAATTACGCTAATGGTCAATATCATTTAGAGCCGCTTTTAAGACAAGGAGAAAAAACTGTTAATTTCCGCTTTGGAGATGAAAGTTGTTCGTTACAAATTTCAAGAGATTATATAGAACTGTTGAAAGAAGAAAGAGGAACGGAGCAAATCGTTTGTGTAGATGAAGAAGATGTAAAACAATTGGTGAATGGCAATGTACGATTGCAAACGTTAATGAACGATGGACGTATACAATATTCGGGAACGTATCGAACGATGTTATTAATTGAATCGATGTTTCATATATGTAAACCGATGTCAGTGGGCGCTTAAAATTCTGAAGTTTCGTTTTTTACGAAAATTTCTGTTGACATGGTGTGTGGATATTGATACAATTCAATTCATAAAATATAGACAATTTCATAAATTACAAATCAGACGAAAATGTAATCTGATTTCTCTTATCAAGAGAGGTGGAGGGACTGTGCCCTGTGAAGCCCGGCAACCGTCAACTTATGTTGAAATGGTGCCAATTCCTGCAAAGCAAATGCTTTGAGAGATGAGAGAGAGGGATAATGTTGTTATATACGCATATAAACCTTTCTGCTTCTCTAAAGCGGAAAGGTTTTTTTGTTGTTTGAATGTGGAGGACATTCAAATAATAAAAGTAATGAGAACGGTGGACTACACGCATCAAAAATAAAAAATTGCGGAGTCGATCAAAAATCTAGCTCCAGCGGCTAGAACAGTCGGTCGTTTCATCCCTTCCTATGAGGCAAAAAGCGCCTCTACGTCTGGGATTTGGGCGTCCTCTTGTTCTAAGCGAGCCGCTTACGCTTTTTATTAAAAAAAGGGGTGATACACCATGATTCTATTAGAGAATGTAAAGAAAATATATAAAGCAAAAAGCGGTGATGTCACTGCTGTAGATAATGCCAATTTAAAAATAGAGAAAGGTGAAATATTTGGTGTTATCGGATATAGTGGCGCTGGAAAAAGTTCTTTAATTCGATTATTCAATCAGCTAGAGAAACCAACTTCAGGTCAAATTACAATTGCAAATCGCGTCATTTCAGCGATTACAGGAAGCGAACTTCGTAAGGCAAGACAAGAGATCGGAATGATTTTTCAACACTTCAACTTACTTTGGTCACGAACTGTACGTGAAAATATTGAGTTCCCACTTGAAATTGCAGGTGTTGATAAGGCGAAGAGAAGGAAACGCGTGGATGAGTTAATTCATCTTGTTGGATTAGAAGGAAGAGGAGACGCGTACCCATCTCAGCTGAGCGGAGGACAGAAGCAACGTGTTGGTATTGCGAGAGCGTTAGCTAACAATCCGCAAGTACTTTTATGTGATGAAGCAACGTCCGCTCTTGATCCAGAAACGACAGATCAAATTTTAGATCTATTATTAGATATTAATAAACGTCTCGGCTTAACAATTGTACTTATTACACACGAGATGCACGTAATTCGAAAGATTTGTAATCGAGTGGCGGTAATGGAGAAAGGAAAGATTGTAGAAACGGGTCCAGTACTTGATGTGTTCCGTAATCCGCAGCAAGATATTACGAAACGATTTGTACAGCAGTTAACGGATTCTGAAGATACAAATGAAACGATTGAAAGTTTAATTGAAAAATATCCAGATGGAAAAGTAGTTCGTTTGCAGTTTATCGGTGAAGCTGTAGAAAGACCAGTACTTCAAAGATTAATGCAACGCAGTGATATAGAAGTTAGCATTTTGCAAGGAAATATCGCACAAACGAATAACGGCTCTTACGGTAGTTTAGTTGTTCATTTAAATGGTGAGGAAACAGCGATTCAGCAAGCAATAGAGGGAATACATCAAGATCAAGTAGAGCTGGAGGTGATTGCACATGGATAAATTACTCACAAATGTTGATTGGAATCAAATGTTAGAAGCAACGGGTGAAACGTTATATATGACGGCAATCGCAGCTCTTGCCACATTTGTTTTAGGACTCATTTTAGGATTGTTACTCTTTATGACAGCGAAAGATAATTTATGGGAAAACAAAGCGGTTAACACGGCGATTGGAGCGTTCGTAAACATTTTCCGCTCGATACCGTTCATTATTTTAATCATTTTATTAATCCCATTCACAAAGATTCTGCTTGGAACAATTCTTGGAGCGAGTGCAGCACTTCCAGCTTTAATTATTGGAGCGGCACCGTTTTACGCGAGAATGGTTGAAATCGCCCTTCGTGAAATTGATAAAGGTGTAATTGAAGCTTCAAAAGCGATGGGAGCAAAAACAAGCACAATTATTTTGAAGGTGTTAATTCCAGAATCGTTACCAGCATTAGTATCTGGTATTACGGTTACGACAATTGCTTTAGTAGGCTATACAGCAATGGCGGGAGTTGTTGGTGCTGGTGGCCTTGGAACACTTGCTTATTTAGAAGGATTCCAACGAGGAAATAACGACGTAACAATCGTTGCGACAATTTGTGTATTACTAGTTGTATTTTTCATTCAATGGATTGGTGATCGTGTAACGACTCGAATAGATAAACGATAATAAAAAACGGGAGGATGTTTCAAATGAAAAAGTTATTACTTACAGCACTTATTTCAACTTCTATTTTTGGGTTAGCTGCTTGTGGCGGCAAAGATAAAGATGAAAAGAAACTTGTTGTTGGTGCTTCTAACGTACCGCACGCTGAAATTTTAGAAAAGGCAAAACCGTTACTTGAGAAAAAAGGAATTGAATTAGAAGTGAAAAAATTCCAAGATTACGTGTTGCCAAATAAATCGTTAGCAGATAAGGATTTAGACGCAAACTATTTCCAACACATTCCGTATTTAGAAAAAGAAATTAAAGATAAAAAATACGATTTTGAAGTAGCAGGAAAAATTCATTTAGAGCCAATTGGTGTATATTCTCAAAAATATAAGAGCTTAAAAGAACTTCCAGACGGAGCGACAATTATTATGAGTAATTCAGTTGCTGATCATGGACGTGGTTTAGCAATTTTACAAAAAGAAGGCATTTTAAAAATTAAAGATGGGGTGGATCCAGTTAAAGCAACTCCAAAAGATATTGCGGATAACCCGAAAAACTTGAAATTCAAAACAGATATTGAGCCTGGTTTATTGCCACAAGTGTATAACAATAAAGAAGGCGACGCGGTTCTAATTAACTCGAACTATGCAATTGATGCGAAGTTAAACCCAGAAAAAGATGCAATTGCAATTGAAAGTAATGATTCACCATACGCAAACGTAGTAGCTGTTCGTAAAGGTGATAAAGATAAGAAAGAGATTAAAGCTCTTGTAGAAGTATTACATTCTAAAGAAATTGAAGATTTCATTAATAAAGAATATAAAGGGGCAGTTGTTCCTGTAAAAGAATAATTGCTGTAAAAGGGCTGGTGTATGCCAGCCTTTTTTATAACTACATAATTATACGGGAGAAGGGGACATCAAATGAAAAAGATTCTATTGTCAGTTGTTACAGCGCTGTCTGTATTTACATTAGCTGCTTGCGGAGGAAAAGAGGAGAATAAGCTTGTTGTGGGAGCTTCTAACGTACCGCACGCTGTTATTTTAGAAAAGGCACAGCCAATATTAGAGAAAAAGGGTATTAAATTAGAAATTAAAAAATTCCAAGATTATGTGCTGCCAAATAAAGCGTTAGCGGATAAGGAAATTGATGCGAACTACTTTCAACACATTCCTTACTTAGATAAAGAAATTCAAGAAAAAGGATACAAAATTGTAAACGCGGGAAAAATCCATTTAGAGCCAATGGGTATTTATTCTAAGAAGTATAAAAGTTTAAAAGACTTACCAGATGGTGGGACAGTGATTATGAGTAATAACGTAGCGGAGCGTGGCCGTATGCTAGCACTGTTACAAAAAGGTGGCGTTATTAAATTAAAAGACGGAGTAGATGTTGTGAAAGCAACAGTAAAAGATGTTGTAGAAAATCCGAAAAACTTAAAGTTTAAAACAGATGTAGAGCCTGGTCTTTCACCGAAGTTATATGAAAATAATGAAGGTGATGCATTATTTATTAATTCAAACTATGCAATTGATGCAAAATTAAATCCAACAAAAGATGCGATTGCGATTGAAGGATCAGACTCTCCATATGCAAATATTATTGCAGTTCGTAAAGGTGACGAGAAGAAAAAAGAAATTAAGGAGCTAGTAGAAGTGCTGCATTCAAAAGAAATTCAAGATTTTATTAATAAAGAATATAAAGGTGCTGTACTTCCGGTAAGTGAATAAATATAAGGAAAGGGCTGGAAATTTACCAGTCCTTTTTTCTTTATATAAATAAGAAGAAAGGTGTATCATATAAGGATGCAAGTGAAATACTTATATACATTTGTGAAAAAATTGTTACTTTTTTTCATCGTTTGCGATATCATTTTATTTGATATAAAATTAGAATGAGAATAAAATGAGAATATGAACGTTTTAGGAATTTTTAAAATGTATATATAGGATTAATGGAGGTATTGAGATGGCTGGTTCTACATTAACGGTTAAAGACTTACACGTATCAATTGATGGCAAAGAAATTTTAAAAGGTGTAAACCTTGAAGTAAAAGGTGGAGAAATCCACGCAATTATGGGACCTAACGGAACAGGTAAATCAACTTTATCTTCTGCAATTATGGGCCACCCAAAATATGAAGTAACAGAAGGTAGCATCATCATCGACGGTGAAGATGTATTAGAAATGGAAGTAGACGAGCGCGCGCAAGCAGGTCTATTCCTAGCAATGCAATATCCAAGTGAAATTAGCGGAGTAACAAACGCTGACTTCTTACGTTCTGCAATTAACGCACGTCGTGAAGAAGGCGATGAAATTTCTCTTATGAAATTTATCCGTAAATTAGATAAAAACATGGAATTCCTAGAAATGGATCCAGAAATGGCACAACGTTACTTAAACGAAGGTTTCTCTGGCGGTGAGAAAAAACGTAACGAAATTCTTCAATTAATGATGATTGAGCCAAAAATCGCAATCTTAGACGAAATTGACTCAGGTCTTGATATCGATGCATTAAAAGTTGTATCTAAAGGTATTAACGAAATGCGCGGCGAAGACTTCGGTTGCCTAATGATTACGCATTACCAACGTTTATTAAACTACATCACTCCAGACTTCGTTCACGTTATGATGAACGGTCGTATCGTTAAATCTGGTGGACCTGAGCTTGCACAACGTCTAGAAGCTGAAGGTTACGACTGGATTAAAAAAGAATTAGGTATTGAAGACGAAACAACAGAGCAAGAAGCGTAAGAGAGGAGCATAAACATGACAATCGGTACATTACCTTTCGATCAAGAAACAATCCGTCAACGCGCAAGCGAAGTAAACGAAGCAGCTTGGTTGACTGAGTTCCGCTTACAAGCTCTTGCACAAGCAACTGAACTTCCAATGCCAACTCCTGATAAAACGAAAATTGACAAATGGGACTTTATCGGAAAAGGCGACGCTGCTAAGCAAGAGCCTGTAAGTTCTTTAACAGAGCTTCCAGAAGCAGTGAAAAACTTAATCGATGAAAATAACAGTGTATTAGTGCAACGTACTGGTACAACTGCATTCGTTTCTTTAGCAGACGAAGCAAAAGAAAAAGGTGTTATTTTCACAGACATCGTAACAGCTGCAACTGAGCATGCTGAACTAGTACAAAAGTACTTAATGAAAGACGGCGTGAAGGTAGACGAGCATCGTCTAACTGCACTTCATGCTGCATTAATCAACGGTGGTGCATTCGTATATGTTCCGAAAAACGTTGTTCTTGAAACTCCACTTCAAGCTGTATTCTTAGTAGACGGCGAAGAAGCTAACGTATATAACCACGTATTATTCGTAGCTGATGCGAACAGTACTGCAACTTATGTAGAAAACTACGTTGCAAATGAAAATGCTAAAGGTATTGCAAATATCGTAGCAGAAGTAATTGTGGAACAAGGCGCACAAGTGAAATTCGGTGCGGTTGATCTATTAGCAAAAGACGTAACAACTTACGTTAACCGCCGCGGTATTGTTGGACGCGACGGCCGCGTTGATTGGGCTCTAGGCCTTATGAATGACGGAAACACAATTTCAGAGAACGTTACAAACTTAATGGGCGACGGTTCATATGCTGATACGAAAACAGTAACAATTGGCCGTGGTAACCAAACACAAAACTTTACAACTAAAGTTGTTCACTTCGGTAAACACTCTGAAGGTTGGATTTTAAAACACGGTGTACAAAAAGATAGTGCAACATCTATCTTTAACGGAATTGGTAAGATTGAACACGGTGCATCTAAATCAAATGCACAACAATCTTCTCGCGTTCTTATGTTAGATGAGAAAGCACGCGGTGATGCAAACCCAATTCTTTTAATTGACGAAGATGATGTTATGGCAGGTCACGCAGCTTCAGTAGGTCGCGTAGATCCAACTCAACTATACTACTTAATGAGCCGTGGTATTCCAAAACGCGAAGCAGAACGTTTAGTCATCCATGGATTCTTAGCACCTGTAGTTAATGAGCTTCCAATTGAAGGAGTAAAAGCACAGCTTGTTGAGGTAATTGAAAGGAAAGTTCGCTAATGAATATTCATGAAATACGCAAACAGTTTCCAATTCTTGATCAAAAAGTGAACGGCAAACAACTTGTTTATTTCGATAGTGCAGCAACTTCTCAAAAACCAATTCAAGTCATTGAAACGTTAGAACGTTACTATAAAGAATATAACTCTAACGTGCATCGCGGTGTTCATACGCTCGGTACGAAAGCTACCGACGCGTATGAAGGTGCACGCGAGAAAGTTCGCAAGTTTATTAATGCGAAATCAATGGAAGAGATTATTTTCACGCGCGGAACGACAACTGCATTAAATACAGTAGCGGCTAGCTATGGTCTTGAAAATGTAAAAGAAGGCGATGAAATCGTTATTTCTTACATGGAGCACCATAGTAACATCATTCCGTGGCAGCAAGTTGCGAAGAAAACTGGTGCAACTTTAAAATATCTTCCGCTTCAACCAGATGGGACAATTTCAATAGAAGATGCTCGTCAAACAATTACACCGAATACAAAAATCGTTTCTATCATGTATGTTTCTAACGTACTTGGAACGATTAACCCTGTAAAAGAAATCGGAGCAATCGCACACGAAAATGGCGCAATTATGGTCGTTGACGGTGCACAAAGTACACCTCATATGAAAGTGGATGTACAAGATTTAAACTGTGATTTCTACGCATTATCTGCTCATAAGATGTGCGGCCCTACAGGTATCGGCGTATTATATGGTAAGAAAGAATTGCTAAACAATATGGAGCCAATTGAATTTGGCGGTGAAATGATTGATTTCGTAGATCTACAAGAATCTACTTGGAAAGAGCTTCCGTGGAAGTTTGAAGCAGGTACACCGATTATCGGTAATGCAATCGGACTTGGTGCGGCAATTGATTTCCTAGAAGAAATCGGTCTTGATAATATTGAAAAGCATGAGCATGAATTAGCGCAATACGCTTTAGAAAGACTATCAGAAGTAGATGGCGTTACAATTTATGGTCCAAAGCATCGCGCTGGTCTTGTTACATTTAATATTGAAGACGTACATCCTCATGATGTAGCGACAGTATTAGATGTAGAAGGTATTGCGGTTCGCGCAGGACATCACTGTGCACAACCGCTTATGAAGTGGCTGAAAGCTTCTTCAACAGCACGTGCGAGCTTCTATTTATATAATACAAAAGAAGAAATTGATACATTTGTTGAATCGCTAATCAAGACAAAGGAGTATTTCACAAATGTCATTTAATAATTTAGATACGTTATATCGTCAAGTTATTATGGATCATTATAAGAATCCTCGTAACCATGGCGTGTTAGAAGATAGTGTTACCGTTAACTTGAACAATCCAACTTGCGGCGATCGTATTCAACTTACGATGAAAGTAGAAGAAGGTATTGTGCAAGAGGCGAAGTTTGAAGGCGAAGGATGTTCAATCTCAATGTCTTCAGCTTCAATGATGACACAAGCAGTAAAAGGTAAGAAAATTGAAGAAGCACTTCAGCTTTCGAAAATTTTCTCTGACATGATGCTAGGAAAAGAGTACGATGACAGCATCGATTTAGGAGATATTGAAGCATTACAAGGCGTATGCAAGTTCCCTGCACGTATTAAATGTGCAACATTAGCGTGGAAAGCGTTAGAAAAGGGCTTAAACGAAGATAAGTAATGTTAAAGGTTCCTAAAAACGAGGTTATCTAAGGAGGGACACACCAACATGGCGAAGCAACTGCCAGATATCGGCGATTATAAATATGGTTTCAAAGACAAAGACGTTTCGATTTTCCGTGCTGGACGCGGTTTAACAAAAGAGATCGTTGAAGAGATTTCACGTATGAAAGAAGAACCACAGTGGATGTTAGACTTCCGTTTAAAATCACTGGATAAGTTCTATGAAATGCCAATGCCACAATGGGGCGGCGACTTAAACGACTTAGATTTCGATGAAATTACGTACTACGTAAAACCATCTGAGAAATCTGAGAAGTCTTGGGATGAAGTACCTGATGAAATTAAAGCTACATTTGATAAATTAGGTATTCCAGAAGCTGAGCAAAAATATTTAGCTGGTGTATCTGCACAGTACGAATCTGAAGTTGTATACCACAACATGAAAGAAGACCTAGAAGCTCTAGGAATCGTCTTCAAAGATACAGATAGCGCATTAAAAGAGAACGAAGATATTTTCCGTGAGCATTTCGGAAAAGTAATCCCACCAACAGACAACAAATTCGCAGCATTAAACTCTGCAGTTTGGTCTGGTGGATCATTCATCTACGTTCCAAAAGGTGTGAAAGTTGATACACCACTTCAAGCGTATTTCCGTATTAACTCTGAAAATATGGGACAATTCGAGCGTACGCTTATCATCGTAGACGAAGGCGCACACGTACACTACGTAGAAGGTTGTACAGCACCTGTTTACACGACTAACTCACTTCACAGTGCGGTAGTAGAAATCATCATTAAGAAAGATGCATATTGCCGTTATACAACAATCC
Organism: Bacillus cereus group sp. MYBK101-2; assembly: GCF_051918845.1. NCBI lineage: Bacteria > Bacillati > Bacillota > Bacilli > Caryophanales > Bacillaceae > Bacillus > Bacillus cereus group sp. MYBK101-2. Next base: position 81,528 of record NZ_JBQAIE010000015.1, on the reverse strand, counting down.
AAAACTGGGCGAACAACGTATACAACCTAGTTACAAAACGTGCGGTTTGTGAAGAAAACGCAACGATGGAATGGATTGACGGTAACATCGGATCTAAATTAACGATGAAATACCCAGCAGTTATCTTAAAAGGCGAAGGCGCTCGTGGTTTAACATTATCTATCGCGATTGCTGGTAAAGGCCAACACCAAGATGCTGGTGCGAAAATGATTCACTTAGCACCAAACACGTCTTCAACAATCGTTTCTAAATCGATTGCGAAGCATGGTGGTAAAGTAACTTACCGTGGTATCGTACACTTCGGACCAAAAGCGAAAAACTCTCGCTCTAACATCGAGTGTGACACGTTAATCATGGATAACCAATCTACATCTGATACAATTCCTTACAACGAAATCAAAAACGATTACGTTTCACTTGAGCACGAAGCGAAAGTATCGAAAGTATCAGAAGAACAATTATTCTACCTAATGAGCCGTGGTATTTCTGAGCAAGAAGCTACAGAAATGATCGTAATGGGCTTCATCGAGCCATTCACACGCGAACTTCCAATGGAATACGCAGTTGAAATGAACCGCCTAATCAAGTTTGAGATGGAAGGTTCTATTGGTTAAATAGAAATGCGGAGCCGACTGTTCAGACCCGTTGGCTAAGGTTCTTTCGCACAGAAGATGCTTTTTATCTTCTTGTGCGGAAGGTTCTTAGACATGAGGGTCTAGGAGGCGGAGCTGGACAATATTTAAAGTGGAAGCGCCCTGCATAGCAGGGCGCTTTTTTATAATTCTAAAAAGAAGTTGAGGCTTGAATCAGATGCTTTTTTTGGAAGTAGTAATGAATTTTGAATCATTAAATCCTAATGTTGTATAATTGGAATGTATTTTTATTAATATGGATAGCCCTGGGGGTGGGAGTATGGTAAATACAAATGAAGAAAAGAGTGGCAAAAATAGATTTTCTGGTTATCAAATCAAAGGGAAATTTCAATCTCCTAAAGTACTGATTGATAGCTGGAAGGAAGGGATAAGAGAAACCGTTGCTAGAGATGATAGTGAAGTAGGATTAAGAGCACCTCAATTTGGGGCACTATGTGCAATGCGTTCACATTGGACGGTTAGTAATAGTGCTGCAACGATTGTAATGCCTACTGGAACCGGAAAAACGGAAACAATGCTAGCGACGATTGTAACAGAAAGGATTTCAAAAACATTAATTGTTGTGCCTTCAGATTTGTTAAGGTCACAAATTTATGAAAAAGCTAAGGGATTTGGGATTCTTTATAGCATTGGAATGTTAGATAACAGTGTATTACCGCCTAATGTATTTTTATATGGTCAAGGGATTAAAGATCCAAAGGAGTTCAAGAGAAGAATAAAAGAGGCAAATATTATTGTTACAACAATGGCCTTGGCTTCAAGAATGTCTAAAGAGTATCTTTCTTTTCTATCAGAGACAATTGATGTTTTGTTTGTAGATGAGGCACATCATATTAGTTCGAAAACATGGTCTACTTTTAAGTCTCATTTTAGTAATAGTAAAATAATGCAATTTACAGCTACTCCATTTAGAGAAGATGGTAAAAAAGTTGATGGGACAATTTTGTATAATTTTCCACTTCGTTTGGCACAAAAACAAGGTTATTTTAAAAAAATTGAGTTTGTACCAATAGAGGAATTTGATGAGAAAAAAAACGATAAGTCTATCGCTGAAAAGGCCATAGAGATATTAGAGCAGGATATTAAACAAGGATATCAACATATTTTACTTGTAAGGGCCAATACAGTAGAACGAGCTCAAGAGTTATATGAGAAAATATATATTAAATTTTACAGAAGATATAATCCGGTTTTAGTTACTAATATACAATCTGCAAAAGAGATAAAAGAAAATATACAGGCTTTGAGGGATTGTTCAGCAAAAATTGTGGTATGTGTAGATATGTTTGGCGAAGGAATTGATATCCCAAATTTAAAAATAGCTGCTATTCATGATAAATATAAATCCATACCAATTACACTTCAATTTATTGGACGTTTTGCAAGAAGCAAGGAAGGGTTGGGCACAGCGAAATTAATTACTAATGTTGCTGATGAAGATATAGCAGATGCATTACAGGATTTGTATGAAAAAGATGCGGATTGGAATCATCTATTATCAAGAAAATCTAATGAATATATTGATAGGGAAATAGAGCTTCAAAAATTCATTGGAGGATTTAATATTATGAGCGTTGAGGATATTAATTTAATACATATGAAGCCGAAGGTTAGTATGCGGGCTTATCATGTTAAAGATAGCAGATGGAATTGGAGAAATTGGGAAAAGGAATTTAATTCTGATATTTGTAAGTGTTTTATAAATGAAGATGAAAAAGTATTAGTTATAGTAGAACCAAGAGAGGTAGGAGTTAGGTGGACAACTCAACAAAATTTAAATGATATACAATGGAATTTTTATGTCATCTATTGGAACGTTCACAAGAAAGTTGCTTTTTTAAATGCATCGGATGTATCAAAAGGTTATAGATTGCTAAAAAGTATTTTTCCATCTGGTGTAAACATAATTAAATCTGAGCAGGTCTTTAAATGTTTACATGGAATAAATAGATTATCTTTAGGTACTGTTGGATTGAATAGTGGGATTGACGGCCCTGTAAGATACAAAATGTTTGCTGGGATTGATATAGCAGATGGAATAGCAGAATCAAATAAAATAAACTGTTATAAATCAAATATTTTTGGGAATGGATATGACGGAAATGGTAAGACGAGTATAGGGTGCTCATATAAAGGAACTATTTGGTCAAGATGGATAGAAAGTATAGATTATTGGAAAGAATGGTGTGATAAAATTTTAGAAAAACTATTAAATCCTTCGATAGATGTAAAAGATATTATGGAAGGAGTATTGATTCCAAAAGTAATAAAGAGTATTCCTCAAAGACACCCATATAGAATAGATTGGCCAGATGATTTAGAATTTGAAACTGAGCGTAAGATAGTATTATCAAACATTTCTGGCGAATATAACATTTGTGATGTTGCTATTACACTAGATGAAGTACAATTGGTTAAGGATAAAATATATTTTTCAGTAAAAAATGAGTTCTTTAATGAAAAGTTGTATCTTCAAATTGAAGGTGATCAATTTGTTTTTCATTCAGAAGGAGATGTAACAACAGAAATAAGGTTTGGGAATAAATCATCAATACTGTTAACAGACTATTTTAATGAAAACCCGCCTACGATTTGGTTTGTAAATGGTGATTCGATTCAAGGAAACATTTTAATTGGATTACAGAAGGATAGAGTCACTAAGTTCCCATCTAATTCCATATATTCTTGGGATTGGGATGCGTTAAAGGTAAATATTCAGGTGGAATCTCAATATAAAAACGGAACGTATTCAAAAAGAAAGAATTCTATTCAATATAATGTAATTAAAGAATTGGATAAAACCGGGAACTACAGTATTATATTTGATGACGATGATGCTGGAGAGATAGCTGATATTGTAACTATTGCCGAAAGAGACAAATCTGTTCAAATTAAATTTTTCCATTGTAAGTATGCACATGGGAAAAATGCAGGTAAACGTGTAAATGATTTATATGAAGTGTGTGGACAGGCAGATAAATCGGTTTTTTGGAAACAAAATATTATTGGAATGATAGAAAGAATGATTTATAGGGAACGAGAGCGGATTAAAAAAAATAGACCATCTAGATTTGAAAAGGGTGATGTTCTAACTTTGAATAAAATAAGAAATAAATTACTGATACAGCCAGCTGAGCTTCAAATTATAATTGTACAACCAGGAGTTAAGGGAACAGAGTTAACTAATGATATGCACAGTATTTTATCAACATCATATTCTTATTGTATGGATACATTCTCAGTCCCATTAAAATTAATATGTACTTAAAGAAGTCTATTAGGAAGCTCTCTACTTAAAGAGGGCTTCCTTTTCAAAGGAACTGTAAAAAATAAATGTTCAAAGCAAGTTAGTTGAAGATATTATTGGTTATCTCTTAATTAAATCGTATCCACCTTATCCACAGACTTAATACGCTCCCCAATATACTTCATCCCAACAAAAGAACCATACCCGATTAAAGCACCTAGCATATTCAATATGATGTCATCAATATCGAAAACACCAGTAAAAGTAAGGAGTTGTAACGATTCAATTAATAAAATAAACTTAATGAAAATTTTTGATGCCATTTTTACATTGTTTATTTGTTTAAATAATAAAGGTAGAAGGAATCCGAATGGGATGAATATGATGACGTTTCCTAGTGTATTCATAAGTACGATCTCTATATTATAAGGATCTAGTAAATGGGTAGTATCGAATCCACTTAAATAGCTGATTGTACTTTTGAGTGGAATTAAGTTTATTAACCCACCGTGTATAGAATGCCAGTCACCTGTTTCAAAGAAGTACTTCACATTACCAAAGTAAAAGGCTGACCTCCCGAGCAACAGTTTAAATAATAAAACAAACGAATACGGTAAAAATAATCCCCAGCCAATCCACTGTACATATTTTTGCGTAGAAGATTGCATCGCTTTTTCAATTTCAGTTCCTACAGTAGAGGCTTCTCCAAAATTTTGAATGGCTAATGTAGTAGCTTCTTCTTCACATTTTCCTTGATCGAGAAATTCTTGTTTTAAGCTTGTGAGATGATCGTAAATTTCGAAGTATAGTTCGTCTCTATCGGATTGTGATAGGTTTGTTTTTTGAACAATACTCTTTATGTATTCTTCAATCGTCATTAATTTAAAGCTCCTTTCTGACAAGTTTTAATAAGAGCTGTAACTGAATCCCACGCTGTTAGTTTTTCTTCTAACATTTTCTTTCCGCTCGTAGTGATGCGATAAAATTTTCGTTTCATACCCGTTCCACCAACTAACCCAACAACTAAAAAAAGAAAGTTTCTCATATGAAAAGGGCAATCTTTTGCTTTTTCTCACAATGCGAGTACAATGTAAAATAGCAAGAAAAGACGAAAAGTATTTACAGGATTATTGCGTACGCATAGCGTAAATGGCAGTAAGGAACTGAGAGGAGGTTTTTTCTCTGAATATAAATAAAGAAACAATTATCCACTTTTATCATACAAACGATATACATAGTCATTTTGAAAATTGGCCGCAAATTTCTCGGTTTGTACAAGGAGAGAAAAAGCGAAGACAGGAAGCGGGAGAGACTGTTTTGACTGTAGATATCGGCGATCATGTGGATCGTTTTCATAGTATTTCGGAAGCGACGAATGGGCTTGGCAATACGAAGCTTTTAAATGAGGCGTTATATGATTATGTAACGATCGGAAACAATGAAGGAATTACGTTAGCGAAGGAGCATTTGAATCGTCTATATGATGATGCTGGATTTGAGGTGCTTGTCGCGAATTTATTTGAAAAAGAAGGGGTACGTCCAGAGTGGGCAAAGCCTTATAAATTACATACAACGACAGATGGGATTACGATTGCTTTTATCGGATTAACGGTTGCGTATCCAGAGTTTTATCAAATGTTAGCTTGGCATATTGAAGATCCAATCGAGCATTTAGAGTCTATTTTAGAAGAAGTGAGAGATGAGGCTCATATAACGGTTGTCCTTTCTCACCTTGGAAAAAGTATGGATGAGCATATGGCGGAACATTATGATATAGATGTTATTTTAGGGGCACATACGCATCATTTATTTGAGCGTGGTGTTCTTATGAATAATACGTTACTTTGTTGTTGTGAAAAGTGGGGACGTTACGTTGGGCACGTTCAGCTTACTGTGGATAAAGAGACGAAGAAGCTGTTGAAAAAGGATGGTAGAGCGATTAAGACTGAACGTTTAGGTGCTTATAACAAACCATTATCCACAATTGAGGCGCTGCAGGAAGAAAGTAAACATATTATGGAAGAGCCTGTCGTTCATTTAAAGGAATCATTACCGGTTGATTGGTTTCATGAGACAGCATTTTCGCACATGTTAGCAAATGCGTTGAAAACGTGGTGCGGTGCAGAGATTGGCATGGTAAACGCCGGTGTACTTCTTGAAGGATTAGAAGAAGGCGTTGTGACGCGCGGAGATATTCACAGAATTTGTCCACATCCAATTAATCCATGCCTATTAAAAGTGCCGGGGAAAACGTTACGAGAAGTGATCTTGAAAGCACGTCGCCCGAATATGGAGAACCTTGAGGTAAAAGGGTTTGGATTTCGGGGGAAAGTAATGGGGAAAATGATTTACGCTGGTGTAGAAGTCATTCCAGATACGATTCCCGGGAATAAAATTTTACTCGAAGATGTATTAATTAACGGGGAATCGCTGGAATTAGATCGTATATATACAGTAGGAACGATTGATATGTTTACATTCGGCTACTTATACCCAGAGCTATCCACACTTTCTAACAAACAATATTATATGCCAGAACTACTTAGAGATGTGTTAACAGACATGTTAATAACTTATACATCTTCCGTCAAACTATAGGCTAGTTAACTTGTAACACTCATTTTTCTCTTGTCATACAGATAAGAAAGAGAGGAGTGTGAACTATGGTTAATGTGGAGCCAATTATAATCGATAATTATACGTTTATTGCGGTTAGCGTCAAACTTCCAAAGACAAATTTGCTAGCTGTAATGAGCGATAAAGGATATATTATGTGCGGTGCATTAGATGTAGGTCTTTTAAATGAGAAGTTAGGGGATCGAGGTATTATTGCCGGCCGCGCGGTTGGTGTAAGAACGATTGAACAACTTCTTGAAGCGCCGCTAGAATCAGTAACGATTGAAGCTGAAGCTTTAGGTATTACGGCTGGCACAATCGGAAAAGAAGCATTATTAAAAATGAGATAAGCATATATCGTCCCTCCTTCTTGCATAGAAATGATATAAGAAGGAGGGTTTTGTATGAGTATATTTCGTTCGAAAAATTCGCGGTTTCGAAGGGGACCTATTTCCTTTCGGCACATACTGCTTATGTCGTTTATTCTTTTTGTCATATTACTCGTGCAAGGATTATGGATTGTGAATAGCAGCATTCAGCCGACATTAATGAAATATGGAGAAGTAGAGACACATAAAATGGCGACAGCGGTTATGACGAAGGCGGTAAAAGATAGGATCGATGAGGGATTCGATGTCGATTCATTAATGAAAGTACAAAATGATAAAAACGGGAAAGTGTCCACAATTAATTTAAATACGAAGCAAGTAAATGAAATCGTAACGTCAACGACCACATACATAGAAAAGTATTTACAGCAAGTAGAAGAAGGGAATTTGAAGGGACTAGGTATTTCTGAAAAAAATGGGGCAACGATGGCAGTTCCGTTTGGCCGTGTAACAAATAATGCGCTTCTTGGAAATATCGGACCCGACATTCCAATTGATTTCACAACGATTGGTCATGTAAATACGGATATTAAACAAAAAATTGAGCCGCACGGAATCAATACGACAGCGATTCAAATTATTATGGAGATGGAAGTAACGTTGCAAGTCATTATTCCATTTCATACGAAGGAAATAAAAGTAAAACAAGATGTTCCGATTGCGACGCGTATCGTTCAAGGGGAAGTGCCTACGTATTATGGAAGCGGAAGTGTTGTTGTACCTGATAAAAAGAAAGCGGATAGTTAGACTGTAAATAAAAAATAACCGTAGCAATGTGCTACGGTTATCGTTTTGTATTCGCGCGTTCTTTTCGCTCCCAAAGACTTAAGTGCATGTAGGGGTCGAAAGCCCATTCTGTATAACCATTGTCTTTATACATGCCGAAATGTAGGTGGGGCGGGAATTTTCCAGCTGTGCCGGGAGGGCCGTAACCGGTGCTACCAACAAATCCGATTACTTTTCCAGGCTCGACAATTTGTCCAAGCTGTATTTCTTTTGAGAATCCGCCTAAGTGAGCGTAATAATGATAATTGTTATGAAGGTCACGAATACCGATACGCCATCCGCCAAGGCGGTTCCAGCCTTTTGTTTCAATAATGCCATAGCAAGTGGATCTTACTGGTACGCCATAGCCTGCGAATATATCGGTTCCTTCATGAACCCTTCTTCCCCCAAAACTTCTTCCAGCGCCAAAAGTACTACGGTAGCTATGGTCACTGCGAATCGGAAGAGGGAACGCATTTCCTTCTAAATTAATACGTCCGTAATGTTTATAAATTTGGGCGTATTCGGTAATTAAATCAACTGTTTTTGCACGTCTATAATATTCCCAGAGCATGATTTTAATGCGTTCTTCTGACGTTCCTTGTTTCTTTAAAATCGTTGCTGCTGTATGCAAAAGATCACGGTCGTTATTTGCATTTGCAAATCCATCTTTGTCACCATCTAAACCTAACCCGCCAAATAGAGCAATTGTATGGGGAAGAGTGTCGTTACCATTAACAGGTCCAGCCCATATTTCTGGTTTGAAATAGAGGGAGATGATGGCATCTGGTTTTTTCGGAATATCTTTTCTTACGCTCCGTATATTTCTTTCATATTGATCCATTGCAGCTAAGTAATACCACGGAATGCCTGAAGATTGCTCGGTTTCTTTATATAGTGCCATGCGCTTTTCATATATGCTTTGCTGATTATCTTCACCGTAAGCGATGTTTTGGTGGAGAAGAAAGCAAATCGAAAGCAAAAGAGAAATTTTTCGAAGCATGAAATAGACTCCTTTCACATCATCACTCTTTTTAGTGTGGGATATACGGAGTATTTCATTATAGGGAACGATTGGAAAAAATCTTAGAATCTTCATTTGAGCAAATCGCTTTCATACGTTAGAATAGATATGTTACATTGAAAGAAGCGAACACGGTAAACTATTTCATATTGTGCGGAGTTGATAACCATGACAAAACAAACAGAATATAAGCGCAAGCCCGAATGGTTGAAAATTAAGTTAAACACGAATGAAAACTATACAGGCTTAAAGAAAATGATGCGTTCTAAAAATCTTCATACAGTTTGTGAGGAAGCAAAATGTCCGAATATTCATGAATGCTGGGCTGTAAGAAAAACAGCAACATTTATGATTTTAGGTGCGGTTTGTACACGTGCTTGTCGTTTTTGTGCGGTTAAAACAGGCTTACCAACTGAGCTTGATTTACAAGAGCCAGAACGCGTAGCAGATTCTGTAGTACAAATGGGCTTAAAGCACGTTGTTATAACAGCGGTTGCACGTGATGATTTAAAAGATGGTGGAGCAGCTGTTTTTGCTGAAACAGTACGCGCTGTACGTCGTAAAAATCCATTTACGTCAATCGAAGTATTGCCATCTGATATGGGTGGAGTAGAAGAAAACTTAAAAATGTTAATGGATGCAAAACCAGATATTTTAAACCATAACATTGAAACAGTACGTCGATTATCTGACCGAGTTCGCGCTAGAGCAAAATATGATCGTTCATTAGAGTTTTTACGTCGAGCAAAAGAAATGCAGCCTGATATTCCAACTAAATCGAGCATTATGGTGGGCTTAGGTGAAACGAGAGAAGATTTAATTGAAGCAATGGATGACTTACGTGCAAACAATGTGGATATTTTAACTCTTGGACAATACCTACAACCATCTAAGAAGCATTTACCAGTTCTTAAATATTACCCACCAGCGGAATTTGCAGAGCTAAAAGAAATTGCACTTAGCAAAGGCTTTAGCCACTGTGAAGCTGGCCCACTTGTGCGTTCTTCTTACCATGCGGACGAGCAAGTTCGTTCTGCAAAAGAAAACACAGCAGAAGCAAAATAATGAAAAAAGGGAGCTAATGATTAGCTCTCTTTTTGTTTGTACTCTAAAACAGTATTTGAACATGTTAATAAAATCTTTTTTAATTCTTCTGTGGATAATTCAATTGTAAATTCAGGTACACCAGGTGTAATTAAAATTTTATCGTACGTATAAATAGCGTTATCCACAATAATTGTTACATCGTGTGAATACCCGAAAGGAGCTACACATCCTGGCGTACAACCAGTTTTGTCTCGCAGTTCATCAGCGGAACAGAGAGATAAGCGTTCTCCTGTTAGTTCTTTCATCTCTCCGCGGTTAAGCCTTGTGCCCTCTAACGTGAAAAATACGTAATAATCTCCAGCCTTTGATTTTAAAAATAAGCTTTTACTTGGAGTACCTTGTAAGCCAAGCCTCTCGCGTACGATCCGATCTGTCTCATAATCGAGTACCGGTTCGTGTTCGAATTTTTCATAAGAAACATTTGTTTTATGTAGTAAAGCAAGTACATCTTCGTACATATGGAGTGATACCCCTTTCTATTATTAGTACAGTTTCTTCTCGTGGCGTCAACTGAATGTGTTGGAAAGAGATATTACTTGGACGGTGCTTTCCATAATCGTTTTAGGCTACATTGTTCATCAATTGTAATTTCGTACATATCAGGATTCGTTAAAGCTCTCCATTCATGAAAGCCGATCGTATGATCAAAGTGCTTTAAAATGAGCGTAAGTAAGTTTCCGTGTGTAACGAGTAATATTGTAGTATGGTTTAATTTTAAAACGTCTTCGATAAGCGATATAGCACGGTCCGTTGCTTGTTTTGTTGACTCTCCGCCTGAAAAGGCAATATCTATATTTGTAAAAGTAGATTCTAGTTTTTGCATCCAATCGTCCATTGGAATGTCGCTTAATATGCGTTCAGCTAATCGTTCATCTTCTTGGATAGACAAATTAGCTTGGAGTGCATAGGGCCGAATAGAATCGATAGCTCGCACAAATGGGCTTGAAATAATATGGTCTATTTGTAGTTGGTTTTCTAAAAGGAATGTAGCAAGGGTGTTTGCTTGTTTTTTTCCATCGGTCGTTAATTCGGCATGACGTTCTTGGCCAGTTGCTGAACAATGTCGTATGACAATAATTTTCTTCATAATTCATCCCCATTTTTCAAGTTGACGCTATATACTTCGACGAATGCGGAAAAAATTCCTTTTTATCCCGCTTTAATGGGCAGTAAGACCCCCACCTCAAAATTCAGCGCAAGCAAAGAAGTTAGGTGGGGGTCGGGCTGCCCATAAAAGTCCGATTGGTGAGGGCTGATTAAAGTTTCACTTTATTGGAAACGGCATAGTGATTTATAGATGTGGAAAAATAATGTGGATAATGAAAAATGAGGTGCCAGTATGAAAAAAATGATATGTCTCGTATTCATGATTTGTTTTCTTACGCAAATGTCCACAACATATGCACAATCCAATCAAAAGTTAGATTATCCGAGCAATCGAAATAAGTCATTTGTAAGTGGGGATGTGTTTTACGAACAGTTAGATAAGAAAATTTATAAAGAATACAAAAATGCAGCGTATAGTGTTCGGAAAAAGATTTTATTTAAAGAAGTACCCGACGAAGAATTTTCCTTTCTACAAAAAACAGCCGCGGGTTGTCGGGGTGAAGTGGTGCTTCAAGATTCTTTCATTCACCCTGATTGCCAAGTTTATTTTTTCGCTTCCTTTTCTCAAAATGAAGTAGAAGAGTTACAAAAGTACATCGTGATAGATGCAGAAACAAAGAAGGAGCTGCAAAGCGGTAAAAGTTATCATCGCTATGATAATCTTTATAAAAAATAACCCACCAACAGGCGGGTTATTTTTACTTTGGCACACTCATTAATTTCTCTTTCATTTTACGAATAAGAATGATAGCGCCAATTGTGAAGAGAAGGGTGATTCCTTCTGCAACAAAGATGTTAATTGTTTTCGTTTGGTAAAGTGCCGCGAAGAAGTCTACAAGTGCGTGGAATAGTATAGCGTACACAAGGAAGATATACTTCTTCTGTTTTACTGCGTATAAAACAAGCATTGTAAAGGCGATTTGCAGCACGAGTGCCATAATTCTTTCTAAGCTGCCAAGGAAATATAAGTAGGCAGGTTGCTGAATTAACATGTCCTGTAGGCGGCTTAGTTCTGGCATTTTTTCGACCATCTGGGCGAAGCTACCGTTGTTAATTGAATTCGCAAATATAAGTGCTTGGAATGCAGAGAATCCGCCAACTAAAATGGATTCAATGCCGCCGTGACCAATTCCGTAAGCGAAGCCATCTTTATATTCTTGATATTTTTTTAGTAAGAAGAAGAAGGCAACAAAGCGTCCTAATTCTTCAAAAATACCAGCAGTGAGTCCGCCATAAAGTGCGAAGACAAATGGATTTTCTAAAATTGGAGCGATTGCTGGATTACCGCGCATAAATAGGTGGAATGGTGTTTCGAGAATTTGGGTAAATCCGATAAAGATAAGAACACCAACGCCGACTACTTTCCAATTTATATTATATTTTTTACGGAAATAAACGAGTACAATAATTGGGACCAGAATCGAGACAATGAGTTGAAAGATGATGCTGGCAATTACAGTATTTGAAACCATATTTTCACCGCTTTCTAATATATGTACATATCTATTATGCATGAAATATTTTATAAAGAAAATGAATTTACTTATTGACTCTAACGTTGCGTCATACTTTATCGTATGTATTAAGGGGGAGATACACATGGCAATGAAGGTAAAAGAAGTAGCTAATTTAGTTGGAATTAGTGTGCGCACACTGCATCATTACGATGAAATTGGGTTGTTAACCCCAGATGAGACGACAGAGTCTGGATATCGCCTGTATTCCAATGAAAATTTAGAGACGCTGCAGCAAATTTTATTTTTTAAAGAATTAGGCTTCCCTTTGAAGAAAATTAAAGAAATTATCATGAGTCCATCATTTGACCGGGAAGAAGCATTGCAGCTTCATAAGAAAATGCTTCTTGAAAAGCGGGCTAGGTTAGATAAAGTGATTGCGACGATTGATAAAACAATTCAGTATACAAAAGGAGAGATTGAAATGACGAATAAAGAGAAATTTGAAGGCTTCGATTTCAGCCATAATCCGTACGAAGAAGAAGCGCGTGAAAGATGGGGAGACGCAGCTGTAGATAAAGCGAATGAATATGCGAAAGGTATGTCTAAAGAAAACCAAGAAGAGTTTAATACGATTTACAGAAACTTAGCGACGCTTAGACACGGCGCACCAGATTCTAAAGAGGCACAAGAAGCAATTGGAGTATGGTACAATTACTTGCAAAACTTCGGTGAATATTCATTAGATGCTTTTAAAGGACTTGGTCAAATGTACGTGGCTGATGAGCGCTTCACGAAAAATATCGATAAGTTTGGTGAAGGATTAGCACAGTTTATGTGTGATGCGATGGAGGTTTATGCGGATCGTAATAAATAGTTAAAAATAAAGAAGATGGAGGTTTTCTCCACCTTCTTTATTTTTTTATCATATCATTCAAAGTCTGATCCCCCGTATTGTTCAAATGAGGATTTTTACTCATTTCACGTTTTAACATATCGAGGCTCTGTGTATATTCTGTATCATTTAAGGCACCAGATTGAAGGCCTTGAATTTGAGAAATCAACTTTTGGTCTGTTGATACATATGCTTTATAATAGCGAGGGACGATGGACAAAGCAGCTCTATATACTTGATCCGCTACGAGTTTTGGATCTGTTGTGTTTGCACGGTATACAACAAATACTTCATCATCGGTAACGAGTGTAGCAGCGTTTGTAACGTCAGGGAGTTTGACTGTCATGCTTGTAATCATTTCAGCAACTTTCTCACGGTTAATGGCTCCTACTTGTTTATTAGACACTTCATGCTTTTGTTTAGATGAATAGCCGACTCTCGTTAATCGTGTATTTGTATTTTCCGTATGATACATGTCGTTTTTATTGGAAACAAGAACACGACTTCCTTCTTCACGTTCCATTTCGGCTTTATTTGTTTGGCAGCCTGCAAATAAGGAAAGAGTGAGGAGAGAGAGCATAATTTGTTTTTTCACGATGTATCACCTCCTTCTCCATAGCATGCACTAATTTGCAAATTTTTGTATTTGAAATTGTTGGTTGGTATGCTTTGTGATACGATAAAAAGAAGAATGCTTAGAGAGGAAGTTAATGATGGAGCAAAAGCAAGAGATTCATGCTACGGTGAGCATTAATAATGTTCAGTACGAAGTAATTAAAAACTTTCGTGACGGTTTTAGTGAAGAAGCATTTAAAGAGCGCTATGCAGAAATTTTAAATAAATATGATTACATCGTTGGGGACTGGGGTTATGAGCAACTTAGATTGCGCGGATTCTTTGATGATAGTAACCAGCGTGCGACATATGATACGAAAATTAGTACGTTATCGGAGTATTTATACGAGTACTGTAACTTCGGTTGTGCACACTTCGTATTACGAAAAGTGAAGAAGTAAAAAAATCCTCTTACGATTGTAAGAGGATTTTTTGCATTATAAACAAATCGAGATATGATCGCCTTCAGAAAGTATTGTATTTGGTTTCATTTGTTGTCCGTTCAATTGAATATCCCCGTTTTTAATTTTATCCACAATGAGTGTACGGCTCCAGTCGGAAATATATGTGGATAAGGCTTTATCCATTCGGTGGGAACCGAAAACGAGGTCTAATACAATCGTGATTTCGGCTATGCCACTTTCTTTATGCTGTGTAATGGAAATGGTAGTAGTTGTTTCTGTTTGATCTTGTTGCGTCATATCGATTGTTTCCACATGATCAGTAAATGATTTATAAATACGAAGCTTTTGGTTCCACGTATGATCTTTCGGACATTTATAAATGGCAAAACGATATATATTTTTTCCGTTGGCGTTATGCCTACGAATATTTGTGTCAGTAAATAGGGTAGTGCGTCTGCAATTTTTACAATACTTTTCGATTGTGTTTTGCTCGTTTTCATATAAACTCCAAGAAAGTTGTACTTTCTGCATTTTCCTTCACCTCTTATAGTAGTGGTAAAGGAACGTAATACAGCTATTTGGATGTCTTGTAGTATGAAGACAGGAGAAATAGATAAAAATAAAAGGAGGTTCCCCAAAGAGGAACCTCCGTAAACATCATACTACAGATGCGTTACGCTCCTTTGTAATGGGAATGGGCAGACTACTCCCTTGAAAAAGCGTGGTGCTTTTTTGAGAGTAATGCTATCCAATTGCTGGTCCATTACAAAGTAAATGTTGGCATACGTAGATAACGTCCTTTCTATCCAAATAGATTTATTCTTCATTATAACATAAAGGTTTGAAAATTAAAAATACTTAAAGCGAAAAAACACCAGCTAAAAAGCTGGTGCCTAAGATAAATTATATAAGTTCAAATAAAAATGAGCGTAATTCTTCTGCAATTTCTTCAGTCATAGAAAATGCGTGCTCTAAGTAGCCTGGTTCGTTTAAATCGTCAGCGCCGATGATTGCAAATTTATTGCGCTGCATATCAAGGACAATTGTTTTACCGTAATGACGATCGGAGTATAGTAGCGCTAAATCGTGACGCTCATTTTCTCCCATAAAGCTAACGAAACGAGTTTTTGTAGCGACAGTGTCGTCGTACAGAAAGAAACGTTCTTCCATACACATGGCTCCTTTTATTAAATATCTAAGTTTAAGTGTGGCTTATGATCTAAATGGTGATGCGTTTTAATGAATCGTACTGTTCTTGTTTTGTAACGCATTACGATAGAGTATGTTTCAGCTAAATCTCCGCCTAGGAATTTCACGCCGTCTAATAACTCACCAGCAGATACGCCAGTTGCTGAGAAGATTGCATCATCACCAGATACTAAATCGTCTAACATAAGAAGTTGACGAGGATCTTCTAATCCCATTTCACGACAACGAGCTTCTTCTTCTTCGTTCATTGGAACTAAGCGAGCTTGCATTTCACCTTCAAGGCATTTTAATGCTGCTGCAGAAATAACGCCTTCTGGAGCTCCGCCAATACCTACGAATAAATCAATACCAGTTCCAGGTAGTGCTGTTGCGATTGACGCACCAACATCACCGTCACCAAATAATTTTACGCGTGCACCTTTTGCACGAACACGATCAATAATATCTTGATGACGTTCACGTTCTTGAACGATAACTGTTAGATCGCGAATCTTTTTATTGTTAGCTTCCGCTACAATTTCAATTGTTTTTTCAATTGGATCATCTAAGCTAATTTTACCAGCTGCTTTTGGACCAACCGCGATTTTTTCCATGTACATATCAGGAGCATGAAGAAGGTTTCCTTTATCTGCGATTGCGATAACTGCCATTGCATTTGCAAGACCTTTTGCAACGATGTTTGTACCTTCTAATGGGTCAACGGCGATATCTACTTCTGGACCGTTACCTGTTCCTAGTTCTTCACCAATATATAACATCGGTGCTTCATCAAGTTCTCCTTCACCAATTACAACTGTACCTGCCATGTTTACTGAATCGAACATATCACGCATTGCTGTAGTTGCTGCATCATCTGCTTCGTTTTTCTTTCCGCGGCCCATCCACTGTGCGGATGCTAATGCTGCTGCTTCTGTTACACGGACAATTTCTAGTGCGAGTTCACGTTCCAAGGTTCCATTCCTCCAATTTCAAAAATCATACAAATATAACTATAACAAATTACGGGGAAAAGGTGAATTCGAAAAATTGTCGATTTTTTCAGAAGAAAGCGTTACAATTAAAATGTAAATGCTTTAATTTCCAGGTAGGTGACATTCATGTATTTTGTAGACAGAAAGAAAATAGAACAAATGCTAGTATGTTTAGAACGAGCAACAAGTACATTTCAAGAGAAAAAGATATATGAAACCGAGTTTGAATTTTACGCATTAGAACGCATAGCGCATCTAATGATTGATTCTGTATTAGATGTAGGTAATGCGATGATTGATGGATTTATTATGCGCGATCCAGGAAGTTATGAAGATATTATCGATATTTTAATGGACGAGCGAGTGATAAGTACAGAAGATGGACAAGGGATGAAAGAAATTATCCTTCTTCGAAAAATGCTTACGCAAGATTATATTCAAATGAATCATGATGAATTATATAAGACGATTCAAAAACATATTGCAGTGGTAGAGAAATACCCAGCCAATATTCGCAGTTATTTAGAAAAGGAATTAGGACCTGTATCTGCATTTGTACCAGAATAATTATGCTTATAAGATCCCCAGAGAAAGCCTTTTGGGGGTCTTATATTGTATGTGAGGGAGAAGGGTGAAGCATGGGGGAAGCACGGACGACGAAAGATGAAATTATCCAATTGTTGAAAGTAAAGGGAGAGCACACGGTAGCGGAACTAGCTGAAATTTTAGAGATTACAGAAATGGCGATTCGAAGACATTTAAGTAATCTTGAGAAAGATGGTTTCATCTATTCTAAGATGGTAAGGCAACATGTCGGAAGACCAACTTATTTGTATGGATTAAGCGAAAAGGGAGAAGATACATTCCCGAAAGAGTATAAGCAATTTGCGATTGATATGCTAGAAGATTTAGCGCGAATGGGCGATGAAAAAATACTTCGTTACGTTTTAAAAGAGAGAACGAAGCGAATGGAAGAACAGTTACAAAAGCGCGTAAGTAATCAAAAGAATTTAGCATATAAAGTGCAAGAGATAGCAGCTATGCAAGAGAAAAATGGTTATATGGTTCAAATCAAGAGAGACGGAGAGAACTCTTTCGTAATTGAAAAACAAAACTGTCCGTTAAAGGAAATCGCTGAGAGATTCCCGCAAGTGTGTGAAGATGAAAAAGAGATGTATAATCGTTTATTTGCGAACGCAGATGTAAAAACGCTAGCAAACATGTGCGAGGGCGATTGTAGTTGTTCTTACCAAATAAAAGAGAAAAAATGAACGTTATGGGGCGCTTTAAGGTAAAGCGTTTTTTTCTTTTGGAAAAGCGGGTAATATAAGAGTGGTATGATAAGGTGAGAACGTTAGCATAGAAGGAGAGACATAATCGATGTATAAAGGTTACTTAATTGACTTAGACGGTACAATGTATCGCGGGGAAGAACAAATTGAAGAAGCGAGCGACTTCGTAAAAGCATTAGGAGAGCGCGGCATTCCATATTTATTCGTTACGAATAACTCAACTCGTAAACCAGAACAAGTGGCAGAAAAACTTGTTCGTTTCGATATTCCAGCGAAAGCAGAGCAAGTATTCACAACGAGTATGGCAACAGCAAACTTCATTTACGAACGTAAACAAGACGCAACTGTATATATGATTGGTGAAGAAGGCTTACATGATGCACTTGCGGAAAAAGGATTTGAACTTGTGGATGAAAATCCTGATTTCGTTGTTGTTGGTTTAGATCGTGACATCACATATGAAAAATTAGCAAAAGCTTGTCTTGCTGTACGTAACGGCGCAACGTTTATTTCTACAAATGGAGATATTGCCATTCCGACTGAGCGCGGATTATTACCAGGTAACGGTTCATTAACATCAGTTGTAGCAGTATCAACAGGTGTGGATCCGATCTTTATCGGAAAACCAGAATCAATCATTATGGAGCAAGCTTTAAAAGTGCTTGGTATAGAAAAGAATGAAGCCTTAATGGTTGGGGATAACTACGATACAGACATTTTAGCAGGAATAAATGCTGGTATGCATACGCTTCTTGTCCACACTGGAGTAACAACTGTGGAGAAGTTAACAGAATACGAAGTTCAACCGACGCAAGTTGTGCATAACTTGACGGAGTGGATTGAGAAGATGTAATGAAGAAAGCTGTTCCAAACTTTGGAGCAGCTTTTTTTGATATTTGCGGGCACCCGATTAGTTTGAGCTAATATTCAGTTGTGAATGGTGTCGATTTTTGTCGGTAAGTCGATATATTTAGAAAATCGCCGATATAATCTGAGTTGCGCTGATATATTTAAAAAATCGCTGATATAATCTGAGTTGCGCTGATATATCTTAAAAATCGCTGATATCGTTGTATTTAGAATGCACGATTCACAACATCTTTAACCTCTTCAAGATATTGTTTACGCACACTATTATCCACAGAAGGAACACTCGTATAGAATGTATGCTCAATTGTTTCAATACCTGTAAATTCAAAGATACCAACATCTGTTGTCTTCTTCATTGCTTCAAACATACCGCCTGCTGTGTATGCCTCTTTCGTATTTCCCATTGTAGATAATAATAAGCCTTTTTTACCACTTAATAACTTCTCAATACCATTTTCACCGTAAGCATTAGCGAAGCCGTGGCTAAATACACGGTCAACGTATCCTTTTAAAATAGCAGGAAGTCCCGCCCACCAAACTGGATAAATGAATGTAATGCTGTCAGCCCAAGAGATATGCTCTTGCTCTTCTTTAATATCTTCTGGTGTGTTTCCTTGAGAAAATGAGATGAAATCGGAAGCGCCTAATACTGGATTGAAGTTTAACTCGTATAGATCGCGAACGCGTACTTCATGACCTTTTTCTTCTAATTCACTTGTTACTGTTTCTAAAATCGCATGGTTGAAGCTTTCTGTATTTGGGTGTGCATAAACGATTACATGTTTCATTGTTCTTCCTCCTATTTGTGGATATGTGAATGGTTTATCTGTAACCATTATTGTTACTTCTTTTATGAAAGTCAAGTAATACATATGTATAAAAAGACGCCTCAAATCGTCTTTCTACACTCCGCTCATACAAAGAACAAAGAAAACAAATAAAATAATAACAATACCAATGCCAAAGTTAAATACGAGAGTACTATCCATACTATGGAACCTCCTTATTTGAAAGTAAAAAGCACTCTAGCCAAGAGTGCTTTTTTATTTTGAGTCTACTTCAAAACTTTGAGAAAAGGACTCATGCATGTAAAGAGTTACATTATTTTATGTGTTTATACTTTGAAATGAGTAAGTCCTTGTCAGGTATAGAAAAAAAGACACTCTTTCGAGTGTCTTTCAAGATGACAAAATGTGCCAATTGCTTGAGTTTGATAAGGCGCTAATATCCGTTTTAACGCCTTTTCTTTGATCAAGAAGTGTAGCAACAGCGATTCGAGTAAATTTTACCATTTCTTCCATAGGCGTGCGTATGCAATTGTGCATATTTCAATTAGAGGGAAATGAGGCTTTAAAAATGAATGATTATATATAGAATATTTGATAAGGGGAGAGCAGGATGAATATACATAAGTTAACGGTAGAAGAAGCAAATGAGGTAAATACGTGGACGTACGAAGGACACTATAATTTATATAGCTTTTCAGGCGAGGAAGAAGTAATAGAAGAATTATTAGATGGGACGTATTATGGCTGCTGTGACGATAATGGGGAGTTTATCGGCTATTTTTGTTTTGGAGAAAATGCACAAGTGCCAGGGGGACGAGATATTCATTTATATGGTGGAGAAGATGTAATGGATATCGGACTTGGCATGAAGCCAGCGTTAACGGGGAAAGGGCTGGGAAAAATGTTTTTTCAAGCTGGCATAGCCTTTGCTGTTAAAGAATTTAGGCCGAAAACGTTTCGACTTAGCGTAGCGACATTTAATACAAGAGCGATTACGCTATATAAAAACATAGGTTTTCAGCAAGGTCCTATTTTTTTGAGTCGCGGAAGAGAATTTATGCTCATGGAATATGAAAGACCGTCAGTATGAAACTGACGGTCTTTCATATTTTATTATTCCGAATGCTCAGCTCTGTGCGCTAAACGGCTTGAAGCAGCGGCAGCGATTCCGCCAACGATATCATCAAGGAATGTATGCACCTTACCAGTTGATTTATCATTTAAGTATTCTAAAATACCAGGTTTTAATTTATCGATATATCCAAAGTTTGTGAAACCGATAGAGCCGTACACATTAACGATAGAAAGTGCGATCACTTCATCAATTCCGTATAAGCCTTCATCACGTTTTACGATATCTTGTAACGGCTCACTTAACATTCCTTTTTCAGCGAGAACATCGAGTTCGATACCTGTAATCAGTGCGTTTTGTACTTCACGTTTTGATAATACACGCTCAACGTTATAACGGCATTCTGACATCTCTAAATTTGGATGATATTTTTTTTGAAGAAAATGAACAAGCTCAGCAATATCGTCAATTGTTACACCGCGTTCTTGTAATAGTTGTAATGCTCTTTCTTGTAGTTGATTTGATTCTTTCATGTTTATCACCTTTTTTTCTTTTTAGTATTTGTATACGTTTCGTTGCTTTATCCTGTGCATAGGAATGAAAGGCGAGCACAAGCTCATATATATAAAGAAAAACCATAGGTGGCGACTGCGATGATTCATCATATTTATGAGCATTATCACATGCATGTTAAAGAATTAATCCCCCTTGGCCCCTATAAAAGCTTTTGGATTCGCAACAAAATTTATGTACTTGTTCCAATTGGAGAAATGGAGGAAGAAGTACTTGTAGAGATGAAAAAGCTCAGTGACTATATGAACCAGCAAGGGGATATAACTGTAGCGACTTTCGTTCCGACTATACACGGCTACTATGTAAGTGAGATAGAAGAACAAAATTACTGCTTATTAAAAGGTATGCGCGCGTTAGAACGACATGCTACGTCATTAGGAAGTGAGCTTTCTATATTCCATAAACGAGGTGCATTCTTTCCAGAAGAAATTGAGCAATTAAGCCGCATTGGCGAATGGAAAGCGTTATGGGAAAAAAGGCTCGATCAGTTAGAAAAGTTTTGGCAGTCACAAGTGATGAACCACCCTACAGACGTATTCGATCAATTGTTTATTGAATCCTTCCCGTATTACTTAGGAGTTGCGGAAAATGCCATTCAATATGTTGTTGATACAGAAATGGATGACACACCGCAACTAACGGATGCAGCAACAATTTGCCAAGAACGATTCACACCTTTATTATGGCATCAAACGAAGCGTCTCAAACTCCCTTTTGATTGGGTGTATGATCACCCAACTCGAGATATAGCAGAATTAATCCGCTATATGATGATTGAAAAAAAGAAAGACTGGGAGCAAACAATCGTTCAATTTGTTACAGATTATGAACGGAATTATTCGCTATCCTCATTTGGGTGGCGCCTATTATTTGCAAGACTGCTGTTCCCACTTCACTATTTTGAAACAGTCGAACGATATTACCAAACTGGAAACGAAGAACAAAAAAGCATATATAGAGATCGCTTAGAAGCCATTCTACACGATGTGAACCGCTCTGAGCAATTTATGAAGCATTTTTATGGCTCACTCCGTTTACCAGTTGATAAGCTTGGGATTAGAAAATTAGATTGGCTGTCTTAAAAATATAAAAAAGAGACCGATTGAGGTCTCTTTTTTATATACTACAATTGTATGTAATACATTATGCCCCTACCTGTTGATCTGCACATATATTTAAAATGAATTGATGTTGTTCGATTTTTTCATTGACTTTACTTAATAATTCTTGCTGGATTTCTTTAAATAAAAATTGATAGCTCGCATTCCATGTTGGTATAACAGATGAAAGATCTAATAAATATTCTTTTTTCTTTTCTAGTTCTTGAATTGTTAAAAACGTGTTTCCCATTCTTGGCATGTGTCGTCCCCCTATGTTTTTTACTTTATATGTGTGAACGATTCACTATATAGTATCAATTATCGCATTTTTTGAGAAGGATTTCCAATTTTGTTTTATGATGTTAACGGATAAATGTGATTTGTATAAAAAAAGGAGACCAAATTTGGTCTCCTTTTAGCAAGTGGCTTTGAACGAGCCGCTTCCGCTTTTAATTAAAATACTTGTTCTACTTCGATAACGCCTGGTACTTCTTCAAGTAACGCGCGCTCGATACCAGCTTTTAGTGTGATTGTAGAACTTGGGCAGCTTCCGCATGCACCCATAAGGCGTAATTTTACGATACCTTCTTCAATGTCTACTAACTCAACGTCTCCGCCATCGCGAAGTAAGAATGGACGTAATTTATCTAATACTTCTAGTACTTGTTCTTGCATATGTGGGTTTTCCATTTTTATCGACTCCTTTCATCAGTTTTATTATAATCAAGATAGAGGGGAAAATCTATTTTTTCTGTTCTTGTTTTATTGCCGAAATTTTTTATCATGTTTACAACGTGTTTTTTCAGTATAGGGGTATGGAATAAGTTTGTAAAATGATGTGCTTATGTAATAAGGTATCTGAATATACTGTCAGAACAAGAAGTGGGGGAGAAGAAATGGTTAATGTGCAAGTGTATGGGACGAAAGTAATTTGTGCGAGCTGCGTTGGAATGCCATCTTCAACAGAAACGTTTGAGTGGTTACAGGCGGCGATTGGTCGTAAATATGAAGGACAAGAAAATAAATTTAATTTCGAGTATATTGATTTTCAAGAAGAACAAGAAGATGAAGAGAAAAAAGCATTCGCAGAGCGCGTAGTGGAGGAAGATTTATTTTATCCGGTCGTTCTTGTAAATGGAGAAATTGTTGGAGAAGGAAATCCTCGTTTGAAGGATGTTTACGAAGAAATCGAGAAATATTTATAAAGCAGGAAGTCTTTGCGAATTTGCAAAGGCTTTTTTATTGGAGGGATAGATGTGGAGAATGTAGTAAAGCATGCGTTACCAAAAGAAGTAGAGCGGTTGATGGAGCGATACATAATAGGGTTAAAAGAAATTTTTTTAGATGAAAAAATAGTTGGCGTATATATTTACGGATCCATCGCACTCGGTGCATTTCATGCAGAAACGAGCGATGTTGATTTTGTCACGGTAATAAGTGATCCCGTGAATGAAGCTGAAAAACAGCAACTTGTAGAACTTCATAAGAAACTTAGTAATAGTACGTTAGGTAAAAGAATGGATGGCATGTATATTCCGCTTGCTGATTTAGGGAAATACAATGATGAAATGAATGAGTACGTGTATTGTGCAGATGGTAAAGCGAATGTAGGTCATTGGGATATTAATGCAGTCACATGGTGGACATTGAAAAATCAAGGTATTACAGTTATCGGGAAAGAAGCGGAAGACCTTTCGTTTCAAATAGGGTGGGATGATGTAGTCAATACGATGAAATACAACGTAGAACGATACTGGAGTGAAAAAGCGAAGCAGCCATATTTATTTTTTATAGAAGAGTGGGTAGAATCAGCTGTCGTTACGATGGGCCGCATTTTATATACTCTAGATCATAAAACAATCGTTTCAAAAGATAGAGGATTGCAATACTTGTCAGAACGTTCAGGGGAAGAATGGGAGATTTTATTAAAAGAAGTAGCAAGAATACGGCAGAATCCAAAAGAAAAGCGAATGCTCTCAAGGTGGAGAAGGGCAGATATGACGAAGAGGTATTTGCTGCACTTAATTGAGACGTGTAGAGAGAAATGGTAGGGAAGAAAATGGACGATACAGTTGAATGTATTGTCTTTTTTTACGTTTAATTTGGTATATAATGGTTGAAAAGGTTTAATTATACTGGAGGGGATATAGTGGACACGGAATTAGTTACATATAAAGAAAAGAATGTGCAAATGAGTATGTTAGAAGTAATCAGCATGATAGTAATTATTTTTGGGATCATGTATGGAATTGGTTATTTGAACTTTTTATATGACTCCTCATTATATCCGTGGTATGTAGATCATCTCATTTCACCCTTCACGTTTTGTATGATTATTGTAATGTATGCACCGGCAAGAAATTACTGTGTGCATTTACTAAAATCAATACAATTCAATAACTTAAAACATTATGTAACAATAATAATGACGATGATCGTACTGCTTATATATCTTGCGGTATTAAATTTAGTTTTACCACATGGGCTTCGTGTGGAGGAATCTAATATAGTAATAGAGCCTACTAAAAATGAAATCATTTTATATGTAGTTGTACTCACGATTTTTGCGCCGATTTGGGAAGAGCTTGTATTCCGAGGTATGTTTTTTATGAAATTATCTCAGCGCTTCTCTACACTTAGTAGTGCCGTTATAAGTGCTTTCATATTTACTTTAGGGCATCCCCTTACAGTAGGGAGTATTTTATATATTTTTGGTATAGGCATAAGTTTAGCCTACACCTATAAGAAAACAAACAATTTACTCGTTCCAATTGGAATTCATGTATTAAACAATGCATTTTATTTATTAGTAAATTTTCAACTGTAAAAAAGACGCCTTTTTGAAAGGGCGTCTTTCGTATTTTGTAGTAGGTGGGAAAGGCTTTACAAGTATTATGTAGAGGAAAGATAATAGAAAAAATATGTGTGTGGAGGAAGACGATGAATAAATATAAATTACATATAGATAGAGAACAATTATGGAAAGGCTGCATCTTAAATTCGATTGCAAATGCAATTTTTGTAGCACATGATCCTGATCTCTCACATGAAAGTTCATGGGATGGATGTAACTATAGTATGCAAGATAGTCAAGGCGGAAGAGGGACAATTACGTTTCATCCGGATTATACGATCGTATGTCTTCAAGATGTGAATAGTGAAAGAATTGATGAGTGGATTGATGCGAAAAATTATTTTGAAGAGGCACCTTCGGAAGTAATAGATATTGCGAAAGAAGAAGCACTTCAATATGTATTAGAAGAAGTAGAAGGTGAAACAGTTCCTTTTATTACAACTGCATTTTGGATTGAGGATAGCGGTGCGTATTCAATTGATTCATTTGAAGAGATGGAAGAGCACGGCGGATTCTTATTAGAAATTCCATTACTTGATAAGGAATCAGCGATGGAAAGATTGGAAGAAGAGTATGAGCTAACAGAGGAACAAATAGAGCTTTTACAACTCGTGTATGAGAGAAAAATTAAAAATCCAAACGAGGAAATTATGTTGTCTAAAGAAGAAGTAGCGATGATCGGAACGGATGATAGTGAAGGATTGGAAGTATGTAAGGATTCATTTGAAGAGATGAATATTACTTGGGCGTTGTAGGAGGATATAAAAGGTGTGATAAAGGACTAGTGGGAAGCAAAATGTGAAATTATATTTTGCTTCCCACTAGTTTTTTCATATACATATCAACTTCACGAAAGAATACTTGCTCTTTTTCCTCGGTATTAAGATGTACAGCACAATGCAAATATTGCTGTAAGTAGCGATTAGCTTGTTCGTACTGTTTTAAGCTATAGAAAGAGAAACAAGTAAGAAGCAGAAATGCTTTTTCTTGTAATATTGGAACGACAGCTAGTACCGGAGTAATAGCGTGTATATTTGTTTTTATTAAATTTTCATAAGACGCCTACACATGAAACCAGTCGAAAATAGTAGAAAGGTAATTCGGAATGTCGATAGTTTCATGTGAAACATTATGCAATAATTGGTTCTGTTTCATATGTATAGGTTCTATTCTCGTTTGTAGAATGCAATCGAATATTGAAGTGTTTTCTTGTATTTGTAACTGGTCTGTAATAAGCTGCGGGAGACCGATCGGGTGAACTCCGATATTTACATAAAAACTATCTTCAAACTGGCTTTTTTGTATGTTAATGAGCTTATAAAATCCGTTTTCAGCTTTGCAAAATGTATGTCTTTTTTTCTTAAATCCAAGCGGTTTTAAAGCAACATGTAAACTTGCAATGGAATTTTGTACCGCTTTAGAATAAGGCTTACTCTTCGTCATATTCATATGTAGTTAAGTTTTGTAAGAAACTTTCAAAGTTAGGTGCTAATTCAATTATTTGCTCAACTTCATTATCAATAAATATAACTGGAGGATTTTCAGCTACATTTCGATAGTCTAATGCAATCCACGTATGCCCGTCCCCTGATAAAAGTACGAGATTCTCAGGCATTTCCCATTCCTGAATGAAATAATGACTCTCTAAAATACTAGATTCATTTTCATCAAAAGAAATGCCATATAAGCCAGAAACATTAACGTGATCGTCTGCCCAAGAATTCGGCTCTGAAGTAGGGTGAGCATCAAGGCGCAGTGTTCCTCCATTTTGTTCTTTTAGAAGGTTTATGTATGATTCCGGAAGCTTTACGTTCAGTACTTCTTCTGCTTTTTTGATTAGTTCGTCGTTAATGGGTGCTAGTTTTAAATAATCATCTTCTGTCCAAATTGTAGTCTTCATATTGGATCACCTCAAATAATAGTTTTAAGAATCTTATGTCATATATTATAGTTAGTTTGAATAACGAGCAATAGAGGGAGGAAATAATGAAAAAGTTTCAAGTCGAACTAAATAAACTGCCGACAGAAAATGCCGGAGAAATAGTAATTAGTATAGATGAGAGAATTGTGTTGCAAGAAAAAACAGACATAATCGACCCGATTTGTCAGTTGTTTGACGCATGGGGTGAATGTTTTAAAGATGATGGTGCTGTGATTTTTTTAGATGGATATGAAAAAAAGGTAGAGTTTAAGAAGAAGGATGGGGACTTTCTCATTATTAATCAGAGAGGAAAAAAGTTAGCTAGTGTTGATAGCGAACAATTTTTACGAGTAATCTTTTCGTTTCTTAAAAAAGAGATAGAGCAGATTTACATAAGTGGAGTTGATTCTTTTCGAATAAAAGATGCGTATCATAGAATTTTAGAAATTGAGCCATTTCTTTCTGAACTTGTAAATGGAAATAACGCAATTATGTATCGAACATATCATTCTACAAGTGGTAAGTATGAATTAAACTGGAATTATGTAAAGGGGATAGAGGTTGAACCGATATTTATTCCGTTACTATCTCATGATGAGAAGAGTATCTTTTATGTGGAGGAAAATAACCACGAAATTCGTAAACTCGATAGTGAAACGAAAGAAGAGATTTGGCAGTGTCATATTCCACTAGTAGAAGATTGTGATTGCATAACTGTGGATGGTGTCATAATTATTTGGCATGCAAATAGATTTGGAGAAAGTATTACGAAATTGTCCGTAATTTCGTCCAGTTGTGGGGAGCTTCTATGGGATTTAGAAATAGAAGGGCATGTCATACAAGAGGTAAAAGCTACGAGGGAAGAGTTACCACGTTTATTAGTTATTACACAGGAAGGCTACAATGTTTTATTAGAGCTTGAAAGTGGAGTAAAAGTATGGGAAAAGAATGTCCAAGTCGGAGGAGAAAAATTGCAGTGCCATATTGGCCGAGATTACTATGTATTAGCAGGGAATCCTTCTGATGAAGATGGGGAAATGGATGTATATAGTAACGCTGCAATTGCCATTCAATTATTAGACGCTTCTACACTATGGAAACAAACAATTGAAGAGTGTAATCCAAATGAACCAGTTGCTTTGACTCATGAACATTTTATATGTGTAGCAATGGAGGTATTACAAAAGTGGGAATACGGAAAAGAGGGGTATAACTTAATTTTTGAAAAAGCTCTTGATGAGGCCTGGTATTCTCACATTGCATCAGATGAATCAAAAATACTATTAACAAGAACAGAGTATGGATATGAAGATGTAAGTAGACAAATACAATGTTATGACCATAAGAACAGTCAAAAGTTATATGAAGTAAATATGTCTTTTGAAATCAAACTGCCTCCATTTTTTATCGGAGAGATAATGGTAGTGTCCTTAGGAGAAGGCAGAATTTGTGGTGTTCATATTCAAACGGGTAAAGTGATTTGGAACAATACTACTTTACATGACATTGTAGAAGTTCTGTTATATAGAGATGGTGAAATTTACATTGCTACTTCAAATTTAGAATTAATAATACTTGATGCTGAATGTGGTGAAGTAAAAGATATAGTGAAACTGCCTAAAAATGTAGTCAACATAGATTTTATTGTATCAATTGAGGAAGTGAATGATAGATTATTTATTAGTTGTGTAAGAGGGAATATGTTTGAAATAGTAAAGAAAGGTGTTTCAAAGTGATTTTGAAACATCTTTTTTTATGAATATACAAAATGATTAACTTAGTGTATTAAATGTATCATTCATAAGTATTCTAATATATTTAAAAGTAAAATGAAATAATAAACGGATAATTGTCGGATTATATTCGATTTTCGTTCATTTTTATGAAATATATGTACTTTTTGTTAGAATCCTTCTTTTTATTTCTATAAAATACACGTATGTAGAAATAAGAAAAGGATGATGTACGTGAAGGACACGGTTTTACAAGAAACAATTTCTCCGCAACAGTTACATACAGTCGTTCAAAAGAATACGGCGTATTATGATTTTAAGTGGGGCAAAGTAGAAAATCCAGCGCAAGGAAATACGTGGAATTGGGTAGCCTTTTTCTTCCCTCCCTTTTGGTTAGCTTATCGTAAAATGTATAAGTTGTTTAGTATACTTATGTTATTATCGGTTCCTAGTATACTGATCCCTCCTTTTATAGACATTCCAGATGGGATTTTTTTATCAATTGGTTTAGTTCTTCAATTAGGAATAATGATATTTACTGGATGGCAAGGAAATCGTTTATATTATAAGCATGCTGTTCGTATTTTACATAAGGGAGAAAATATGCCTGATCATGAGAAGGCATATTACTTACAATCAAAGGGTGGCGCTAGTTTTGCTGGCATGGTTGGTTTACACATTATAGTTGGGTTAGTATTTGGCGGAGCCACGTTCGGACTCTCCTTTTTACCAACTGAACCAAATATAAAAAACGTTGTTCGTTCAAGTGATGAAGGATTTACTTTAGAGATTATGACGGATAATCCAACTTGGAAGTTTGTGAAGAAAGAAAAAGATTATGATGTAGTAGAATTTACTGGATATGATTATACAGAAAAGAAAAACGTGAAAATAAAATTTGCTGTTTATTTCGATGAAGATTATTTCGAGTGGCAAGAAGTATATGAAAATAATAAGAAGTTAAGTGAAGAAGAGTTAGAAGAGTATCAATTTTATATTGAAGAAAATAGTTGGAGTTTCTAGTGAGAACTCATTCATTTTGAAAAGAAGAATCTTGTAAGGATTCTTCTTTTTTTATCCTTTTTGGCAAGAAGACTCCATCTGATTTGTGTTACGGGTGAAACCCAACAATTCAGGTGGAGATGAATTGCCGTCATAAGGTAGATCAAACACTTTTGTTTCTTTTTGTCTTATGATACAATCTGCCTTTAGGTAAGGAGGGAATAGATCGTAAGACACCGAAATTGGATAATCATAATCATTTTGTTATTTGAGCCAATAGGAATTGCGATGAAGACTATGTTCACATTTTGTTTCGTTCCCAATATTGATTTGCCAAAAGTAATTAACAGTTACAAAAGTGTTAGTTCTTGTTTCGTGAAACGAGATTTCCTAAGATAAAATACGATTTTAGAAAAAAAATTAATGAACTCTCTAAGAAAGGTGGTGAAAACAATGGCTAGAAAGAAAGCCGTGAAAGTACTACGTAAACAAAAGAAAAGAGAAAACATGCAACGATTCACGCAAAAACAAAATCTCGGGCGAGCTTGCTTGACTGCAAAAGAATTTCGCTTACTTCAGCGCATGTCGCATAGTTCAAAAGCGTTGCGAAATGTTGGATTGTATACCATTAAACAAAGTTACTTGAATCATAACAAGATAGCTACTGTAAAAGAAGTGGACACTGCTATGCAAGCCGATTCGAATTACTGGGGCATGCAATCCAACTCTGTTCAAGCGATTCGTAGAGCCTTATATGCAGAAGTGAAGAGCTTTTTTAAAGCAATGGAACAATGGAAGAAAAATCCTGAGAAGTTCACAGGACGTCCTAAGTTTCCGAATTATTCTCGTTCAACGGACAAACGAATCATTGAAATCTATCAAGTTCCAAAAGTAGATGAGAATGGGTATTGGATGATTCCGATGAATGCTGCATTCAGAAAAAAATTCGGTTCCATTAAAATACGCATGCCTAAAAATGTAAGAAATAAAAAAATCTCTTACATCGAGATTGTACCGAAGCAAAAAGGTCGGTTCTTTGAGGTGCATTACACATATGAAATGTATGTTTCTCAAATGAAGAAACAACCCACGACTACGAATAACGCTTTGAGTTGCGATTTAGGTGTAGATAGATTAGTAAGTTGCGCAACAAATACAGGTGATACATTCTTAATTGATGGAAAAAAATTAAAATCTATTAATCAGTACTTCAATAAAATGATACGTAATCTAGGGCTGAAAAATATGGAAAACGGAATTTCAAAACGTATTGTAACGAATAAAATGGCCGCACTTTGGCATAAACGAGAACGACAAATAAACGGTTATATTTCACAAACTGTAGGCCTGTTATTTAAAAAAGTGAAAGCATGTAACATAGATACGGTTGTAGTAGGATATAATGTTGGTTGGAAACAAAAATCTGATATGGGGAAAAAGAATAATCAAAAGTTTGTTCAAATCCCGTTTCATAAACTGCTTTCAGCAATTGAGAATAAATGTATAAAAGAAGGGATACGATTTTTCAAACAAGAAGAAAGCTATACTTCAAAAGCTAGTTTTCTGGATAAAGATCCGGTTCCAGTTTGGTCTAAGGATGATAGGACGCATTATCGCTTTAGCGGCAAACGAATCACTCGTGGTCTGTACCAAAGTAAATCAGGAACATGTATCCATGCTGATATTAATGGTGCGCTGAATACATTGCAAAAATCAAGAGTTGTAGAATTGGATGAAAGTCTGAAAGTGAAAACACCGATTCTATTAGAAGTGCAAAAACGTAAGGCTGTTGCTTCGCGCATAGCTTAGTGGGTGCGTCAACCATCCATGTGTACTCGACTTGTCGGGGCTTGTAGCACACGCCAGATTCATTTGAGTGGTGGCTTCTTCCACAAGGGAGAACTGCTCTTTTTCGAAAGGGTGGTGCAAGTGGGAAAACAATCGTTCGTTGTCAGTACCAACCAAAAATATACTTGGGGTGTTACCATAAGGTGGCATGAATGCTAGAGCGTCAACTGTTTAGCGATAGACGAAAAGACCTAGCGTTCGAATTCAAGCTCCCACTGAAGCGTTTCATCTCAGTGGGGTAGTTGACTTATCGAGATGTAAACATCAATTTTGATTTTTACGTATAAATAATGAACGGAGGAAATGAATTTATGGCTACTTTACCAAATTGTCCAAAATGTAATTCGGAATATACGTATGAGGATGGCGTTCTTTTCGTATGTCCAGAATGTGCTCATGAGTGGGGCCAAGAAGCAGAAGCTGAAAATAATGATGGTGCAAAAGTTGTAAAAGATGCGAACGGAAACGTTCTGCAAGACGGAGATGCTGTTACTGTCATTAAAGATTTAAAAGTAAAAGGAACTTCTTCAGTTGTGAAGATCGGTACGAAAGTAAAGAGCATCCGTCTAGTTGATGGCGATCACGATATTGATTGCAAAATCGACGGTTTCGGAGCGATGAAGTTAAAATCACAATTCGTTAAGAAGGCGTAAGTAAAAAGAGGAGGCGACTAGCCTCCTCTTTTTATTGTCATTTTTTGTCGGTAAGTCGATATTCCTTGTCGAATCGTCGATATAATTTCATTTACCATTTACCGCCCACCATAATCAATCTCCTTCAACTGACACCGCTTATTAAAGAATGTTTTATAACCAAGCTGTAAAAAGATAATAACAGCAAAGGCAGTGCTTCCTGAAATACCAAGTATAATGGCAATTTGATATTGAATAGCTGTGAACGGTGATACACCAGATAAAATTTGTCCTGTCATCATGCCTGGTAAGCTTATAATCCCCATTCCGACCATAGAATTGATCGTTGGTAAAATAGCAGAGTCAAAAGCGTCACGGATGAGCGGAGCAGTTGCTTCTTTCGGCGTTGCGCCGAGCATAAGTGCTCCTTCAATTTGACCTCTTTGCGATTTCATATTGTTTAAGAACGTATTTGCACCGAGAGAAACACCAGTCATAGCATTTCCAACTAACATTCCTGTAATCGGAACGATATATTGCGGCGCATACCAAGGATCATGTCCGATAATAACAAAGATAAATAGTAGAAGTGGCCCAATGGATCCGGCTACCATAGAAAGAGCGGCTACTCGTTTTAATTCTTTGGACATTGGGATATTAACTCGTTTATAAATATTAAAAATTGCAAAGGTAGTAATAGAAGTAATGAGAGCAATTGTATAAAATGGATTACTATTTTCAAATACGTATGTAAGGACATATGCAACGAGTACGAGCTGAATCGTCATACGGAACGTTGCGAGCGCGATTTGTTTTTCGCGAGGTATCCCTTTTAATTTCACGAGCCCGATTAAAATAAGAATGAAAATATATGCAGCGGCAAGTTGCCAAATTTGGAGTTCAATCACGCCCTTCAACTGAGAGCACTTCCTTTCTAGTTGCACCGTTTGCTTTACTAATCTCAATAATATCGTCTGCAATTTCTTCTGGAAGCTGTTGTGAGTGTGTGATGAAGATGACTGTTTTTTTCTTTTCTTTTGCTAGCATAGTGAATTGCTTCATAACGCGTCGTTCTGTATCGCTATCTAACGCCGAAGTTGGTTCATCTAATAAATAGACAGGTGGATCCATAAGTACGATACGTGCAAAAGCAAGTCGTTGTTTTTCGCCACCTGATAATGAATCAGCGTTGTCTTCTAAATTTTTTTCCAAGCTAACAGTCGTTAATGCACTTCGCAAGGCAGCATCATTTGGAAATGGTTTTTCAGAAAGACGAAGTCCCATTAATAGATTGTTTTTAATGGTTCCATCGAAAATAGGTGGCGTTTGCCCAAGCATGACTACTTCACGTCGTAATTGAATAGGGGGATAGTCAAAAATCAATTTTCCGTTATATTCAATTGTTCCAGATGTTGGAGATTGTAGATCATTTAACATACGGAGCAATGTGCTTTTTCCGCTCCCACTCTCGCCGATAATACATGTGATTTTTTCTTTTTGAATCTGTAAATAAGGAATGTGCAGTATATCTTTATATGTAACGTCTTTTAATATAAACATAGTTGGCTCCTTTCTGATTCTAGTTCTATCGTATCAAAAAAGAGAAGGTAACGGTTATAAAGAGCAACGTTTTTTCTTCGTCTTAAT
This sequence comes from Bacillus cereus group sp. MYBK101-2, assembly GCF_051918845.1. NCBI lineage: Bacteria > Bacillati > Bacillota > Bacilli > Caryophanales > Bacillaceae > Bacillus > Bacillus cereus group sp. MYBK101-2. Next base: position 47,740 of record NZ_JBQAIE010000015.1, on the reverse strand, counting down.
TTCTATTAATAAGTTAAGTAAACGATCTAATTCTTGGCTGAAAGAAATTACTTTATGATGAGTGAATCCGTACTTTTCAACGAGATAGATCAATTCTTTCTTCTTCGCTTCTATGCGATCATTTAGTTTCGTTACGTTCATAAGTGAAATGAAATGCCTCCTGTAAAAGTATTTACAACACAAAAAATAAGACCGAATGAATTCGGCCTTAAAGGAAATAAAACAACTTATCAATAGCATACACTGTTTATTGGTAGTTTTTAATATGAAAATGAAAAATAAATCATGATTCATATTGAGAAAGATGTGTCTGATAATTATATTTTAACGAATAAGAGAGGCTGCCTAATTAGGAGACAGCCTGTAAAGTATTAACCGTTATGATATTTGTACATCCAGAGGATACCGGATTTTAGTAACCTTGGTACACGTCCCATTAATGGTTGGTTTGCTAGCAAACCAAAGCCATGCTTCTTACCAAGAGAGCCGAGAACACCTTTTAATTTAATGACAGGTAGTTCGTCAGGAAGTGGTTCATTATTCCAACGTTTTAATAATATTTGGACAATTTGTTCCCCTTGACCTTCAGCAAGTTGTGCAGATGGTGCGTGTGGAAGTGCTGCACAATCTCCTACAACATATACGTGCTCGTTATTTGGAATATTGTGATATTTTGTTAAAACAACCCGTCCGCTACCATCTTGTTCAACTGGAAGGTTTCGAACAACTTCATTTGCTTGAATACCAGCTGTCCAGACGATTGCATCACATTCAAGTGGTTCATCGTGGTTGTACACAATATTTGGCTCTACTTTTGTAATGTTAGAGTTTCGTATAATAGTAACTTTATGTTTTACGAACCATTCTTCTACATATCTACTTAATTTCTCTGGATATGGGAATAGAATTCTATCTTTTCGATCAAATAAGTAGATTTTTAAATCAGAACGACTTTCGCGAAGTTCACTTGCGACCTCAACGCCACTTAATCCAGCACCAACGACTGCTACTGTTGCATTTGGTTCTAGACTATTTAATTGTTCATATGTCTTACGTGTTTGTTCAATCGATTGTAGGCTATGTGTATATTCCTTCGCCCCAGGAACGTTATGATATTTATCCTCACAGCCAAGTCCAATAATTAAATCATCATATTGAATTGCTTCACCGCCATCGAGATGAACAGCTTTTTCTTTGAGATCAATATTTGTTACTGTGCCGTATTGAATATTGAGGCGTGGGTGTTCAGGAAACGGTATACGAATATGCGTTTCTGAAATAGTACCCGCAACTAATGCATAATATTCAGTTTTGAAGCAATGATATGGTACTTTGTCGATTAATGTCACTTGTACATCATCCGGAAGTTGGTTGCTTGGAAGTAGCCGTTGCAGAATTCTCATTCCACCGTAGCCGCCACCTAATATTACGAGGTGTTTCATGATGGATTACCCCTTTTCTGTTGAAATATCCCCTAATCATAAAATTTTATATTAATAAAATATTTTGACTTTACTCAATCAAATTATATCGAATTTGTGAACAAATAACAATGCATGAATGAATACTCTGTTGTACAATAAGAAGAAAAGTAGAGTAAACGATCTGCATTATTTAGTTACCATTTCATCGTAAATAGCATGTTATATAGAAGGAATCATCTATTTTGAAGTGAAATAATGAAGTAACTAAATAGTTTAGAAGGTGTAATGAAAACAACAAGAAACAGCTTAGTTTTTTTCTTATAGATGAAGTCAGAAAGTAATTTGTTTTGTAGTACAGGGGGGAGAATTTTGATTAAACCATTAATTGAATTTTGTGTAGGTAACCTTGCAAGTGGTTCACAAGCAGCTTTAGAGAAATTAGAAAAAGATCCGAATTTAGATGTAATGGAGTATGGTTGTTTAGGATATTGTGGCATTTGTTTTGAAGGACCGTTTGCACTTGTAAATGGTGAAGTAGTACAAGGTGCTACAGTAGAAGAACTTGTTAATAATGTATATGAGTATTTGGATGAAAATCCAATGTTTTAAGGTGTTGCAATCGGCAGCACCTTTTTCTTTTTCTATTAGATAAAATTTTCTTTCGCAGGGGAGGGTAATATTGTATATAAATAAAAAAGGCCCTTTTTAGAAGGGCTTTTTTCTTACACAATTTGCGCAAGAATGGCTCATCGCCAAATGTTGTCAAATATGAGAAACGGGGGACATTCATATTGTGTTCTAAAAGCGTGCATTTTATACTTAACATAACAAATTATTTTTGGAGTGAATACAAATGAGCCAATTTTCTTTTACAAAAATGCATGGTCTTGGCAATAGTTATATATATGTAAATATGTTTGAAGAACAAATTCCTGAAGAAGATTTAGCTCTTGTGGCGGAAAAGGTTTCAAATATTAATACTGGTATTGGAGCAGATGGAATGATTTTAATTTGTCCATCTGACGTAGCGCCGGTAAAAATGCGCATGTTTAATAATGATGGATCAGAAGGAAAGAGCTGTGGTAACGGTTTACGCTGCGTAGCGAAATATGCGTATGAGCATAAACTAGTAGAAGATACAGTTTTCACAATTGAAACGTTAGCTGGCATTGTAACGGCGGAAGTAACAGTAGAAGAAGGGAAAGTTACATTAGCGAAAATCGATATGGGAGCACCTCGTTTAACCCGTGCAGAAATACCGATGCTTGGTGAAGGTGAAACACCATTTATTCGTGAAAACTTCTTATACAATAACCATCGTTATGCATTTACAGCTGTTTCAATGGGAAATCCGCATGCAGTTATTTTTGTTGATGATGTAGACCAAGCACCTCTTACAACGCTTGGTCCAGTCCTTGAGACACATGAAATGTTCCCGGAACGAGTAAATGTTGAATTCATCGAAATCTTAAATGAGGAAGAGATGAACTTCCGCGTTTGGGAACGTGGATCTGGTGTAACACAAGCTTGCGGAACGGGGGCGTGTGCAGCAGTTGTAGCCTCTATTTTAAATGGAAAGATGGAACGTGGTAAGGAAATTACAGTTCATTTAGCTGGCGGTGATTTAATGATTGCATGGACAGAAGAAGGCAATGTGTTAATGAAAGGACCAGCAGAAGTAATTTGCCGCGGAGTGTATGAGTACAAGATAGAAGCGTAAAGATGTATAATAGAATGAGAACAGAAAGGATGGTGTATTTCATGATTGAAGTAACAGAACAAGCAGCTTTTCAAATTAAAGATATGTTAAAAGATGCTGAGGATGGAGAGAAGTACGTGCGCCTTGCTGTACACGGCGGCGGATGTAGTGGTCTTTCTTACGGCTTAGGATTTGAAGTAGAACCAAACGAAGACGACACAGTTCTTGAGTTTTTCGGTGTCGAATTTGTTATCGATAAAGAAAGTGCTCCGATTGTTAAAGGAGTAAAAATTGATTATAAACAATCTATGCTTGGCGGCGGATTCACAATCGATAATCCAAACGCAATCGCATCATGCGGATGTGGATCATCTTTCCGTACAGCGACGAATGCTGGTAAGCCAGAAGAGTGCTAAGTTTTTAGTTGAAATAGAGAAAGACCTTTTTAGCGATGGAGTGCAATCGCTAAAAAGGTCTTTTCTTTTGGCGTAAAAGTCCAATTGGTGACGGGATGACGGTTTCTAAAGTGAAGAAATAATTATTATCTTACAAAAGTGTAATGTTCATGTCATGTTTTTGAATTTCTTCTTTAAGCTTTGGGCTTTAAGATAAGACTATAAGAAAAAACATATGAGGTGAAGGAAATGAAAAGATATATTGCACTTTTTAGTATTTTAGTCGTATTCGCAAGCCTGTTAGTAGGTTGTGATATTAACCGTATGGGTAAAGATGAGTATTACGTTCAAATTACAACTGATGGAATTGAGAAGAATGAAAAAGCTGATAACGGTGAGCCACATAAATCATTCGAGTATAAGTTACCTGCATTTGATAAAGAAGGTAAAGAAAAAGAGTTAGAATTTACAGCTGTGAAAAACCTTCGTAAAGAAGCATTCCTACGCGTATATCACTCAGATAAAAAAGGTGTAACAGCTTGGGAAGAAGTAAAGAAAGACGAGCTTCCTGCGAAAGTGAAAGAAAAATTAGGTGCAAAATAAGATAGAAAAAAGGAATTGACGAACAGGGTCAATTCCTTTTTTCTTTCTCAAAATCCTCTTCTGACATAACTTTTAATCCATGTCTTTTGAATAAAGCAGTTGTTACCCCGTAACCAATTTGTTTATTCCCGTTAAATTCTCCCGTGTAAATTGTAGAACTACCACAAGATGGACTACGTTCTTTCAAAATAATATATTCTGGGTGTAAATTTTTGATTTGTTCTAGCGCTTTATAAGCACCGCTCACGAAAGATTCCGTGACATCTTCACCATCTTTTGTCATCACTTTCGCTTTTCCATCCAAAACGTCATCGCCATTCCCGCCAATAATTTCAGCTGAGGGACGAGGCGTTGGCAATCCACCTAATACTTCAGGACAAATAAGGACTGTATCTTCTTTTTGCAGGAGCTCCTCTATTTTTGAAATGAGATTGTCATTTCCATCATAACGACAAGCGATACCACCTAAACAAGCGCTAATTACGATCATATTTTCATCTCCAATAAAAAATATTAATTACCACGCCAAATTCCCTTCCGATTCCTTATTTATAAGTGAGGTGATAAAAATGGGAAGCTTATATAATTTAATGAAACCATATAGTGAATTTCGAAGTAAAGAAGAGTTTAATACATATCAAAAACAAGTTTTGAAACATTATCGATTTCAATTAAATAAAACGGATGCTACTATTATTCATTTTTTAGGAAAGTATGCAGTGAATGAGAAACAGAAAACAGTGGGGGTTGCTTGTCCGTTAATGGAGATGATTGCTACAAATGTGGGAAAAAGCATTCGTACAGTACGCCGCTCCATTGCAAAGTTAGAGGAATTAGGAATTATAAAGCGTGTTGCAACGAAAGAAAGACATAAACGCGGCGGATATAGTGCGAACTTATATGTTTTTCTTACATCTGCAATTGACCGCATGGATGACCGTATGAAATTGTCCGCATGTGAAAGTGAGAATTATGCAGCTGGCTGTAGTGGAATGGGGCAAAAATATGAGGGGGAAACAATTCTTTCTAAAAACATTCCACAAATAAAAGAGAATAGAAAAGTAACGTACGAGCTTGATGAGACGTATTGCCGTCATGATATACCGAAGCCTTTTATATATGCACTTCTACCGATGACGAGTAATCCGAAGAAGATTAATATATTTTGGAGTAAGGTGGAACTTGCGTATAAAAAGAGTGGGTTACTAGAACAAGGTGTTTTACTGGAGCAAATATTAGCTGATGAAGAAGTGTATGGGAATTTCATTTGGCGCGTGAAAAGTGTTGTGAGAGCGTATAAATACGGGGAAATCCGTAAAAATGTGAAGGCACTTTTATATAGTACAGTGCGGGATTTATTTTTAGAGGTTGGATTAGAATGGGGAGCAGCACTGAGAAGAAGTAAGGGGATACCGTTATTTGATCCGTTTAAAAAGGAGCCATGCGTAAACGCATGACTCCAAGTAGTTAATCAAACTTTCTTACAACTGGAACACGAATCGCTACAAATAGTACGAAGACGATAACGGCGATTGCACCACTTTTCATAACGGTTACGATTGGAATTCCTATTGCAAGCGCGATTGATGTGAATGCATAAGAGAGCGGGATAAAGCCCATTGATGATAGCATAAGCAAACTCATTACGCGTCCCATCATTTCTTCTTTTACTGTCGATTGAATCATCGCCATAAGCGGAACGATAGCCATTGCAATTGTAATACCGTAAAACATGCCGGCTAATAACGCTTGCCATAGTACAGTGCTAAAGTTGATAGATAAGAAGAATACACCAGACAGTAGCATCATGATAATGCAAAATAGACCGCGCCTACGATTAATATTTTTTAAACCGACAATGACTGCGCCTATTGCCATTCCGCCTCCTACAGATGCTTCTAAGTAACTGAATTGAAGCGAGTCACCGTGTAGAACATTTTTAATGAAAAGCGGGAAACCGACTTGCATCGGACCGATTAAAAATAAGTTTAGAAAGGCGCTACAAATAAGGAAAGTTGAAAGGAATGGAGATTCCTTTACATATAAAATTCCTTCTTTAATAGAAGTGAACATGCTTTTGTCTGTATTTTGCTGCTCTGGCATCGTAAATTGTATTTTTTGAACGAGTATGGCTGCGACAATGAGTAATAAAATTGTAATCGAGAAAATCGTTTCATAGTTCGTAAATTTAATAAGAATGCCGCCAAGTACAGGCCCTAAAATAACCGATGCTTGGTTCGTCATTTGTGTAAGTGAGTTTGCTTGTGTTAAACGGCTTTTTTCGACAAGTTCAGGCAAGATAGATCCATCAGCTGACCAGAAAAAAGCATCAGCAAGTCCAAAGAATAAAGCGAATAAAGCAAATGTATATAGTGTTACATCACCTACGATGAACCATGTAAGGATAGTTGCGACAAGAATAGCACGAACAATATTAGAATAAAACATAATGTTTTTTTTCGGGAATTTATCAGCTACAGCGCCGCCGATAATCATAAAAATAAGCCTTGGAACACTAAGAGCTACGAAAACAACACCGAGTGATGCCTCAAGGTTTAATGTTTTTGCTATGTACCACGTTTGTGAAAAAGTAAAAAAGGCTAAAGCGAAACTTGAAAAAAGAGTAGCTGCCCAAAGAAAAAGGAAATTCGTATTTTTTAATAACGGTTTTCCGCTTCCTTCTAAAGCAGATTTATTTTGTTGTAGTTCCTCCATATTGCTTCCTTTCTATGTGACAAATTTAAACTAAAAAACTTGTTAACAATCAATTTATCCCGCGTTAACGGGCAGTAAAACTCCCACCTCAAAATTTGGCTCGAGCAAAGAAGTTAGGTGGGAGACTAACTGCCCGTAAACGTCCGATTGGTGAGGGCTAATACTCAGTGGTGGGGGATGAATCCCCCCCACCACTGAGTATAGTTTCACTTTATACAGTTTCTAATATTTCTATACTGCACTTTCTCATTGTAGACAATTATGTTGGATTTGCACAGTGGCTATTTAACGACAAAAAAGAAGATACCATTTGGTATCTTCTTTTTTGTCATTTAGGCTAATGCAATATAAATATCCAATTGTGCGTTGTTTGGATCTGTTGCTTTTTCATCGTATAGCTCGAAGTCTATTGTGAAAGCACGTTTATTTTCTTTTGACCATTTCCAAATATATTCCCAAGCCTCGCAAACGATTTCAGCAACTGGTCCCTTTCTCGTTGTAAATACCGCATACGTAGCGGCAGGTATTGTTAAAGTTGTCATATTTTCAGGAACGTCTTCTAATGAAGAAACAGGCATGCCAATCGTAAAGGTATATGTACCCGTTTCATCTGATTCGTAGTTCGAGTAGAAAGCGAATGTTTTTTTCGTTTGTTGATTTGGAATGTGGTGCATGATTTGTTCTTGGAAGTACCGGTTCCAAAGCCCGGGAATTTTCCCTTCAGTAGATGCCTCTTTTTCATTTGTTGTCATAATCGAAATGCCGATTGCTTGGAAAGCTTCTTTTTTTACGAGGATAGGTTCGTTTATCATGGAAATTTCCTCCTTTAAATTAAGAACGTTTGTTCTTAATAATATAACATATTTTTACATGTAACGGTTACTATTTTTCGAAAATTTTAATGATAAATAAGAAACTGAAATAAGTAAAAAATGGTAAATTTATCATTGTATGTATAAATAGATTATGGAGTATGTTAAGATTTTTATGTATCCTTTAACTGTTATATAAACCTATATCATAGGGGATTTTTACTATAAGTAAAAAGTGGTAGAGGTTTATATGAGTATCCGTTATATATACTATTTTTGATAAATTAAAATAGTAATATTCTATGAGATTTGTATTGTTGAAATAAAGATTTCAATGATAGATTTTCATAGGACGGATTGTTGCGAGTGGATATATATTGTTATGTTTTCGTCTATAAGTAGACGGATAGCAAATATATAGGAAGGAGAAAGGTAAATAATATGAAGAAATCGTTGAAGTGTTTTAATGTCGTAACAATAATCGCACTTCTCCTATCCATCACCTTGCCTTCACCTAGTGCTTTTGCAGAGATACATAAGAAGAGCTGGGATGAGTTACAAGGAAATGATGTAAGAATTAAGGCAGAGCAAGTAAATGCTGAAATATATAGGGGAGAAGTAGCTGAGAGGGAGCACGTATTTCAATATACGATTGAAAATACGGGAGATACACCAATTCAAGAATTGGTGCTTAAACAAAGTAATGAAAATGAAATTACGTTCCTCTCGCAATCTGTGAAAGTAAATGGAGAGAAGTTACCTGAAAATAAAGTGGCTGATTTCTATGTAGAAGAAAAAGATAAGGGAGGAAAGCTTCTTTCTTCTAATCTTAAAATTCAAGATTTAAAATCACATGAAAAAATGACGGTGTTAATAAAAGCTAGTCGCACGCAGCAGTTTAATAAAGAGTACAAACAAAAGATTAGTGTGCAAAAAGATCAAGTACAAATAGGGAGCATGTCCGTTGATGTGGAAGGGATTCCCTCTGAAGAAAAGGTAGAAGCTAATGCTGATGATGAGCCTGACAGTAGTAAGAAAGAAGTAGGTCCATCAGCTGATAGTATAACTAAAAAAGTTGATGAAAAGCTAAAAGTATCTGTAGAAGATAAAAATAAATCTACATCAAAAACAGAACTGGTAAAGCAACCAGTAACTGAAGCTGAGAAACAGCCAGAAAAAGGGGCAGCAAAGCAGAGTAATGCAGAAGTACAAGCTGCGTCAGAGAATGCTTCAAAGGTTCAAATTCAGGTAGGGGATAAGCAAGGGTTTGGAGATCCTCTGTATTCTACAATTGCTCCTGGAAATTTAGTACAGACTGGTAATGTAACACTTGGTTTGACAACTGATCATTATGGCAGACAAAGTATGGGGTATAAGACGAATAAAATGACTGTGGACGTTGATAACGATAATAGTACCTTTAATTCGTCAACAGGAGCTTTTCCTACTATTCCCGCTGGAAGTAAAGTGAAAAAGGCCTACCTATTTTGGACAGCAGCAATGGGGGTACCAGGAAATATTACTGATAGAAAAGTTACTGAGGATCAAGTAAGGCAACCAGTCAAAATGAAAATGGGAAATAAGCAATACGCTGAAGTAAGTGCTGATAGCATACGCAAAGCGGATTATTTACCTTATATTTCTAATTACTCAGGTAGTGGTGCTGGTTATGTCGCATATGCAGATGTAACAAATGTAATTGCACAGCAAGGTATTTCTCAAACGGTAACAGTTGCGAATGTACCACAAATTAAATTTGAAAAGGGTAGTGGCTACTACTGGGGCAACTGGAATCTTATATTAGTTTATGAAAACTATAAAGAAACCGTAAAAGATATGAAAATTTGGGAAGGGTTAGTTTCTCAAAAAAGTACAGCTTGGACGGATGTTAGTGTTAATAAAATAAACACACCAAAAGAAGGTGCTTTTAAGGCGAAATTTAGTTATTTTTCATCACAAGGTGATCCAGCTGAGAAAGATGGATATGCATATGATTATGGAGAATATGATTTTGGTGCTGGATATATAAAGATAAAAAATATTAACGGTAAAGACAATGACGCGAATGATTCATCTATGACAGAAGTTCAAGTAGACGGCACGAATGAATTTGTTACAAAAAAATATCCAGGATATAATCCGGATTGGACAAATTCATTTAGTACAGATATTCATACGTACCATTTCGAAGGACCTACTCAAGTGAAAAATGATTTAAAAGAAGCAAAAATGCGTTTTAGAGCAAATGGTGCTACTGGTGATATTTACGTACTAAACAACGCCACATTCGTTACAGAACATAATGCTCCAAACTTACAAGTAGATAAAAAGGCATTAGATAGTACCGGAAAAGAAATTAAGGAAGTTAAAGCTGGCGAAGAGATTACGTACAAAATTGAAGTGAAAAATGATACGAAGAACAATCAAGCGCCGGTATCTAATGTAAAAGGCTTTGATAAATTAGATGATCGATTAGAGTATGTCCCGGGATCAATTCAATATGTTACTGGTAGCAATAGAGGACAAAAAACAGATGATGCAAGCGATGATGAAGCAGAGTTTGTAAATAATCAAATTGATTTCCGTATTGGTGAAGGGGCAGATGCTAAAGATGGTGGTGTTTTAAAGCCTGGTGAAAGTGCCATTCTTACATTTAAGGTGAAAGTGAAAGAATCTATAAAATCAGATACAACAGTAAAAAACGTCGTTGCTGTAAAGGGACAAGATAGTGCCGAGATAAAGTATGAGAGTGAAGACGATGCAAATGTTACGGTTACGATTCCAAAAGAGGTTCCTGGAGAAATAGAAGCGAGAAAAATAGCTTCTAATAAATCACCGAAGTTAGGTGATGAGGTAGAGTATCGTATTACATTTAAAAATAAAGTCAAAGATGGACGTCTAGATGTATTGACGATTGAAGACGAGTTACCAGGTAGTCTTGAGTATGTGAAAGATAGTTTGAAAGCAGAAGGTGAAAAACCAGAGCCAGTAGAACTGAAATTTGAAAATGGAAAAATCATTGCAAAGTATCCAGAAATTGCGGATATGGAAGAAAGAAGTATTGTTTTTAAAACAAAAGTAAAAGAAACTGCAAAAATTGGTGAAGAAATTGTTAATAAAGCAATTGTTAGTGATAAAACAAATCCACCCAAGAATATAGAAGAAAAGATTACACCGCAGCATAAGGCCGGCAAGATTGATGCAAAGAAAAAAGCAACAAATAAGAAGCCGAAGCTAGGAGAAGAATTTGAGTATCAAATTAGCTTCAACAATACGGTGGAAAACGGAAAACTAGAGGCCGTTACAATAGAAGATGAAATTCCAGCTAACTTAGAATTTATTCAAGGTAGTGAGAGAACTGAAGGTGCTGGACCAAATCCAGTAGAGTTAAAAGTAGAAAATGGTAAGATCATCGCAAAATATCCAGAAATTACGGATACGAAAGAGCGAAGCATCATTTTTAAAGTGAAAGTAAAAGAAGAAGCAAAAGCAGGAGAAACAATTGTTAATAAAGCAGTTGTGAGCGATCCGAATGTTCAGTCTGAGCATCCAGAAGAAAAGATTACGCCAGGTTATAAAGACGGTAAAGTAACCATAGATAAAAGCGTAACAAATCAAACACCAAAACTAGGAGAAGAAGTGGAGTACCGCATTACATTTCATAATACGGTAGAAAACGGAAAGCTAGAAAAGGTAATGATAGAAGACACGTTGCCTGCAGGTGTTGAATACGTGAAAGATAGTTTGAAAGCAGAAGGTATAAAACCAGAGCCAGTAGAACTAAAAATGGAAAATGGCAAAGTAACTGCAACATATTCAGAAATTACGGATATGGAACAAAGAAGTATTGTTTTTAAAGTGAAAGTAAAGGATTCGGCAAAAGTAGGAGAAGCAATTGTAAATAAAGCAATTGCAAAAGATCCGAAACATGATCCTGTGGATGCAAAAGTTGTTATTACACCGCAAAGTAAAAAAGGTGAAATTGCTGCTACAAAGGTAGTTAATAATGAAAAGCCAAAGCTAGGAGAAGAAATCGAATATCGAATTAGTTTTCATAATACGGTAGAGAATGGAAAACTAGCAGAGGTGCGAGTAGAAGATATGATCCCAAAAGGTCTTGAATATGTAGAAAATAGTATTAAGGCTGAAGGGGAAGCTCCGGGACCAGTGGAATTAGCAGTTGAAGCTGGGGTAGTTAAAGCTAAGTATATCGATATTACGGATACGAAAGAACGCAGTATTGTCTTTAAAGTAAAAGTGAAGGAAGAAGCAGAAGTAGGCAAAGAAATTGTGAATAAAGCAATCGTTGATGATACGAAACATCAACCAATTGAGCCGGAAGAAAGAATTACTCCACAACATAAAGATGGGATAATTGATGCGACTAAGATAGTAGATAATCCAACACCGAAACTAGGGGAAGAAGTGGAATACCGAATTAGCTTTAAGAATACGGTAGAAAACGGAAAACTAGAAAAGGTAACGATAGAAGATACAATCCCTAATGGTTTAGAGTATGTAAAAGGTAGTGAAAAAGCGGAAGGCGATAAACCAGCTCCAGTAAAGTTACATGTGAAAGATGGAAAAGTTATCGCTGAATACGAAAATATTACGGATACGAAAGAAAGAAGTATCGTCTTTAAAGTAAAGGTGAAGGAAGAAGCGGAAGTAGGCAAGGAAATCATCAATAAGGCAATTGTTGATGATACGAAAGATTCAAAAGAGCCAGAAGCAAAAATTACGCCATTACACAAAGACGGAAAAATGAAAGCAAAGAAAAGCGTAAATAATGAAACGCCGAAGTTAGGAGAAGAAGTAGAATACCGAATTAGCTTTAAAAATACGGTAAAGAACGGAAAACTAGCAGAGGTGAAAATAGAAGATACGTTACCAGAAGGTTTAGAGTATGTAGAAAATAGTTTGAAAGCAGAAGGTGCCGGACCAAATCCAGTAGAGTTGAAAATGGAAAATGGGAAGGTACTGGCGAAGTATCCAGAGATTACGGATACAGAAGAAAGAAGTATTACTTTTAAAGTAAAAGTAAAAGAAGAAGTAAAAGTTGGTGAGAAAATCGTCAATAAAGCAATTGTTGATGATACGAAACATGATCCAATTAACCCAAAAGCAGAAATTACTCCTCAGTATAAAGACGGAAAAATTGAAGCGAAAAAGGTAGTAAATAACCCATCACCGAAGTTAGAAGAAGAAATCGAATACCGAATTAGCTTTAAAAATACGGTAGAACATGGAAAGCTAACAGAGGTAATAATAAATGATGATTTACCAAATGAATTAGAGTACGTAAAAGATAGTTTAAAAGCAGAAGGCTCTAAGCCGGATCCAGTGGAATTGAAAGTGGAAAACGGTAAGGTAGTGGCGAAGTATCCAGAGATTACGGATACAAAAGAGAGAAGTATCACCTTTAAAGTGAAAGTAAAAGGTAACGTGAACGATACAATTGTCAATGAAGCAATTGTGAGCGATACGAAACATCCGCCAGAGACACCGAAAGTAGAAATTATTCCGCAGCATAAAGACGGAAAACTTGAAGCGAAAAAAGTAGTAAATAATTTATTGCCGAAGTTAGGAGAAGAAGTAGAATACCGAATTAGCTTTAAAAATACGGTAGAAAACGGAAAACTAGCAGAGGTAAAAATAAAAGATACTTTACCAGAAGGTGTAGAGTATGTAGAAAATAGTGTGAAAGCAGAAGGTTCTAAGCCGGATCCAGTAGAATTGAAAGTGGAAAATGGTAAGGTAATGGCGAAGTATCCAGAGATTACAGATACAGAAGAAAGAAGTATCACTTTTAAAGTGAAAGTAAAAGATGAAGTGAAAGTCGGTAAAAAAATCGTCAATAAAGCAATTATTGATGATACGAAAAATGAGCCGGAAACACCGAGGGCAGAAATTACTCCGCAGCATAAAGATGGAAAAGTTAAAGCGGAAAAAGTAGTAAATAATCCAGCACCGAAGTTAGGAGAAGAAGTAGAATACCGAATTAGCTTTAAAAACACGGTAGAAAACGGAAAACTAACAGAGGTGAAAATAGAAGATAGTTTACCGAATGGCCTAGAGTATGTAAAAGATAGTGTGAAAGCAGAAGGAGCTAAGCCAGAGCCGGTAGAACTGCAAGTGATAGATGGAAAAGTAATTGCTAAATATCCAGAGATTATGGATACAGAAGAAAGAAGTATCGTCTTTAAGGCGAAAGTAAAAGAAGATTTCAAAGTTGGTGACGGCATTGTCAATAAAGTAGTTGTTGATGATATGAAAGATCCAACGACTTCAGAAGTAACGGTTACACCAGAATATAAAGACGGTAAGCTGAAAGCTGAGAAATTTGTAAATAATAAGAAGCCGAAATTAGGAGAAGAAGTAGAATACCGAATTAACTTTAAAAATACGGTAGAAAACGGAAAACTAGTAGAGGTTAAAGTAGAAGATGAAATTCCAGCTGGATTAGAGTATGTGGAGAACAGTGTGAAAGCAGAAGGTTCTAAACCGGATCCAGTAGAACTGAAAGTGGAAAACGGCAAGGTAATGGCAAAGTATCTAGAAATTACGGATACGAAAGAAAGAAGCATTGTCTTTAAAGCGAAAGTAAAAGAAGAGGCAGAAATAGGTAAGGAAATTGTCAATAAGGCAATCGTAGTAGATACAAAAAATGAGCTAGAAGAACCTTATGTGGAAATTACTCCGCAATATAAAGACGGTAAAGTTGTTGCTCAGAAAGTGGCGAATAATCATAAGCCAAAACTAGGAGAAGAAGTAGAATACCGAATTCGTTTTAAAAACACGATAGAAAACGGGAAACTAGCAGAGGTAAACATAAAGGATACATTACCAAAAGGTTTAGAGTATGTAGAAGGCAGCATCACGGCAGAAGGTTCTAAACCGAAACCAGTAGAACTTAAAGTTGAGAATGGAAAAGTAACAGCAAAGTATCCAGCAATTACAGATACAGAGGAAAGAAGCATTGTCTTTAAAGCGAAGGTAAAAGAAAGCGTAAAAGTGGGAGAAGAAATCGTAAATGAGGCGATTGTGGATGATACAAAGAATGTACCAGAAGAGCCTTATGTACCGATTACACCGCAATATAAAGATGGGAAAATTGAGGCAAGAAAAGAAGTAAGTAATCACGAACCGAAGCTAGGAGAGGAAATCGAATATCGAATTATTTTTAATAATACGGTGAAGGACGGAAAGCTAGCAGAGGTGAAGATAGAAGATGAAATTCCAGCTGGTTTAGAGTTTGTACAAGGCAGTGAAAAGGCGGAAGGTGACGAGCCGAAACCAGTAGAGTTGAAAGTAGAAAATGGCAAGGTAATCGCAACATATTCAGAGATTATTGATACGAAAGAAAGAAGTATTGCTTTTAAAGTAAAGGTGAAAGATTCAGTTGCAATAGGTAAGGGGATTACAAATAAAGCGATTATTCATGTGGATGATCCAAATCACCCTATAATTGAACCGACAGCTAAAATTACACCTCAATATAAAGATGGTAAAGTTAAAGCTGATAAAAAGGTAAGTAAAAAAGATCCAAAGCTGGGAGAAGAAATTGAATACCGCATTTCATTTAGTAATACGGTGAAAGATGGAAAGCTGGCAGAGGTGAAGATAGAAGATGAAATTCCGTTTGGCTTAGAATACGTGAAAGATAGTCTAAAAGCAGAAGGTGATGAGCCGGCGCCAGTAGAGTTGAAAGAAGAAGCTGGTAAGGTTACCACGAAGTATGAAAATATTACTGACACGAAAGAAAGAAGTATTATCTTTAAAGTGAAGGTGAAAGATTCAGTTGAAGTGGACAAAGCAATTGTAAATAAAGCAATTGTTGATGATACAAAAAATCCACCAGAGCGACCAGAAGTAGATATTACACCGCAGCATAAAGACGGTAAAGTTAAAGCCGATAAAAAGGTAAGTAAAAAGGATCCAAAGCTAGGAGAAGAAGTAGAGTATCAAATTCGTTTTAAAAATACGGTAGAAAACGGAAAGCTAGCAGAGGTGAAAATTGAGGATCAATTACCAACTGGTTTAGAGTATGTGAAGGATAGTTTAAAATCAGAAGGTAATGAACCTAATCCAGTAGAGTTAAAAGAAGAAGCTGGGAAAATTACAGCGAAGTATGAGAATATCACTGATACAGCGGAGCGTAGTATTAGCTTTAAGGTGAAAGTAACGGAAACAGCAAAAGTTGGTAAGGAAATCGTGAATACGGCAATTGTGGATGATGATAATCCGAAGAATCCTCCGCAAAAACCAGAAGCGATTATTACACCAGAGTATAAAGACGGAAAATTAAAAGCTGATAAAACAGTAAATAATCCAGCTCCAAAATTAGGAGAAGAAGTAGAATATCGAATTACATTCCGTAACGTAATTGAGCATGGAAAAGTAGCAAAGGTGAAGATTAAGGATGAATTACCAAATGGCTTAGAGTTTGTAGAAGGTAGTGAAAGAGCTGAGGGAGAGAATCCGAAACCGTTGCATGTGAAAGTGAAAAACGGAATTGTTCTTGCAGAGTATCCAGAAATTACGGATACAAAAGAGAGAAGCATTGTCTTTAAAGTGAAGGTGAAAGAAAAAGCTAAAGTAGGCGAAGAGATTGTGAACAAGGCGATTGTGGAAGATACAATAAACCCACCAGAGCAACCGAATATCTCTATTGTGCCTCAATATAAAGATGGTGCATTACAAGCAGAAAAAACAGTAAGTAATCATGAACCGAAGCTAGGAGAAGAAGTAGAATATCGAATTAGCTTTGAAAATACGGTAGAGAACGGAAAACTAACTGAGGTAAAGGTAGAAGATGAAATTCCAGCCGGTTTAGAATACGTACAAGATAGTATAAAGTCGGATGGGCCGGAACCACATCCAGTAGAACTTAAAGTTGAGAATGGAAAAGTAACAGCGAAGTATCCAGAAATTACGGATATGAAAAAAAGAAGCATCATCTTTAAAGTGAGAGTACAAGAAACGGTACAAGTAGGAAAAGAAATTGTAAACAAGGCGATTGTTGATGATCATAATCCAACGACTCCGCCAGTTGAGTCACTTATACCAATTACGCCACAATATAAAGATGGGAAACTAGAGGCAAGGAAAGAAGTAAGTAATCATGAACCGAAGCTAGGGGAAGAAATCGAATATCGAATTACTTTTAACGGCACAGTAGATGGCGGGAAATTAGTTGATGTAAAAATTGAAGATGAAATTCCAGCCGGTTTAGAATATGTGAAAGATAGCCTGGAGGTTGTAGGTGATAAGCCTGTACCAACAGAGCTTACAGTAGAGAATGGAAAAGTAACAGCGAAGTATCCAAAAATTACGGATACGAAAGAAAGAAGTATCATCTTTAAAGTGAAGGTAAAAGAAACAGTAAAAGTTGGAGGGGAAATAACAAATAAAGCGATTATTCATGTGGACGATCCGAACCATCCAGTTATAGAACCGACAGCGACAATAAAGCCAGAATATAAAGCTGGTAAGTTAAAAGCAACGAAGGCAGTAAGTAATAAAGAACCGAAGCTAGGAGAAGAAGTAGAATACCGAATTAGCTTTAAAAATACGGTAGAAAACGGAAAAGTAGCTGAGGTAAAGGTGGAAGATGAAATTCCAGCTGGTTTAGAATACGTGCAAGATAGTCTTAGATTTGAAGGTGCTGAGCCAAATCCAGTAGAGTTAAAAGTGGAGTTTGGAAAAGTAATCGCGAAATATCTAGACATTGCGGATATGAAAGAACGGAGTATTATTTTTAAAGCGAAGGTAAAAGAAACGGTTAAAATTGGTGAGGATATCGTGAATACGGCGATTGTGGGAGATACAATAAACCAACCAGAAGAACCGATTGTTTCAATAACACCGCAGTATAAAGATGGTATGCTTGACGCAAAAAAAGAAGTAAGTAATAAAGAACCGAAGCTAGGAGAAGAGGTCGAATACCGAATTAGCTTTAAAAATACGGTAGAAAACGGAAAACTAGCAGAGGTGAAAATTGAGGATCAATTACCAACTGGATTAGAGTATGTGAAAAATAGCGTAAAAGCCAAAGACGCAATAGAAGTAAAAGTAGAGAATGGAAAGCTAACTGCAAAGTACGAAAATATTATAGATACAAAAGAAAGAAACATTACTTTTAAAGTGAAAGTAAAAGAAAAAGCCGGTGAAGAAATTGTGAATAGAGCGATTGTTGATGACGGAATAAATCAACCGCTTGAACCAACAGTCTCAATTAAGCCGAAAGAGCCAGAAGTGAAACCGGAAGATCCAAAAGAGCCAGAAGTGAAACCGGAAGATCCGAAAAAACCAGAAGTGAAACCGGAAGATCCGAAAGAGCCAGAAGTGAAACCGGAAGATCCGAAAGAGCCAGAAGTGAAACCGGAAGATCCGAAAGAACCAGAGGTGAAACCGGAAGATCCGAAAGAACCAGAAGTGAAACCGGAAGATCCAAAAGAGCCAGAGGTGAAACCGGAAGATCCGAAAGAGCCAGAAGTGAAGCCGGAAGATCCGAAAGAGCCAGAGGTGAAACCGGAAGATCCAAAAGAGCCAGAAGTGAAACCGGAAGATCCGAAAGAACCAGAGGTGAAACCGGAAGATCCGAAAGAACCAGAGGTGAAACCGGAAGATCCAAAAGAGCCGGAAGTGAAACCGGAGGATCCGAAAGAGCCGGAAGTGAAACCGGAAGATCCGAAAGAGCCGAAAGTGAAACCAGAGGATCCGAAAGAGCCGGAGGTGAAACCGGAAGATCCGAAAGAGCCGGAAGTGAAACCAGAGGATCCGAAAGAGCCAGAGGTGAAACCAGAAAATCAAGAAGTTAGATTGGAAAAATTAATTAAAGAGCCGCAAGTAAAAGTAGAAAGAGAATTACCGAAAACAGGGGCAACATCTCCATTGATGATGTCAGTTGGTGCGGGAATTTCATTCTTAGTTGGTGGAGTATTATTCATATTAGGTAGAAGAAGAAAACAATAATTCTTTTTTAGGTCAAAAGCACGATGAGTTCGATCTTGTATCGGATTCATTGTGCTTTTGTTTTTGATATATAAAGAAAAGCTCCTTCCATACATGGAAGGAGCTTTATTTTTGTATATTAAAACATACTAGAGCTATGCATCGGTTGAAGTTTTGCGTTTGGATCGAAGTAAGCTTTTGCATTGTTTACTGCTGTTGGTGCTTCACCGAAGCCGCAAGCAATGAGTTTTACTTTTCCTTCATATGTACAAATGTCACCAGCAGCGTAAATGCCAGGAATATTTGTTTCCATTTTCGAATTCACGAGAATGCTGTTTTTTTGTATATCTAAGCCCCAGTTTTTAATTGGGCCAAGGGAAGAAACGAAGCCGTAGTTTACGATTACATCATCAACATCGATGATAATTTTTTCTTCCGTTTTTACATGCTGAAGAACGACTTGTTCAATTTTGTCATCACCAATGAGTTCTACTGGAACGTACGGTGTACTTACTTCTGCACGAGAGTTCATTAAGCTTTCTACGCTATGTTCATGCGCACGGAATTTATCACGGCGATGAACGATTGTAACCTTGTCAGCGATTGGCTCTAACATCATTGCCCAATCAACAGCTGAATCGCCGCCGCCAAATACTACGACGCGCTTACCAGCAAATTTATTCATATCATCAACGAAATAATGTAAGTTTTTCTTTTCATACTTTGCTGTTCCTTCTAATTCTAAGCGGCGTGGTTGGAAAGCACCATTGCCAGCAGTAATAATTACTGATTTAGAATAGTGAGTTTGCTTATTTGTAACAAGTTTAAATATACCGTCAGCTTGTTTCTCAAGCGTATCAACAGCTTCTTCTAAACAAACGGTTGGATCAAATTTCTTCATTTGCTCTTTTAAGTTATCAACTAACTCTTGTGCACGCACTTTCGGGAATCCGGCTACATCATAAATGTATTTTTCAGGGTAGAGCGCGGATAATTGTCCTCCAAGCTGAGGTAAGCTTTCAATAATTTTTACACTTGCTTGTCTCATACCACCATAAAATGCTGTGAATAGTCCTGTTGGACCACCACCAATAATCGTTATGTCGTAAACTTTTTGATTTTCTGCCACTTTCATTCCCCCTATAGATGGAATTTTGATATTGATTTCATATATTGTTCATATGTACACGAAAATCCTGCAAATGATGACACTTTCAAATAAATGATAGCATATTTGAGTTCATAATACTTCTGAAAACGACTGAATTGTGTGTAAGTTTTCGCATAGATGTTTTTTACATTGTATAAAATATACAGAAAGGAAAATACATGAAAAAAAGGCTGAAAAACCCTTGAAAACGCTATGTTATTTTAAAATATTGATAATTCTCCAGACGCTTGAATTCTGGAATAAAACCGACTAATATAGGGAAGTATTATGTTAAATTTCTATGACAAAATTCGTACGATTTTTTGACTGCGTTTTGTTATGATATAGAATGTGATAAATTCCACATTCTTGACAAATAGAGTTTTTAGTACTTGGTATTATTTTTTATTACTATTATATAAAGAAAAGGGTTGTGATTTGGTGAAGACTCCAAAAATCGTAGTTTTAGGTGCAGGTTATGGCGGGATGATTACGACTGTTCGTCTGCAAAAAGCATTATCTGTAAATGAAGCTGAAATTACGTTAGTAAACAACAACAGCTATCACTACCAAGCGACTTGGTTACACGAGAGCGCAGCTGGTACATTACAAGATGAAAAAATCTGTCTAGATATTCAAGACGTTATTGATACAAATAAAGTGAACTTTGTACAAGACACAGTAGTAGAAATTAAAGCTGCTGAAAAACGTATTATCTTAAAAGATGGCGAGTTAGAATATGACTACTTAGTAATCGGTCTTGGTTTCGAATCAGAAACGTTCGGAATTACAGGATTAAAAGAGCATGCATTCTCAATCGCTAACATTAATGCAACTCGTCAAATTCGTGAGCATATGGAAGCTAGTTTCGCTAAATATGCAACTGAAAAGCGCGATGAGTTAGTAACAATCGTTGTTGGTGGTGCTGGATTTACTGGTATCGAGTACGTAGGTGAGCTTGCAAACCGTGTTCCTGAACTTTGCAAACAGTACAATGTACCACGTGAAAAAGCACGTATTATCTGTGTAGAAGCTGCTCCAACAGCACTTCCAGGTTTCGATCCGGCATTAGTAGAATACGCTGTGAAACAACTTGAGAAAAAAGGCGTAGAATTCCGCATCGGTACAGCAATTAAAGAAGCAACTGAAGAAGGTATTATCGTTGCAAACGGTGATGATACTGAATTAATTAAGTCTGAAACAGTAGTTTGGGCTGCAGGTGTTCGTGGTAACGGTATTGTGGAAGAGTCTGGCTTTGAAGCAATGCGCGGACGTGTAAAAGTTGATGAGTACATGCACGCTCCAGGATACGAAGATGTATTCATGGTTGGTGACGCAGCGTTAATCATTAACGAAGAAATTAACCGTCCATACCCACCAACAGCACAGATCGCAATTCAACAAGGTTACAACATTGCGCACAACTTAACTGTGTTAGTTCGTGGTAAAGGCGAAATGAAGAAATTCGTATTCGACAATAAAGGATCTGTATGTTCTTTAGGTCATGACGATGCAATGGGCGTTGTTATGGGCAAAAAGTTAACAGGTTGGAAAGCTTCCTTCATGAAGAAAGTGATCGATAACCGTTACCTATTCTTATTAGGTGGACCTTTATTAGTTCTTAAAAAAGGTAAATTAAAGTTCTTTTAATATATAGTAGAGAAAGCAGAAACGGCTAAGAGCTGTTTCTGCTTTTTTCATTTAAAAAATATAGTATAATATATAAAAAAGAAAGAATATTCTGTCCGTTCTAATAGAGGAGGGTATGGCATCATGGAGAAGCGAGGAAAAGTATGGTTAGCTGTCAGTGGTCTAGTAGCTACAAAAGATGGCAGGTGGTTATTCGTTAAGAAGAAATACAGTGGGTTAAAGGGGAAATGGTCTTTACCGGCTGGTTTTGTAAATGAAGGTGAGACCGTTGATGAAGCTGTGAAACGTGAAGTGTTAGAAGAGACAGGTATTGTCGCTCATGTGAAGGGGATCATTGGTGTTAGATCGGGCGTGATTCGCAATGAGATTAGTGATAATATGATTATTTTCCTTTTGGAGCCTGAAGGGGAAGAGATTATTGTACAGGAGAAGGAATTGTCTGAAGTAGCGTTTCTACATCCAGATACGATTGCGGACGATCCAAATACGTCTGTACTTATTACATATTTGTTAGAAAGACAATCAGAATTACATCTTGAAATGGACAAAACATTAAATCCAGGAGAGCAGTTTGGTTATACAGCCTATCACGTATTTACGGCACATACGAAGGAGAGGGAGAAAGAGTGAGTATACCGGTATTACTTATTTCAATGATGTTATTTTTCATTTTGTTTTTTGGAATTGGATTTTTACTTAATATGATATTGCGAGCGACATGGGTAATGGTTATTGTATATCCGATTGTTTGTATGCTTATTATTAATAAGGCGAGTATGTGGGATTATTTTTCAAAGCCAAAAGAAACATTCTCTTCATTTGGGACAAGTGTATCGCATTTAGGACAAGCAGATGTGTTTATTTTATCTACTGGATTGATTGGTGCTGCTTTAGCGGGAATCGTTATTAAGAAACTTCGGAAAAGCGGATATCAAATGTTTTAATCTCCAATGCAATTGGAGATTATTTTTTTGCATATTCTTTCATCGTATAGGGAATGATTAACGATGAAGGAGTGTGGAATATAAAAATGTTAAAACGATATTGTATTCGCATTATGATGACTTGTTTACTTGCAATTGCATTATGCGTAACATGGAATGCTTTCACAGGAGTTTCTTTATTAGAGATTGTAAAGAAATATGAGGGAACGAGTGCAAAAGAAGTACATGCAGCAGAAGTTAAGAGAAATGTTGCTCCGAGTAAAGAAGTGATAAATGCTTTAGAGCAGGCAAATGACTGGTCTAAATATCGTTCAATTGAAATGACTGCAACAGGTTATACATCGGGAATTGAGTCAACTGGTAAGAGGCCGGGACATCCGGAGTATGGTATTACATATTCAGGTGTTAAGGCGAAACGGGATTTATATTCCACAATCGCAGCGGACCTACGCGTGTTCCCAATTGGAACAATTTTATTCGTACCAGGTTATGGGTATGGTGTAGTAGCTGATAAGGGCGGTGCAATAAAAGGAAACCGTCTTGATTTGTATTATGATACAGTGAAAGATGTTTATAGCCAATGGGGTAAGAAAAAAGTAAATGTGTATATAGTTAAGCTAGGAAATGGTAAGTTGTCAGAAGAAGAGTTAACGATGTTAAATCAAGATGAAACGATGCAAGTGTTTCGTGGTCAATATTTAAAACAAAGATAGTCTAGTGGTAAGTACGCTAGACTTTTTTTATGTTATATAGGATGTAACAGAAGTTAGAATTGTCGCATTTTATCGAAAATAAAGTTATAATAAAGATAGAGTAGAGAAATTTAGGGGGTCTGAACATGTTTCACGTACAAAAAGAATTAGGAAGCCATGAAGCGCTGATTGTTGCCTTATTTGAAGAAGAGCAAACGAGTAGTTTTGTACAAGAACTGGACAAAGCGTTTGAAGGACAATTACAAGTTTTATTAGAAGAGAAAGAACTTTCTACGAAGAAGAAAGCTATTTCAAAAGTACATAGTTTAGGAAAAACAAATGTGAAACGCTATTATTTCGTTGGTTTAGGTAAGAAAGAATCTTATACGACAGAAACATTACGTGCAGCTCTTGGTAAGGCATTTAAAACATTGCAAGCAGCAAAAGTACAAGACGCAGCAATCTTGCTTGATTCTTTCGTAACAGAGAAATTAGACGCGATTGATGTCGCTCATATCGCAGCAGAAGTACAAGGCCTTGGTACATATGAGTTACAAACGTATAAATCAGATAAAAAGGATCGTGTGGAGCTAGAGAAGTTCACGGCTATTACAGCGGAAGATACACAAGAAATTGAAGCTGCATTAACAGTTGGCTACGTACATGGACGTGCAACAAATTCAGCTCGTACACTTGTAAATATGCCGCCAAACGTATTAACAGCAACAAAGCTTGCTGAGTATGCTGTTGAGTTAGCGGAAAAGTATGATATGGATTATAAAGTTCTTGAGAAAGAAGAGATGGAAGAGCTTGGTATGGGCGCATTACTTGCAGTAAACCAAGGTAGTGTAGAGCCACCAAAAATGATCGCTCTTATTTATAAAGGAAAAGAAGAGTGGACA
This sequence comes from Bacillus cereus group sp. MYBK101-2, assembly GCF_051918845.1. Taxonomy (NCBI): domain Bacteria; kingdom Bacillati; phylum Bacillota; class Bacilli; order Caryophanales; family Bacillaceae; genus Bacillus; species Bacillus cereus group sp. MYBK101-2. Next base: position 23,798 of record NZ_JBQAIE010000015.1, on the reverse strand, counting down.
GATGTTATTGGATTCGTTGGAAAAGGAATCACATACGATACAGGCGGTTATTCTTTAAAACCACGTGAAGGCATGGTCGGTATGAAAGGTGATATGGGCGGTGCGGCTGCTGTATTAGGTGCGATGGAAATTATCGGTGAACTTCGCCCAGAGCAAAATGTGATCGCTGTTATTCCATCAACAGATAACGTTGTAAGTGGTACCGCATTTAAGCCAGACGATGTAATCACATCTATGAGCGGAAAAACAATTGAAGTATTAAATACAGATGCAGAAGGTCGCTTAGCATTAGCTGACGGTATTACGTATGCGAAAAAATTAGGTGCAAACTATCTAATTGATGTTGCGACATTGACAGGTGGTGTAATTGTTGCACTTGGAAATCATACGACAGGTGCAATGACAAACAATGAAGAGTTATTCGAGCAAGTGCTAGAGGCATCTATGGAAACAGATGAATCAATTTGGCAATTACCGATTTTTGATCGTGACAAAGAACGCGTGAGAAACAGTAAGTTTGCTGATTTAAATAACTCACCAGGCCGCGAAGGACATGCGGTTATGGCAGGTACATTCCTAGGTGAATTCGCTGAAGATACACCTTGGGTACATTTAGACATCGCTGGAACATCTGAATCATCAGGAGCGCATGATTTAGGACCAGCTGGAGCGACAGGTGCAATGGTACGTACACTTGCAACGCTTGTTGAACGTTTCGGCGAAGAATAAGATCGTAAGAGAGGGCTGTTCCTACATTTTGGAACAGCCTTTTTTATTGATATATAGTGTTACGGCCGATGTAATTTTACTTTATAGAGAAATTGTATACAAAGTCCCGTTTAAAGCAAAGGAAGTGCGGCCCGTTTCTTCAGAGACAACTAAAATAAGGGCATCGCTTTTTTCTGATAAGCCAATTGCAGCTCTGTGACGTGTCCCTAGTTCAGGATCAACTTCTGTGCTTTTCGTTAATGGAAGAATATTAGCAGCAGAAACAATATGGTTATTTTTAACGAGAACGGCTCCGTCATGAAGAGGGTTCCCTGGATAAAAAATCGATTCGAGCAGTGGTGCGGTTAAATGAGCATGTAATGTTGTTCCAGTTTGAATACAAGATTCAAGTGGCTCGTTTCGTTCCACAACAATAAGAGCACCATGTTTTCTGGCACTTAAATGTTGAACAGCTGTTGTAATGAACTGTGAGCTTTCTGTATAAGGTGATAAATACGCTTGAATATAGTATGTAGCTGCCAGTGTTTGTACATTTGCTAACATATGATGAATATCTTCCATCTTGCACAAAATACATTCATCTTCTTTATCAATTGCCTGCCTCATAATTGATAATTCTTTTTCAGCAATTTCAATCATTTGCTTTGTTTGTATTTTGAGCTCTTCTGACAAGCCCCATTCTTGCATAATCCTCATTCCCTTTAGTGGAGTATTTAATCATAGTGTATACAAATATTCCTAGTAAAATCCTGTTAGATTGTAAAAAATATTGAGATACAGGTTGTTTTTTTCATATAATAAAGGTATGACAAGCGAGAGGAGATAGAAGTATGAACTGGAAACAAGAATTTAGTCGCTGGCTTTCATATGCAGAGTTAGATGCAGAACTAAAAGAACAGTTAGAAAACATGAAGCAAGATGAGAAAAAAATCGAGGACAGCTTTTATAAAAATCTAGAATTCGGCACAGGTGGTATGCGTGGTGAACTTGGTGCTGGTACGAACCGTCTGAACGTATATACAGTTCGTAAAGCGACACAAGGATTAGCGGAGTTTATTGAAAAGTTAGGTGAAGAAGCGAAGAAGCGTGGTGTTGTTGTAGCGTATGATTCTCGTCATAAATCACCTGAGTTCGCAATGGAAGTTGCTGCTACACTAGGTGCACACGGCATTACAACATATGTGTTTGAAAGCTTACGTCCAACGCCAGTGCTTTCTTTCGCAGTTCGTCATTTACATACAGTGAGTGGAATCGTTCTTACTGCAAGTCATAATCCGCCTGAATATAACGGTTATAAAGTATACGGTGAAGATGGTGGACAGTTGCCTCCGAAAGAAGCTGATGAATTAATTAGCTACGTAAACGCAGTGGAAGATGAATTAACAGTTGAGGTTGCTGATGTGGAGCAATTAAAAGCTGACGGTTTATTACATATTATTGGACAAGAAGTCGATGATGCATATGCTGCAGAATTGAACAATGTCATTATTAATAAAGAAATGGTGGAAAAGGCCGGCAAAGATTTAAAAATCGTCTTCACACCACTACACGGAACATCAAATATTTCTGTACGCCGTGGTTTAAAAGAAGTTGGATTTACAGATGTAACAGTTGTAAAAGAGCAAGAGTTACCAGATCCGAACTTCTCTACAGTAAAATCGCCGAACCCAGAAGAGCATGCAGCATTTGAATATGCAATTCGTGAAGGTGAGAAGGTAGGCGCAGATGTGTTAATCGCAACGGATCCTGACGCAGATCGCCTTGGTGTAGCAGTTCGTAATCACGATGGTGAGTTCCAAGTATTAACTGGTAACCAAACAGGTGCATTAATGCTTGATTACTTATTATCTCAAAAAAAAGAAAACGGAACGCTACCAGAGAACGGTGTTGTATTAAAAACAATCGTAACGTCTGAAATTGGTCGTACAATCGCGAAAGCATACGGTTTAGATACAGTTGATACGTTAACTGGATTTAAATTTATCGGTGAGAAAATTAAACAGTATGAAGAAAGCGGACAATACGAATTCCAATTCGGTTATGAGGAAAGCTATGGTTATTTAATCCGTCCATTCTGCCGTGATAAAGATGCAGTACAATCTGTTCTATTTGCATGTGAAGTAGCTGCGTACTACAAATCACAAGGTAAAACGTTATATGATGGTCTATTAGAAGTGTTTGAGAAATACGGTTTCTTCCGTGAAGATCTTGTATCGTTAACGCTAAAAGGAAAAGATGGAGCGGAACAAATCCAAGAAATGATGGCAACATTCCGTGAAAATCCTCCGAAAGAAGTAGCGGGCTTAACAGTTGTAGCAGTTGAAGACTATAAAGCAAGCATTATTACATCTTTACAAGATGGACATAAAGAAGAGATTCACTTACCGAAATCAAATGTGTTAAAATATCAATTAGAAGATGGTTCTTGGTTCTGCCTACGTCCATCTGGAACTGAACCGAAGATTAAGTTCTACTTCGGTGTTCAAGATAATTCTTTACAAAATAGTGAACAAAAGTTACTTACTATTAAAGAAGATATTATGAATCGTTTATAATATAAAGTAATTTTAAGTAGTAAGGAACAAAAGGGAGCGAAATCTCCCTTTTGTTTTATGTAGGAAATGATTGCTATTAATTCCGACAGGAGAGAGGGTATTTTGTGATGAAAAAAGTAAGAAAAGCGATAATCCCAGCAGCTGGATTAGGAACACGTTTTTTACCAGCAACGAAAGCGATGCCGAAAGAAATGTTACCGATTGTTGATAAACCAACTATCCAATACATTGTAGAAGAAGCAGTAAAATCAGGAATCGAAGATATTATTATCGTTACTGGTAAAACGAAGCGTGCTATTGAAGATCATTTTGATAATGCATTTGAGTTAGAGCAAAACTTATTAGAAAAGAAAAAGTATGAGTTACTTGAAAAAGTACAGGCTTCTTCAAAAATGGTAGACATTCACTACATTCGTCAAAAAGAACCAAAAGGATTAGGTCACGCTGTTTGGTGTGCGCGTAAATTCATTGGTGATGAGCCATTCGCTGTTTTATTAGGTGATGATATCGTTCAAGCTGAAAAACCATGTTTACGTCAATTAATTGAAGAATATGATAAAACGCTTTCTTCTGTTATTGGCGTACAAACGGTTCCAGAAGATGAAACACACCGTTACGGAATTATCGATCCGTTAGAGCAGGAAGGACGTCGTTACCAAGTTCGCAATTTCGTTGAGAAACCAGCAGCAGGTACAGCACCTTCAAACTTAGCAATTATGGGACGTTACGTTTTAACACCTGAAATCTTCATGTTCTTAGATCAGCAACATGTTGGTGCTGGTGGCGAAATTCAGTTAACAGATGCTATCCAAAGTTTAAACGAAATTCAACGTGTATTCGCTTACGACTTCGAAGGAAAGCGCTACGACGTAGGTGAAAAGTTAGGATTTGTTCAAACAACAATCGAAATGGCACTGCAACACCCAGAATTACGTGATGACATGGTTACGATGATGAAGAAAATTTTAGAAGAACAAGCGAATCAAGAGTCTTAATATAAAAAAGGAGTTGTTCCTACTGGAACAACTCCTTTTTCTTATGAAATCGTCGAATGAGAATGCTGATAAGCTGAACGACGTACAGCATAGTATATACGAGGTGCGATAATAGCACCGATAATGGTAAATGCAATATCTTTTACTGCGAACCACATCATAATCATCCAAGCAGCTTTATAGCTCATATTACCACCCATGAAGAGATTGACTGCCCCGTACATGTAAGTAGTACCGATAATATACGTTAAAATGATTCCTGTGAACGAAGCAATTGCAAATGTACTGAATGTCGGTCGTTCTTTTTGTTCTACTAGTTTTCCTGATACGTAAGCAACGATAATAAATGCGATAATAAAACCACCAGTAGGATCTAAAAGTGCTCCAAATCCAGCTTTGAAGTTAGCGAAGATTGGTGCACCTGCTACTCCAACGAGCATGTAAACAGTCATTGATAATGCACCAAGTCTACTTCCAAGAAGAAGCCCTGCTAAAATTGCGAAAAATGGTTGCATAGATAATGGGATGCCCGCTACTTGCAGGAATGGTGCCCAAGATACAATATTTGCACCAATGGCCATAAGAGCGACGAACATGGCAGCTAATGCTAAATCTAAAACATGAAATCTCCTCATAATGTTAACCTCCTGTTGTTTTTAGGTTAACATTATCGTAGCGAAAAGATTTACTTGTTGTCAATTAAAATATTTTGATAAGAAGTCTTCAAATAGTCTCTTAACAACGTATAAGGAATACGAAATTGCGGAATTCCACTTGAATAAGGGGCAATCTCATATAAAGGGAAATAAATGACGAGATTGTCCGGTTCTAAAAAGAAGTGGAACTTTTTCGTGCTCATGACTTTTTCAGATGCATCAGGAAAATAAATACTTTCATTTTGTTTAATTTGTCTTACAATCTCAGCACGAATTACTTCTTTGTATGCATCTTTTTGTTGAAATAAATCGTCTAAGTGTAGTAACTTTTTTTCGTTTAAATCGAATGTGTTTGCCTTCCACGTATAAAGACCATGTGCTCCGCCTGTATATTGATAGTAATTCAAATATAGGCTAAGAAAAGGTGGTTTATTTAAAGAGACTTTATAATCAACATTCGCCACGTATGGATGAAATGGTATACTTGACCCTTCTGTTTCTTTATAATATTTTTTTGCGTCTTTTTCTAATTTGGTTTTAAATTTGTCAGTAGATTTTTTGTAATAGAAATTGAGCTTATTTTGAAATTTAGAATCGGAAAAGTTATGAAAAGAAGGTCTGTTAATTTGATATTCTATATAAGGTTTCTTACCTTTTTGCGTGACAGTCTGAACATCGATTGTCAGGTTAGATGCTTTGGCTGCTAGTGCACAATTTGGTACAATAGTCAGCAAGGAGCACATAAGCAGTAATATACAAAATTTCTGTTTCATTTAGGTGAAACCTCCTTATATAAGTGTTATAAGTAGTTTGAAAATAAATAGGTAAAATTATACATTTTATTAAAGCAAGAGAAGGGGGAAACGATATGGCAAAAACTTTAATGGATTCACTTGGAATTGAGTTGTTAGAGATGACAGAAGATAAGGTGGTTGCTACAATGCCCGTAGATGAGCGTACGCATCAGCCATTTGGATTTTTACATGGTGGTGCTTCTGTTGCGTTGGCGGAAACAGTAGCAAGCGTTGGTTCATACAATTTAATTGATCAAGAAAAATGTATTTGTTTCGGTTTAGAAATTAATGCAAATCATATTCGCTCAAAGAAAGATGGAATTGTAACAGCGATCGGAACACCGATACATAGAGGAAACTCAACGATGGTTTGGGATGTACGTATCATTGATGAGAATGACGATTTATTATGTATTTCAAGATGTACAGTAGCAATTAAAGAAAAACGTGAAAAGTAAAAAAAGAGGCGCTCATTAGAGCAGCCTCTTTTTCTTATAATTAGAACTGGATTTTCTTCTCTAAGAAACCTTTTAGTTCGCTAATTGGCATACGAACTTGTTCCATTGTGTCACGGTCACGTACTGTAACAGCTTTGTCTTCAACTGAGTCGAAGTCATAAGTGATACAGAATGGTGTACCGATTTCGTCTTGACGACGGTAACGTTTACCGATAGAACCAGTTTCGTCAAAGTCTACCATGAAGTCTTTAGCTAGTTCTGCAAATACTTCAGTAGCACCTTCAGATAGCTTTTTAGATAATGGTAAGATCGCTGCTTTGTATGGTGCTAAAGCAGGGTGGAAACGAAGAACTGTACGAGAATCGTTTTCTAATTGCTCTTCTTCATATGCATCACATAAGAACGCTAATGTTACGCGGTCAGCACCTAAAGATGGCTCGATGCAGTACGGTACGTAACGCTCATTCGTTTGTGGATCAATATAGTTAAAGTCTTCGTTAGAGTGTTCCATGTGACGTTTTAAATCGAAGTCTGTACGAGATGCAACGCCCCATAGTTCGCCCCAACCGAATGGGAATTTGAATTCAATGTCAGTTGTTGCGTTACTGTAGTGAGATAATTCCTCTTCACCGTGGTCACGAAGACGCATGCTTTCTTCCGTCATACCAAGTGAAAGTAACCAGTTCTTACAAGTTTCACGCCAGAATGCGAACCACTCTAAATCTTCACCAGGCTTACAGAAGAATTCAAGTTCCATTTGTTCGAATTCACGTGTACGGAATGTGAAGTTACCAGGTGTGATTTCGTTACGGAAGCTCTTACCGATTTGGCCAATACCAAATGGAAGCTTTTTACGCATAGAGCGTTGTACGTTTTTGAAGTTTACGAAAATACCTTGTGCTGTTTCTGGACGAAGGAAGATTTCGTTTGTGCTAGACTCTGTAACACCTTGGAATGTTTTGAACATTAAGTTGAACTGACGGATTTCAGTGAATTCTTCACTACCGCAATCAGGACATTTTACTTCATGTTCTTTCATTAAGTCAGCCATTTGGTCGAAAGTAAGACCATCAACAACCATTTCGATGCCTTTTGCATCTAATGCATCTTCAATTAATTTGTCTGCACGGTGACGCGCTTTACATTTTTTACAGTCGATCATTGGATCGTTGAAGTTACCAACGTGACCAGAAGCGATCCAAGTTTTTGGGTTCATTAAAATAGCTGCGTCTAAACCAACGTTGTATGGAGATTCTTGAATGAATTTTTTCCACCAAGCTTTTTTAACGTTATTTTTTAATTCGATTCCAAGTGGACCGTAATCCCAAGTGTTTGCAAGACCACCGTAAATTTCAGAACCAGGGAAAACAAAACCGCGATGTTTCGCTAAGTTTACTACTTGTTCCATTGAATACATAAGAAAATCCTCCTTTTGAAAGTTAACGTATTGGCGATGACGTGCTCAGGTAACTTGTGAAACGAGCAGTATATGCTTTGAAAAACATAAAAAAACGCTCATCCCAAGGCTTAATTGCCTAGGGACGAGCGTTTGCCCGCGGTTCCACCCTAGTTGATACACAAAAGGTGCATCCACTTTATCACGTATTGCTCGAGACTGCCGTTTCCTTGCGGCTTCAGGCTTTCACTATCCCTGAATCGCTTTTTGTGCAAGTACTTATAAGTCCGTCATCGCTACTTATATTAATAATAATGAACATATTCTAACACGTTCTTTTTTAAATCTCAATAGAGGAACGCGTCTATCTATGATAGAGTCTCGCCTATTTTTTCGTTATTTATTCCGTAATTTTGTTTAATGTGCTTAATTGCTTCACGCCTGCTGAGCGGGGCAAGCTCGTTATTTTGCACGTATTCCCAAACGACATCGGGCTTTGTTTTTGCATATTCACGAAGGACCCATCCAATCGCTTTTTGAATGAAAAATTCTTTCGAAGAATGTAGTTGTCCAATAACCCAAAAAAGAAGTTCTTCATCCATCTTTTGTTTATATTTTAGCTGGAATAAAATAGCGGCGCGTTGTAACCATATGTTATCTGATGCAATCCATTTTGGAATATAGGCAGAAATCAATTCTGGATGTTGTAAAAAGATATTACCTAAAAATGTAGGGACGATGCTATCGACAGTGTCCCACCAAGATTTTGTTACAATAAGTTCTTCTAAGAAGGGGATATGCGTTTCGTTTATATGCTTTTTATATTTTTGCATCATATCGAGTGCGGCTGCCTGAAATTCTCGTTCTGGTAAATCCCACAGCTCACGTACGATAATTTGGAAGTCTTTTGGATCTGGGAGAGTATGTATTTGGATGACGTCTTTTAATAATTGTCTTCTTTCAGGTGTTTGAATACCAAGAAATGGGAAGTGATTTTTCATATAACGTGCCATCGGTTCTGCTTTTTCCGGATTTTTGTGAGCTATGAAATGCTCTTGTAATGCTTTTACAAATGGATGCATCGGTTGTTCTCCTCTCTTATTATCTTACTCCTATTATTATACAGAGAGTTTGGTTGAATTTTAAAACATAACTTGCAATGCAATGAAATATGTTGAGAGTAGAGAGGAGAGGATAAGATGGAAGATCAAGGCTTACTAGCAGGTTTCTTTGCTCTTAGTTTTGCGTTTATTCTTGTTATATTGATTTGGGCAGTTATTGCGTATTTGTTAACGGCTTTTGCACTGTATACGATGGCGAAAAATGACGGTGCAACGGATGGAGTTCTAGCATTTATTCCTTTTTTAAATAGTAAAATATGGGGTGATTTAGCGAAAGATAAATTACCAGATTTCTTGAAAGAAGAAGCAGGATGGAAAGTATTCGGCATATATGTCGCATGTTTTATTTTTAATTTCGTACCAATTTTATATTTAATAGCAACAGCTGTATCCATTGTGTTGTCTATTTATCTTATCTACGCTATTTTAGACAGATATGGAACGAACTCTATATTATTTACGATTATTCATGTCATCACATTTTCAGTGTTCTTGCCGATTCACTTGTTCATTATCAGAAATGAGCCGGTGAGGTATAACGAGTAAGTTTAATTTAAATATGTGTAATGAAAAAAGCGCCCTGGTTATCAGAGCGCTTTTTGTGCTACATAAGGTAGCGTACATAAATATAAATATGAGAAATGATTAATGAAACGATCATAATCGGGAAACCGACTTTAAGGAAGTCCATGTAGCTAAATTTATGTCCTTCGCGGCTTGCGATACCTGCGACAATTACGTTAGCAGAAGCGCCGATTAATGTTCCGTTTCCGCCTAGACAAGCACCTAATGCTAATGCCCACCATAATACGTCGATTTGTGCGTCAGCAGGTGATAAACCTAATCCGACAGCCATATCGTTAATAAGAGGAATCATTGTTGCAACGAATGGAATGTTATCAATTGTTGCAGAGGCGATACCAGATACCCATAAAATAAGGATAGATGCGTAAGAAATATCTCCGCCTGTTATGCCAATTACTTTTTGAGCTAACATTTTAATAAGACCGATATCGATAAGTCCTCCAACGAGTACGAATAGTCCTGCGAAGAAGAAGATTGTTACCCATTCTACACTTGCGAACACTTCTTCAATTTCATGTTCTTTCACACCGATTAACATAAGTACAGTAGCACCAGTTAAAGCGATGATAGCTGCATCAACGTGGAAAATGGAATGAGTCATGAAACCTACAATTGTAAGTCCAAGCACTGTTAAAGATTTTTTCATTAATATTGGATCTTTAATATATTGCTTTTCATCTAAACTCATTAATTTTTTAACTTGTACAGGATCAGCGATTAATTGTTTGCGGTACATGAAGTAAAGTATTGTCGCTGTCACACCAATGATAATAATTACGATTGGCGCTAAGTTTAGTAAGAAAGCATTGAAATCTAAATGCTTATTGGCAGAACCAATCATAATGTTAGGTGGATCACCAATTAATGTTGCTGTTCCCCCAATGTTTGAAAAAATAATTTCAGAAAGTAAATAAGGGACAGGATTTACTTGCAGTATGCGCGTAATAGATAAAGTAACTGGAACAACAAGAAGTACAGTTGTAACGTTATCTAAAAACGCGGAACCAAGTGCAGTAAGTAAGGAAAGTGAAATTAAAATTTTAATTGGATTTCCTTGCGCTCCTTTTGCTGCTTTAATGGCAACGTATTGGAAGACGCCCGATTTACTCGTAATGTTCACCAAAATCATCATACCGATGAGTAGTGTAATCGTCCCCCATTCAATATGTTTCGTAAAGGCATTGTGTAAATCAACAACCCCCATAATTACCATGAGTGCTGCACCAAGAAGTGCGATGACAGCGCGATTAATTTTTTCAGAAATAATAATGGCATATGTAATTAAAAAGACTGCGATAGCAAAATAATACTGCCAGTTTGCGAGCTCTTGCGTTGTTTCGTGCAAAACTCTCATCTCCTTTCATTCACTTTTCTTAGTGTGTCAAAAATTAACTAGATGAAACACACATAACGTCATTATAAAGTAGAAAAATGTCGGATGTAAATGAAAGGGCTTATTTTGTTATATTTTCTGCAAAGGTTACTTTTTCTTATTTTTAAAAATATTTGCGGGCATTTGACATATATATAAGATACATCCAATCTGAATATTTAAAATGGAATTAGCATTCGAGCTTGTTCGTGTAGGAGTGTCAAATAGAAAGGAATGACAAAGATGATAAGGAAGGGATCGTATGAATGAACAACAATTTTTATTTTTGGATTTTGAGTTTACGATGCCCCAGCACAGAAAAAAACCAAAAGGATTTTTCCCGGAGATTATTGAGGTAGGACTCGTTTCGGTTGTTGGCTGTAAGGTAGAAGATACGTATTCAGCTCATGTTAGGCCGAAAACTTTTCCATCTTTAACGGATCGATGTAAGAAGTTTTTAGGGATTAAACAAGAAGTCGTAGATAAAGGAATTTCGTTTCCAGAACTCGTTGAAAAACTTGCAGAATATGAAAAGAGATGTAAACCGACCATTGTTACGTGGGGAAATATGGATATGAAAGTGTTGAAGCATAATTGTGAAAAAGCGGGAGTAGATTTTCCTTTCCAAGGACAGTGTCGTGATTTATCACTTGAGTATAAGAAGTTTTTTGGTGAGAGAAATCAAACAGGATTGTGGAAAGCAATTGAGGCGTATGGAAAAGTAGGGACGGGTAAGCATCATTGTGCGCTAGATGATGCGATGACGACGTATAATATTTTTAAGTTAGTAGAAAAAGATAAAGAGTATTTAGTGAAACCAGCACCTCCAACATTAGGGGAACTCGTTGATTTTTCAAAAGTGTTAAAGAAAGTGAGTACACAGTAACGACCAAATTGCACAGTATGTAATTTGGTCGTTTTGTTTTTTTAAAGTTTATAGTCTTTTTTTAATTGTTCTAATGTTTCTAGACTACGAACTGCAAAAGGTGAATCATCTTCAGAAAATGAATTCATTTGAGTTTCTAATGCTAATTTGAGTGAATCTGTATAATCTGGAATTTCTCCTTCATATTTCTTCACCATTTGCTCTGGAATGTTCGTCTGTTCACGAAAAGCTAAAGCACGTCTTTCGTGGAAAAATGGTACGTCAGCTTGTTTTACGTTATGTAAGTCACCTTGCACCGGATGTTTTAAAACAGCTAATACTTTTACGACGTAACTGCCAGGGCGGCTATTTGTAACTTCGCCAATGTATTTTCCCGTTTTATAAATACCAGTAACGATTTCGCCAATTTCAAATGTTTCTCTCATATTTTTCACCTCAAGTTTATAGTAAGGAAAGTAGGATAAGGAGTCAAAGAAATCATTCGCTTTCGGAATGCCCCCTTGAGAATGTGGATAGGTTCCACTATAATTTAAGACAATATAACAGAAAATTTTGATGTTTTGTGAATCCTATAATAAGGAGTGATCTATATGATGCCATTATATTTTCCAGAAGATAAAACAGAATATATTATTCCAGGGATTGTTTGTGTTCTATTTATTATCGGTGCGGTTGCCACATGGCGTATGTTCATTCGTGTGTCAAAACGAGAAGCAGATCGATTACAGAAAGTTGAAGAAAAGCTGTTAGCTGAAAAGAAACAGTAACTCATTTTTGTATGTTTCCCTCTATGCTCGGACAATCTAAGGGCAGAATGTATTTTGGAGGGAATAAAATGAAAAAACGGCTTTTTTTCAGTTGTTGTTTACTATTTCTGATGGCAGGTTGTGACCAAGGAAAGCCGAAAGAAATTGACGTGAAATTACATAATGCTTCAGGTGATGAAGTGGGGACTGCGAAAGTAGTGCAGCAAACAAGCGGAGTAAAAATTAAGATTAAAGGGGAAGGGTTCACACCTGGCCCGCACGGCATACATGTACATGAAATTGGTGAGTGTAAAGCACCTCGTTTTGAATCAGCTGGAAATCATTTTAATCCAGATGATAAAAAGCATGGACTACTCAATCCGAAGGGGGCAGAAAACGGTGATTTACCGAACGTAATTGCAGACGGTTCTGGGAAAATTAAAGCAGAAATTGATGCGCCACATATAACGCTTGAAGAAGGGAAAACGACGATTCATAGAAAAGATGGAGCGTCTATTATTATTACAGAAAACCCTGATGATGGTATGACTCAACCGACAGGTAAATCAGGTGATCGAATTGCTTGTGGTGTTATTGTAAAAAAAGCGTCGGATATGAAGAAAAAGTAAAAGCTACCGTGCGCGGTAGCTTTTTTGTGTAGTGTAAGTGAAAATATATCAGCGATTATTGGAATATATCGACCGTAACTCAAAATATATCGACTTACCGACAAAAGTTCACAAAGGAGGCTGTCCCAAACAGTCTCCTTTCTTATTATGAAAACGTATGGCGCAGCTTATTTAAAATTTCTTCTAAAACAGACCTTGGACAGCCGATGTTAATTCGAATATGTTCTTCGCCGCCTAATCCGTATTTCTCACCAGGCTCAACAATAATTTTTCCTTTTTCTTCGAGCAATTTAGTGCGCTCATCTTGAGAAAGCTGTAGGCGAGAGCAATCAATCCATAATAAAAAGCTACCTTCTGGCTTCGTTACGGAAAGAGTAGGTATGTGATCTTTAATATATTTACAAGCAAATTGAGCATTATCTTCTATATATAATCGAATTTCATTTAGCCAATCATTACATTCTGTATAGGCACTTACCATCGCTGTATAGGCAAATGTATTTAATCCGTGGAAGCCTTGTCTATATTGGATAGATGTAAAGGCTTGACGGAGTTTTTCATTTGGAATGATAATAATCGATGCTTGTAATCCAGCGATATTAAATGTTTTACTTGGAGCCATACAAGTTATCGTGCGCGCTGCTAGTTCTTCAGATAAAGAAGCGAACGGTGTATGTGTATGATTTGCATAAATAATATCGGAATGAATTTCATCTGCGACAACGATTACATTATATTTGGTACATAAAGATCCAAGCTTTGTTAATTCTTCTTTCGTCCAAACACGACCTATCGGGTTGTGAGGACTGCAAAGAAGCATAAGTTTGACGCCTTGTTGAAATTGCTTTTCTAAATGCTCGAAGTCTATCGCATATGTATCATTTTGTTTCTGTAATGGACTTACGCATAATTGTCTATTGTTTGTTGTGACCATTTCGAAAAATGGGGGATAAATAGGTGGTTGTACGAGAACGGATTCGTTTTCCTTTGTGAAGGCCTGTATGCTCGTACTAAGAGCTGGAACGATTCCGGCGCTAAAGACAATCCATTCTTTTTGAATATCCCAGTTGTACTGTTTTTTTGTCCAGTTACAAATAATATCGCCAATATTTTCGGGAGGAAGTGTATAGCCGAAAATAGGATGCTCGATACGTTGCTTTAAAGCAGTTTGAATTGGTTGTGGTACTTCAAAATCCATATCAGCAATCCACGCGTGGATAAGTTCTTCGTTTTTATATGTATCCCATTTTGTACTATGAGTTCCACGGCGATTGACTGCTTTATGAAATAGTTGCATAAGTTTGCTCCCTTCTTCTGTAAAACCGTTAAGTTATGAAAGTTCTCTCTCTTCTTATAGAATAGCTGATGTGATAGGATAAAGAAAAGTATTAAAAAGTGAAAAGGCGGGAAGCGAATGGGTACATATGAAAAGATGATAGAGGTTGTGAAGAATTGGGATCCGTTTCAAATGGGACCGGAGTTTTATGAAACAGAAGCGAGCGATGTTGTGAATGTCGCAAGTGTGTTTGATGATTCAAAATACATCGCAAAGAAGATTCAACATATATACTTTATGTCTTTTGAGGAAGTACCTGCGCTTGAAAAATGTGAGAAGTTAGCTGTGGAATTACTTGTAATAAAAGAAGGCGGAAGTTGTTCATTGTAGGCTGTCGGAATTTCCGACAGCCTCTTTGATATTATTGCGCAGAAAAAGCGATAATTTCTTCATAAACATGTTCCGGTTTTTCTTCAGGTAGTAAATGCCCTGTATTTTCGTAAGAAATAAATTTCGAATTCGGTAAATCTTTGTGCAGACGATGACCTACATGTACAGGGACGACCCGATCTTTTTCACCCCAAATGAGTAGAGTAGGTGTTTCGATTTTTTGTAATTCAGTTGAAGATAAGTCACCTTCACGATCTCGTATCATACGAGTTAAAGCGGGGAATATACGGTTGTCATAAAAAGGAGCAGAGTAACCTGCCTTCATTTCATCGTCAATTAATGAATGATCATGAACGACATTCATTAAGTTATGAACAATGCCGCGCCGTATAATCCAATTCTTTACGTATAAATGAAAGAACGGTAAATAAGAAGAGTACAGTAAAGGTAAAGTTGCGCGTGCTAAATAGCTAGAGCTACATAGTAAAATTGTCTTTGAAATTAATTCAGGACGTATACGGTTTACGTAAAGTGAAATTTGGCCGCCCATAGAATGTCCAACTAACACAATGTTTGAGAGAGATAAGTGTTCAATTAAATCGATTATAATCGTTGCTAAATTATGATAAGAATACTTAAATAGATGAGACTTATCACTCTTCCCGAACGGTGGTAAATCAAGAGCAATGACTGTTCCTTCTTTCGATAATAAAGGAATTAGACGGCGGTAGCTGAATGAGGAAGATAAAAAGCCGTGAACGAGTACGAAAGTAGGACGTTCTGTTTTATTTTCATGTTCATACAATTCGTAATGAACAGTAGTGCCGCGAGTGGAAAAAGTGAAATAAGGACAAGTAGATTCGTGATTCATTTTTTGTCACTCCATTGATTTTTGTTCATATCATTTCCAAGGCAGAAAAAAATATGTTAACAAAAAAAGGCAAGATGACGATGTCATCTTGCCTTTCGTACATTCAGTATTACCCGCGAACAATATTAGGCGGTGTTTTTCCTTGTAACGCTGCAACTAAATTTTCAGCGGCGGTCATAGCCATTTGTTGCCTAGTTTTTAATGTTGCAGATCCGATATGTGGTAAGGTCACAACATTTTGTAAGGATAAGAGCGGATTGTCTTTTTGAATCGGCTCTTGTGTAAAAGTATCGATGCCCGCTGCAAAGATTTTCTTTTCTGTTAACGCATCGATTAACGCTTCTTCATCTACTGTTTTCCCGCGAGAAGCATTAATGAAGATAGCTGTTTCTTTCATGAATGAAAATTCCTTTTCTCCGATAAGATGGTACGTTTCATCTGTTAATGGAGTAAGAAGAACGATAAAGTCAGACTGCTTGAGTAGCGTCTGTAAATCACAATATGTAGCAGCGAATTTTTGTTCAGCTTCTTCTTTTCGGCGACGGTTATAATAAAGAACATCCATATCAAATCCGAATTTCGCTCGTTTTGCAACAGCTTCACCAATTCGGCCCATACCGATAATGCCGATTGTACTATGGTGTACATCTAGCCCAAAGTGCTCTTTTCCAATTTCCGCATTCCATTTACCATTTTTTACGTAGGAGTCGAGTTCACAAACACGACGACCAGCAGATAACATAAGAGCAAAAACGAGGTCAGCTACTGTATCATCTAGTACGTAAGGTGTATTTGTTCCGATGACATTGCGCTTTTCCATCGCTTGTAAATCAAAATTATCGTAACCGACAGAAATGTTGCTTACTACTTTTAAGTTAGGAGCCGCCTCCAATAATTCTTCATTAATAGCAGATCCGAAATTTAATAAACCATCTTTATCTTGTATTTTCTCTAGTAGAACATCACGAGGTACCTTCTCATTTTGCTCCCATTTTTCATAATCACAGTGTTCTGATAAATAGTTTTCTACAAATGTTGGAACTGGTTCAGCAATATAAACTTTTGGTTTCACGATTCCATCCCCTTTCGCTTTATTACGCATTTTTCTGCTGATTAAAGTTTCACTTTACCCCGCTTTAACGGACAGTAAGCCTCTCGCCTCAAAAAGAAGCTCAAGCGAAGAGGTTAGGCGGGAGAGCAACTGTCCGCAAAAGCCCGATTGGTGCGGGCTAATAATCCATGGGATGAACCTTTCCATGGATTAAAGTTTCACTTTATTTTGACATAATTCACTAAAAAAATCTTCTTTTCAAACTGGAAAGGCTATTTGTATAATTTAGACACAAACGAAAAGGAAGGATGATTTATATGGTGACAGAAAAAGAATTAGAATTATTAGCTTGTCTTGAAAAAAGTAGTCGATTATCTGTAGATACATTAGCGAAGCTGTTAAATATAGAAGTAGAAGAAGTAAAGAAAATGGTTGAAAAATTAGAAGCGGAAAAGATTATTGTGGATTATGTCACACATATCGATTGGACGAAGGTGAAAGAACATACAGGTTTAACGGCGATGATTGATGTGAAAGTTACGCCAAAGCACGGCGTTGGGTTCGATGCGGTTGCTGAGCAAATTTATCGTTATTCAGAAGTGAAATCTGTGTATTTAATGTCAGGGACATATGATCTTTCTATTACGTTAGAAGGAAAGACAATGGGAGAAGTAGCGATGTTTGTTTCTGAGAAATTAGCAACAATTGAATCTGTCGTTTCTACGACAACGCATTTCATTTTGAAGAAATATAAACATGAGGGAATTATCTATGAAAAAAATGATGATGATAAGCGAATTGTGGTGACACCATGAAGCAATTTGAACTATCTAGAGCGGCAGAATCATTACAACCATCTGGTATTCGAAAGTTTTTCGATTTAGCAGCTAATATGAAAGGTGTTATTTCTCTTGGAGTAGGAGAACCAGACTTCATTACGCCATGGAATGTAAGGCAAGCATGTATCCGTTCTTTAGAACAAGGATATACGTCATATACAGCAAATGCAGGATTATTGGAGCTCCGTCAAGAAATAGCAAAGTATCTAAAAAAACAATTTGCAGTATCATATGATCCAAACGATGAAATCATTGTTACAGTTGGAGCGAGTCAGGCGTTAGATGTAGCGATGCGCGCCATTATAAATCCTGATGATGAGGTACTCATTATTGAGCCAAGTTTCGTTTCTTATGCCCCGCTTGTGACATTAGCTGGAGGGGTTCCAGTTCCTGTGGCTACTACTTTAGAAAATGAATTTAAAGTACAACCAGAACAAATTGAGGCAGCTATTACAGCGAAGACAAAGGCAATTTTACTTTGTTCACCAAATAACCCAACAGGTGCAATGTTAAATAAGTCCGATCTTGAAGAAATAGCAGTGATTGTTGAGAAGTACAATTTAATCGTATTATCTGATGAAATTTATGCAGAACTTGTATACGACGAAGCATATACAAGTTTCGCGAGTATTAAAAATATGCGCGAGCATACGATTTTAATTTCAGGATTTTCAAAAGGATTTGCGATGACAGGGTGGCGCCTTGGTATGATTGCAGCTCCTGTTCACTTTTCAGAATTAATGCTCAAAATTCACCAATATTCCATGATGTGTGCCCCGACGATGTCTCAGTTTGCAGCACTTGAAGCGTTACGTGCGGGAAATGAGGAAGTAATTCGAATGAGAGATAGTTATAAGAAACGCCGTAATTTTATGACGACATCTTTCAATGAAATGGGATTAACATGTCATGTGCCGGGCGGAGCGTTTTATGTCTTTCCTTCCATATCTTCAACTGGACTATCTTCGGCGGAATTTGCAGAACAGTTATTACTAGAAGAAAAAGTGGCTGTTGTACCTGGAAGTGTATTTGGCGAAAGTGGTGAAGGATTTATTCGTTGTTCATATGCAACATCGCTTGAACAGCTTATGGAAGCAATGAAGAGAATGGAACGGTTCGTAGAGAATAAAAAAAGGACAAAACACAATACGTTTTGTCCATAAAAGGGGGGGAATACTAGAAAGCCATGTGTTAGTATTCTATCCTAATATTGGAGAATTATACTTACTTAAGGAAATTTTTTCATGAATTTTGAATGAGCTCTGTCATAGTGGTATAATTTACTAATATAAGGTATGCGTATCCTGAGTTGCTTTACTTAGGGTACGTATTAACTAATCGGATATTTAACAATAAATCATCTGCTTTGCTATCTACAATTGTAGAGAAAATGGTAAACGTATGGGAGTGTTTCATATGTCAGAACAATATACAACAGGAGTGGTTGTAACAGGGAAAGTGACTGGGATTCAAGATTACGGTGCATTTGTAGCGTTAGATGCAGAAACACAAGGACTTGTGCATATATCTGAAATTACAAATGGATATGTAAAGGATATTCATGACTTTTTAAAAGTCGGCGATACAGTAGAAGTAAAAGTACTTTCAATTGATGAAGAACACAGAAAAATGAGTTTATCGTTAAAAGCGGCGAAAAGAAAACAAGGACGGATTCTTATACCGAATCCATCTAAGGACGGATTTAATACGCTGCGAGAAAAGCTAACAGAATGGATTGAAGAGTCCGAGTTAACAAAGTAAAAGAGGAGCGCATATGAGCGTTCCTCTTTTACTTTTTCTTATGATATATATTTGCAAATATGATTGCATGCAATCATATTCGTATGTCGGAGGTGAAGTAGAGACATACTGATTAGCGAATTTCGTTCGTTTCTGGGTGAGTACCAAGATTTTCTGATGGTTTAAAGAGTAAACCAAGATTGATAAGCCCAGAAATACCAACGATGCCGTAAATAATACGTGCAAGAGCTGAGTTTTGTCCACCGAAAATGGCTGCCACTAAGTCAAACTGGAAGAACCCGATTAGTCCCCAGTTTACAGCGCCAATTACAGTAAAGACTAATGCGATACGTTGTAAAGTACTCATGAAAAAGCCCCCCTTAATTGTGAAGCATGAGCAAGCGATGAGTTAATTAACTCTTTTATAGAATAGGGTAGTTATGTTGTTTTTATACATAAAAAATGTTCGAAATAGGATGTATATACATCTATACCGAAAAATGCGAATTTTTATGCAAAAAATGAACTTTTTTTAAAAAATATATATTGGTTACGTTTACAAGGGGTGAATCGCTTGATTTACAACTTCAGTTTCGCTAAAGTGAATACAGAAATACATATCCATAATTGGAGGGAAAAAGATGAGTACACATGTAACGTTCGACTATTCTAAAGCGTTATCCTTCATCGGTGAACATGAAATCACTTATTTACGTGATGCAGTGAAAGTAACACATCACGCAATCCACGAAAAAACTGGAGCTGGGAACGATTTCCTTGGGTGGGTAGACCTTCCGCTTCAATATGACAAAGAAGAATTTGCTCGCATTCAAAAATGCGCAGAAAAAATTAAAAATGACTCTGACATTTTACTTGTTGTAGGTATCGGTGGTTCTTACCTAGGAGCACGTGCAGCAATTGAAATGTTAAACCATTCTTTCTACAACACACTTTCTAAAGAACAACGTAAAACTCCACAAGTGCTATTTGTTGGACAAAACATTAGCTCCACTTACATGAAAGATTTAATGGATGTATTAGAAGGTAAAGACTTCTCTATTAACGTTATTTCCAAATCAGGTACAACGACAGAGCCAGCACTAGCATTCCGTATTTTCCGTAAGTTATTAGAAGAAAAGTATGGAAAAGAAGAAGCTCGCAAACGTATTTATGCAACTACAGATAAAGCGCGTGGTGCATTAAAAACATTAGCTGATAATGAAGGTTACGAAACATTCGTTATTCCAGATGATGTTGGAGGACGTTTCTCTGTATTAACGCCAGTTGGTTTATTGCCAATCGCAGTAAGTGGCTTAAATATTGAAGAGATGATGAAAGGTGCAGCTGCTGGTCGTGAGGACTTCGGTACATCAGAACTAGAAGAAAACCCAGCTTACCAATACGCAGTAGTTCGTAACGCTCTATACAATAAAGGAAAAACAATTGAAATGCTTGTTAACTATGAGCCAGCACTTCAATACTTCGCTGAGTGGTGGAAACAGTTATTTGGTGAAAGTGAAGGAAAAGATCAAAAAGGTATTTTCCCATCTTCAGCAAACTTCTCAACTGACTTACATTCATTAGGTCAATACGTTCAAGAAGGTCGTCGTGACTTATTTGAAACAGTTCTAAAAGTAGGTAAACCTACACATGAACTAACAATCGAATCAGAAGAAAACGATTTAGATGGATTAAACTACCTTGCTGGTGAAACTGTAGACTTCGTAAACACGAAAGCATACGAAGGTACATTACTTGCACATAGCGATGGCGGAGTACCAAACTTAATCGTAAATATTCCTGAATTAAATGAGTACACATTCGGTTACCTTGTATACTTCTTCGAAAAAGCATGTGCGATGAGCGGCTACTTATTAGGCGTAAATCCATTTGACCAACCAGGAGTAGAAGCATACAAGAAAAACATGTTTGCTTTACTTGGTAAACCAGGATTTGAAGAATTAAAAGCAGAATTAGAAGAGCGTTTAAAATAATAAAAAGCGGCCGGATTCCGGCCGCTTTTTATTATTTCATCGAAAAGTCCATCAGTATATTCAAACTAGAGTGGGTATGCTAAAGAAAAAGTCTAGGAGGGATGGGCTTGATTCCGATTCAATCAAATTTAGAAGGACGTACATATGCGTTATATAAGTTAGAAGAAATAATGAAGCCACTTGGATATAGCATTGGTGGCAATTGGGATTATGATAAAGGATGCTTTGATTATAAAATCGATGAAGAAGACGGCTATCAATTTTTACGAGTGCCATTTACAGCCATTGATGGAGAACTAGATGTACCAGGCGTAATAGTTCGTCTTGGAACGCCGTATATTCTTTCGCACGTATATCAAGACGAACTAGATGATCATGTAAATACTTTAGCAGCTGGAACGAGTGGAATGGATCAATTTGCTGAGCCGAAAGATCCAGATGGAGATGTGAAAAGAAAATATATCAATATTGGGAAAGTGCTCATGCAAGAATTAGAGCGTCATTTTACTAATGGTGAATAACAATGAGTATGTCGCTTTCAATGAGAACAAAGGAATGAACTGGATTAATCATATATTGTTCGTCGCGCTTTATACCTAGTAAGAGAATGTTTTGTTTTAAAAGAGTATAGCTACAATTGGCAAAAGTTTGTCCGGTGCAGGACATGGGAAGCTCCATCAGTTGTAATTTATTATCAGAGATTTCGTCGTAAAGTGAAAATAGTACACCTGAAATGGAAGGGAATAAAAGAGAAGCGGTAAATACATAGCTCGTTAATTTATTTCCTTCTATAATTTCTGACACGCCAGCTCTCGTTGCATTTTGTATTTGTTCAGAAGTAAGAAGTTCAGCGATGCAGTGAATGTTTGGGTTGAGCCCTTTTGCAGTTAAAATATTTAAAATGGACTGTGTATCCGCTAAGCTTTCGTTTTTTTCTTTATCGGCTGTTATTAATATGGTGTGTGCCGTTGTAATATTAGCTTTTAATAACGTTTGATCGTGATGGGGGCACCCCTTTATAAATTCTAAATGATGAAATGGTTTTGGCAGTAAAGAAAGTGTTTCATCAATTAAAACGATATCAAGGTTTGGTTGTAGTACGTGCATTTGTTTTACAACATGTTTTGCTCGTTCATTCCAGCCGACAATAATCATATGACCGTTAGAAGTCGCAGCTTCTTCTCCTTTAATTTTCATATATTGTTTATTAATCATTTCAGTAGCAAACAGCACCATATAATAAGAACAAAATCCAGTTCCTAATAAAATAATACTCATACCGATAAGTTTCCCGATTAGTGTATGAGGGGCAAAGTCACCATAGCCAACAGTGAAAATTGTAACGATTGACCACCAAATTCCATCAAACCATGTGGTAAAGTGTGATGGTTCTAATCTATGTATAAGAAAGCCGGAAAAAGCAGTAAGTATAACAATAAAGCAAATTAAACGAAAAATAATGGAATCACGAAATGTATCTACTAAATTCGGACGGGATTTCAATTGCCTATTCCTCCTTACTTTGCAGGACTACATTCATTGTTGCCATTATAGAAAAAAGAAAAACTCTCTAATTGAAAAGAGAGTTTGTTTTACGTTACATACTTTCCACTTCAGTTTGTTGAACACTTTCGAGATGCTGGAGAGCATAGTAAACATCAGCAGTATGTCTTTTTTGATCGATACATAATTTAAGATGTAAATAGTGAGAACCATTTTCTAACGTTTTAAGCTTCATATTCTTCACTTTTATATCCATTTCTTTTATTTCTTCAATTACAACCGGGATATTGTCCATATTTCGCACAACAAGTTTTACTGCGATATCACGTTGACGAAATGATCTAGGCCCTACAAATTTCATTGTTAATGGTATAAGTTCAACGCTAATCATAAGGAAACACATTCCGAAAATTGCTTCGATATAGAACCCAGCTCCAACAGCAATACCAATACCAGATGCGCCCCAAATCATAGCAGCAGTTGTTAATCCGGCAATACTATCGTTTCCTCTACGTAAAATAACACCGGCACCTAAAAAACCAATCCCTGATACAATTTGAGCGGCAAGTCGAAGTGGGTCCATATTCATATGATCAGTATGTGGTAAATTGTAAGCTGCTTTAATAGAAACAATGGTCAGGAGGCAACTAATGATAGAAATAACTAAACACGTTTTTAAACCAAGTGGTTTACGTTTTAATTCGCGCTCTAAACCAATGGCGAACCCTAAAATAGCCGAGAGACCTAGTTTGATTAATAAATCGGTATAGTCCATATATATTCCTCCTTGTATGGTATCGTATATAAATAAAACGTTTATTATAGAAAGAAACGTTTTTGGATAGAGTGACTTTATATAGAATATATGTAGGAATCTCTTAGAAATGAAAGAGATATTTCGTTTAAGTATATGATATTAAAAAAGAAATGTAGTTAATTTAAAAAAAGTTTATAAAAGGTGTTGCATTTCATTTTTCTGCATGATATATTAATAACCGTCGCTGATGCGGAAACGCAGAAAACGACAAAAAAGAAATTGAAAAACTTAGTTGACATCGAAAAACGAAGATGTTAACATAAGGGAGTCGCAAATGAGCGACCAAGTAGTTCTTTGAAAACTGAACGAAACAAACAACGTGAAACGTCAATTTTTATTTTAGATGCTAGACAAACTAACTTTATTGGAGAGTTTGATCCTGGCTCAGGATGAAC
>NZ_JBQAIE010000014.1:0-116525 GCF_051918845.1 Bacillus cereus group sp. MYBK101-2 | reverse complement strand
TACCTCATTTCTATCGTTGATTCCATTATAACGAGGTTTTTTGATAAAAATACACAAAAACCCCGAATCATGGGGCTTTTTTTTAGTGTCCATGATTCGGGGTACAGTTCATGTTTAGAAGCGTCTTTTTATTTCTTATTCCATCATATGTGCAATTTTCTTAGAGAACATAAGAAGTACTAATCCGAGTACGATTACGATAATACCGATACTTGCGAATACTTCTAAATATCCTAAAGATTGAGTGAAAGCAGCTAATTGTCCTGCTAGTAAGTTTGCAAAGCCAGTACCAGCTAACCATACACCCATTAATAATGATGCTAATTTAACAGGAGCGATTGCACTTACCATAGATAATCCGATTGGTGATAAGAATAATTCACCAATTGTATGGAACATGTAAGTGAATACAATGAATAGTAAGTTTGCTTTCATTGTAATGTTACCTTCGTCGCTACCAGTTTTTAATACAGCTAAAGTTAGAACTAAATATCCAATCCCTAGTAAAATCATACCAAATGCCATTTTTGTTGGGATTTTTAAATCACCATTTTTTGTTTTCGAAAGTTTAATCCATAATGCAGAAACAGGTAATGCTAGTAAGATAATGAATAGTGGGTTTACAGATTGGAACCAAGGTGTTGGAATTGTAAATCCACCAATTGTACGATCCACAAATTTATCTGTGTAAAGTGTTAAAGAACTACCAGCTTGCTCAAATCCTGCCCAGAAGAATACTACGAAACAAGTTAAAATTAAAATTGCAGCAGTACGTTTTTTCTCTTGTGTTGTTAAAGGTTTTTTCTCGATTGCTTTTGCGTTTTTTTCTTTAGATTTTTTCCCTACAACAGTTGTTCCGATAGACCCTAAGTAACGAGGTGCTAAGAAATTAAAGGCAAGTTGTCCAATAATCATACCGATACAAGCTGTTAAGAAACCGTATCTATAATCTGCGAAGTAACCGCAAATGAAAGGAGCGATAAGAGCACCTAAGTTAATTCCCATGTAGAAGATAGTAAAGGCACTATCACGACGAGAATCGTTTTCGCTATATAATTGACCTAATAAAGTCGAAATATTTGGTTTGAAGAATCCGTTACCAATAACTAATAATCCTAATCCTAAAAATAGTCCAGTTTTTGTGTTCATTGAGAATAGTACAAAGTTACCAATTGCCATGATAATACCACCAATAGTAATGGCATGGCGCTTCGTAATGAAATGGTCAGTTAACCAACCACCGATAATCGGTGTGAAGTATACTAACATTGTGAAAATACCGTAAATTTGAACTGCAACTGCTTTATCAAATCCTAAACCGCCGCTTACTAAGCTCGTTGTTAAATAAAGAACTAATAAGCCACGCATTCCGTAATAACTAAATCTTTCCCATGCTTCTGTAAAGAACAACAAGTATAACCCTGGTGGATGTTTTTTTGGTGATTGTTGCTCTCCAGCTTTGTCTAATTTTAAAGCTGCATCCATTTTTGTTTCCCCCTAATCCTGTATAACGGATATTTATGTAATCATTTTAATTTACAAAATATTTAGAAGTCAATAGAATTATATGGAAATAGAAAGAAAATTTCTAAAAAAGTTCTATTTTACTTCGACCGTTACTGTATTTTGCCCTGAAAACAAGATGATAAGCGTTTTCAAATGTAATAATTGAATTCTAAAAGAAAATAAAATAGTGATTAATCAGAAAATTTAGATTAAAACATTTATTCTGATATAGAGAAAATATATTCTATTTACTTTTATAATATAACATATTGGGAATAAAAATACAAAATGAAATAATGTGACATTTAAGTGAATTGAAAAATAACCAGCTCCATAGAAGGGGAGCTGGTTAGGGAAATACTATTTAACAAAGCGTTTTTCGATATCATCTAATAGTAGGTTAGCAGCCATTACACCGCCAGCAGTATTCCAAATCACATCGTCAACTTTGTATGCTTTATTATTTTTCACTGCATTTAAATTTTTAAATAGTGGATCATTGATATATTCTTTTTCTAATTCAGAGCCTTTTTTCTCATTTCCTTTATCGAATGTGAAGTAGAACAATACATCGCCATCCATTGCAGAAATACGTTCTTTAGATACGTTACGCTCTGCGAAGTCATCTTTATTTTGATCGCCAGGACGTTTAAATCCAAGTTCTTTTAAAATAACACCAGAGAATGTATCACCATGATAAATACGAACATCACCAGGCATGAAGCGAACCATAGAAATTTCTTGATTTACTTTATCACCTAGTTTGGCTTTTAAATCTTTCATACGTTTATCGTAATCAGCTAAAACCTTTTGACCTTCTTTTTCTTTATTTAATGCTTTCGCATAAAACTTGAAGTTATCTTTCCATTCACCGCGTAATGTTTCAGAAAACACAGTAGGTGCAATTGCTTTTAGTTGCTCGTACACTTTTTCGTGACGCATTTTGTTACCGATAATTAAGTCTGGTTTTAAAGAAGCGATAGTTTCTACGTTCACTTGTCCTTCATCACCAACAACTTTTACATCTTTCATTTTATCTTTAATATGTGGATACCACGGATCACCAGTCCAAGATTTTACAGCCCCAACTGGTTTAATACCTAATTCAAGTAAAGCTTCAGTACCTTCATTTGTTAAAATGACTACACGTTTTGGATTAGCAGGAACTTCTGTTTTACCCATTGCATGTTCCACAGGAATCATTTCTTTTTTCGTATCTTCTTTTGTTTCTTCTTTCGTATTTGATTTTCCACAAGCACTTAAAAGTAGTGAAAATGCTAATAAAAATACAAATACTGTAAACGATTTCTTTCGCATGAATTTCATTATGTACCCCCTACATATTGAGAAGTTTTTTCAATAGCAAGCATGATATTAAGCCTTTATCTTCTGATTGTCAATACATATGGTTGAAAATAATTCTCATTTCCGTTGACAATGCGAATTAAGTTGAAATACACTTACAACGTATCATTATACATTGAAGGGGAAACGCTGCATGTTATTAAAAACAAATCGAGCAAAATGGATTGGATTATTTGTTGGGATCATTGCAGTCATTACTTGTATTTGGGGAAGTATTATTTTCGGATATACAAATACGAGTTGGAAATTAGCGTTAGATGCTTTTTTCCATTTTAATGGGTCCAATGAACATATTATTATTCAAAATGTGCGTCTACCAAGGGCATTAATTGCAGCGAGTGTTGGTGCTAGTTTAGCCATTGCAGGTTGTCTTATGCAAACTTTAACGAAAAATCCACTTGCTTCTCCAGATTTTATTGGATTAAATTCAGGTGCTGCTTTCTTCATAGTTGTAGCAATTGTTATTTTTTCCGTGACATCATTATCAGTTTTCACGTGGATTGCCTTCTTAGGTGCAGCAATTGCAGCTGTACTTGTATTTGCTTCTAGCTCTTTAGGAAAAGAGGGGACAACGCCTCTTAAATTAACGTTAGCAGGAGTGGCAATTAGTGCGTTATTTTCATCATTAACACAAGGATTACTTGTTTTAAATGAAAAGGCGCTTGAAGAAGTATTATTTTGGCTTGCCGGATCTGTGCAAGGAAGAAAGTTAGAAATTTTACAATCAGTATTCCCGTATTTATTAATAGGCTGGATTGCATCTATTATGATGGCAGGGAAAGTAAATACATTGATGATGGGGGAAGACGTTGCAAAAGGACTTGGTCAAAGAACGATTTTAATGAAATCATTCGTACTACTTATTATTGTCCTGTTATCCGGTGGTTCAGTTGCGGTCGCTGGTCCGATTGGGTTTATTGGTATTGTTACTCCGCATTTTGCCAGATTTCTTGTTGGGGTCGATCACAGATGGAGAGTACCGTATAGTGGTTTGTTAGGTGCAATACTATTGATTTTAGCTGATATAGCAGCAAGATATGTCATTATGCCACAAGAAGTACCAGTAGGGGTTATGACAGCATTTATTGGGGCCCCATTCTTTATTTATATTGCACGTAAGAGAGGGCTTAGCAAATGAAGAAGTATATTCCGTTTCGTATAGGAAAAGGCGGGCTCTCGTTTTTAATGTACAAACGAGCTTGTCTCGTCTTATTCAGTTTACTAGTTGTTTTAATAGGATTGTTTTTTGCGAGTGCAGGTATGGGAGACATGAAAATTGCTCCTTATGATGTATGGCAAGCGATTACTGGAAATGGCGATGCGATGTCCAATATGGTTGTAAATAAGTTTCGTATGCCTCGTATTTTAATTGCTATCCTTGTAGGAATCGCACTTGCTGTAGCAGGATGTATTTTACAAGGCCTCGTTCGAAATCCACTGGCTTCACCTGATATCATCGGGATTACAGGTGGTGCAAGTGTTGCAGTTGTATTATTTTTAGCTCTATTTAGCGATAAAAATAACGCGCTAACTGTAAGCATTCATTATATGCCGTTAGCAGCCTTTGCTGGGGCAACGATTGTAGCGCTTTTTGTATATTTATTTGCATGGAGAAATGATGGGTTATCACCGATTAGTCTTGTTTTAATTGGTGTTGGTTTTTGGGCATTAACGAAAGCAGCAACGACTTTGTTTATGTTGCTTGCGCCAATTTATCAAGCGAGCCAAGCGAATGTATGGATTACAGGTACTGTTTACGGTTCTTCATGGCAAAACGTTATGGTACTTGCGCCGTGGGTTCTCATTTTAACGGTAATATCATTTATAGCTGCTAGACATTTAAATGCGCAAGAGCTAGGGGATGATATTGCGGTAGGACTTGGTGTTCCTTTAACGAAATCACGCGTATTCATGTTATTACTTAGTACAGCTTTAATTGGTGGAGCAGTTGCCTTTGCCGGAGGAATTGGATTTGTCGGTTTAATGGCACCTCATATTTCACGAAGACTAGTTGGTTCTTTATACGGTGCATTACTCCCAGTTGCGGCGATCGTTGGTGCAATTTTAGTACTTGCTGCAGATTTAATTGGGCGTACAGTTTTCACGCCACTTGAAATTCCAGCAGGGGTATTTACATCAGCAATTGGTGCACCTTATTTTATTTATTTACTTTATAAAAGTCGGAATTCATAAAGGGAGATGAATATGCAAAAAGCATTGGAGACGAAACGTTTGACGTTGTCTTATGGTGAAACAATTATTATTGATGAGTTGAATTTAGAAATTCCAAAAGGCGAAATTACAATCTTTATCGGTTCTAACGGCTGCGGGAAATCAACTTTATTACGTTCGCTAGCTAGATTATTAAAACCAACAACTGGTGACATTTTGTTAGATAATCAAGCCATTCAAAGTATGCAAACGAAGCAAATTGCTCGCCAAATGGCAATTTTACCGCAAGGACCGCAAGCGCCAGAAGGGCTTACAGTATTGCAACTTGTAAAGCAAGGACGTTATCCATATCAAACTTGGTTGAAACAATGGTCAGAAAAAGATGAGGAAATGGTACAAAAAGCACTTGCTGCAACAGGTATGACAGAATTTGCTGAGCGTGATGTGCATGCTCTTTCAGGTGGACAACGTCAACGTGCTTGGATTGCAATGACGCTTGCACAAGATACAGATATTATTTTACTGGATGAGCCTACTACCTATTTAGATATGACTCACCAAATTGAAGTGCTAGATTTATTATTCGAATTAAATGAAACAGAACAAAGAACAATTGTTATGGTACTACACGATTTAAATTTAGCATGCCGTTATGCAGATAATATTGTAGCCATTCAAGATAAACAAATATATGCACAAGGTAAGCCAGAAGAAGTAGTGGATGAGAAACTAGTACGTGATGTATTCCGAATGGAATGTCAAATTAGTACGGATCCGTTATTTGGGACGCCACTTTGTATCCCGCATGGAAAAGGAAGACGTGTACGTAAAGAAGTTGCTCATGCAATGAGATAATGAAAAAGACGATGAGAGGTTCATCGTCTTTTTATTTTCGGCAAGAGAATAAGAGGAAGAGGGGAATACGTAAACGTCGTTCATATTCTTCCGTATTTTGAAAATAAGTTTGGTTTGGTGTAGCTTCTTTTATGTTTGTAATCGTAAATCCAGTTTGTTGTAATAATGAGAAATAT
The DNA here is from genome assembly GCF_051918845.1 of Bacillus cereus group sp. MYBK101-2. Taxonomy (NCBI): domain Bacteria; kingdom Bacillati; phylum Bacillota; class Bacilli; order Caryophanales; family Bacillaceae; genus Bacillus; species Bacillus cereus group sp. MYBK101-2. The sequence goes on along the minus strand of NZ_JBQAIE010000014.1, from coordinate 110,451 downwards.
TCTTCCATTGTACGATGATATTTAATAACTTCTTGATTAATCCAAGGTTCAACGCGTTTACCCAGTTTAAAATAATCATCGACGAGCCAGTTCGTTCTTTTCTCGCTCGTTTGTAAGCTTTCAAATGAAGAGGTAATAATAGGATGTTGAACGCTAAAAGTAAAGGTTCCATTTGTTTTTAAAGTTTCGTACACATTTTGAAAAATGATAGGAAGATGTTCAATATAATGTAAGGCGAGTCTAGATGTTACTAAATCAAAAGTAGCAGGAGGGTATGTGTAGTCTTTGAGGTTTAAAAAATGGACGATCCCATTTTTATCTTCTAGTTGTTTTTTAGCTTTTTTATACATAAGTTCGGAGCCTTCAATACCAGTGTAAGAGTGGCAGTCTTTTTCTAATAATTCCTTGCCAAATTTTGCGTCACCGCAGCCTAAATCGAGAATTCGCTTTCCTTTCACATCACCAATGAGTTGAAAAAAGGCTGGCTTTTCAAGTGATTCATTTGGGCTATTTTCTCGGTATCTTCGTTTCATATATTGTTCAAAAAATGCTTCGTTATTATACACATCAGATTCAGTAAATGCCATGATTGAAGCCCCCTTACATATTTTTTTTATTCTACCAAATATGAAAAGTAAATGATAGATTTCTTGTAATGAATCATATATAATCTAGAATTGTAAGCGGTTACTTTAAACTATTTTTCTATAATAAATTCTGAAAACGTGTTAAGCTAGTAGAGGGATTATTAGAACTATTAAGACAATAATTCGCTTACATGAATGATGGGAGGCTTCACGATGTCTAGTAAAACACTTGCAAAATTTTTAGAAGAAAATTTAGAGGATTTAAAATCAAAGGGGCTTTATAACGTAATTGATCCGCTCGAAAGTTCAAATGGACCGATTATTACAATTGGCGGAAAAGAATATATTAACTTATCTTCAAACAACTATCTTGGATTAGCAACAGATAGCCGTTTGCAAGAAGCTGCAATTGGTGCAATTCATAAGTACGGCGTTGGAGCAGGAGCGGTTCGTACAATTAACGGTACTTTAGATTTGCATATTAAATTAGAAGAAACAATTGCAAAGTTTAAACATACAGAAGCAGCGATTGCTTATCAATCAGGATTTAATTGTAATATGGCAGCGATTTCAGCTGTTATGGATAAAAATGATGCGATTCTTTCAGACGAGTTAAACCATGCTTCTATTATTGATGGTAGTCGTCTATCAAAAGCAAAAATTATTGTTTATAAACATTCTGATATGGAAGATTTACGCCAAAAAGCAATCGCAGCGAAAGAATCAGGACTTTACAATAAATTAATGGTAATTACAGACGGTGTCTTTTCAATGGATGGAGATGTTGCAAAACTACCAGAAATTGTTGAGATTGCGGAAGAATTAGATTTAATGACATACGTAGACGATGCACACGGTTCAGGTGTACTTGGTAAAGGGGCAGGAACTGTAAAGCACTTCGGTCTGTCTGATAAAGTTGATTTCCAAATTGGTACATTATCAAAAGCAATTGGGGTAATTGGTGGATATGTAGCAGGGAAACAAAACTTAATTGACTGGTTAAAAGTTCGTTCACGTCCATTCTTATTCTCTACAGCATTAACACCAGCTGATGCTGCAGCTTGCATGAGATCAATTGAAATCTTAATGGAAAGTACAGAGTTGCACGATCGTTTATGGGAAAATGGTCGCTATTTAAAACAAGGGTTAAAAGAACTTGGCTTTAACATCGGAGAAAGTGAAACGCCAATTACACCTTGTATTATTGGTGACGAAGTATTAACACAAGAATTTAGTAAACGTCTAAATGAAGAAGGCGTATATGCAAAATCTATCGTGTTCCCAACTGTAGCTAAAGGAACAGGACGTGTTCGTAATATGCCAACAGCAGCTCATACGAAAGAAATGTTAGATGAAGCAATTCGTAAGTATGAAAAAGTAGGGAAAGAAATGGGCATCATTTAAGTAACGACATCTTTTGAATAGCTTGCAAATGAGGAGTGGGGAAAATGAAAAAAATTCTAGTAACCGGTTCTTTAGGGCAAATTGGTTCTGAACTAGTAATGAAACTTCGTGATGTATACGGCGCATCAAATGTTATTGCAACAGATATTCGTGAAACAGATAGTGAAGTAGTAACGTCTGGTCCATTTGAAACGTTAGATGTAACAGATGGACAAAAACTACATGATATCGCAAAGCGCAATGAAGTAGATACAATTATTCATTTAGCAGCTTTACTTTCAGCAACAGCAGAAAAAAATCCGTTATTTGCATGGAATTTAAATATGGGCGGACTTGTAAATGCATTAGAAGCAGCTCGTGAATTAAACTGTAAGTTTTTCACGCCAAGTTCTATCGGTGCATTCGGTCCATCAACACCGAAAGATAATACACCACAAGATACAATTCAACGTCCTACTACGATGTATGGGGTAAACAAAGTAGCAGGGGAATTACTATGTGATTATTATCATCAAAAATTTGGCGTTGATACGCGCGGTGTACGTTTCCCAGGTTTAATTTCTTACGTAGCTCCTCCAGGAGGCGGAACAACTGACTATGCAGTTGAAATTTACTATGAGGCGATTAAAAAAGGCACATACACCTCATACATTGCAGAAGGAACATACATGGATATGATGTACATGCCAGACGCTTTACAAGCGATTATTTCATTAATGGAAGCTGATCCAAGTAAGTTAGTGCATAGAAATGCATTTAATATTACAGCAATGAGCTTTGAGCCAGAGCAAATCGCAGCGTCAATTCGTAAACACATCCCGACGTTTACAATGGATTACGCTGTAGATCCAGCTCGTCAAACAATTGCTGATAGCTGGCCAAACTCTATTGATGCAACAGCGGCAATGAAAGAGTGGGGCTTTAAAGCAGAATATGATTTAGACAAAATGACAACGGACATGTTGGCTAAGTTAAAAAAAAAGCTCACAGCTGAGTTAGTGATGAATTAATAGGAAGGGTCGATTCTTAGGAATCGACCCTTTTATTTGTATTTTAGGAATATACAAATAATTACAAGTGTGATAAAATGAGTTAATTTGTGCATAAAGGGGAGAGATACAATGGAGAAATGGGAGTTAGCAAAGGAAATTTACAATACGTCACGTTTAACGGGAACATTTAAACTTCGATCAGGACAAGTATCAACTCAATACTTTGATAAGTACTTATTTGAATCTAATCCAGTACTGTTATTAGAAATTGCTAAACAGTTGAAAGAGCTCATTCCTCCTGATACAGAAGTACTCGCAGGTTTAGAAATGGGAGGAATTCCAGTAGCAACAGCATTATCTTTACAAACGGGTATACCAGTTGTATTTGTAAGGAAAGAAGCGAAGAAGTACGGTACATGTAAGTTAGCAGAAGGTGTTAATATTGTTGGGAAAAATGTTTGTGTTGTTGAAGATGTTATTACGACAGGTGGGCAAATATTATTAAGTACGAAAGATTTAAGGGAACTTGGTGCGAAAGTACACCATGTTTTAGGCGTCATTGAACGAACGAAAGAGGGAAGAGAAAACTTATTAGAAGATGGCTTACAGCTACATTCTTTATTTACAATGGATGAGTTAATTGAAGGCGACAAGCAACATGCGAAGAGTTGACGTCGTATATGCACTAATACATGATGAGGAAACGGATAAAATATTAATGGTACATAATGTAGAACAAAACGTTTGGTCATTGCCAGGCGGGGCTGTTGAAAAGGGTGAAACGTTAGGGGAAGCTCTAGTAAGGGAAGTAAAAGAAGAGACAGGTTTAACTGCCGCGCTTAGTGGACTTGTTGCGATCAATGAAAAATTCTTTGAAGAGTCAGGAAATCATGCGCTACTTTTTACATTCCGAGCAAATGTAGTAGCAGGTGAACTTATTGCAGAAGATGAAGGAGAAATTTCTGCAATAGAGTGGGTGGACCGAGCAATTGCAAATGAACGATTCCCATTCTACGATGGTGGATTCGAGGCATTATTAGAAGTAGCCATTCCATACAAGTTTCAGCCAGAAACAAGATGATTGAAAGAAAAAAACAGGAGCGCAAGGCTCCTGTTTTTCTATTCAATCGTCTTCAGTAATAACTTTTTCAATAGTGGTTTAATCTTCAGACGTAAATCTTCAGCGTGATTTGCAACTAAGAAGTGATGGTTATAAATGTTCTTCATTAATTGATAAGTTGCTTCTTTCGCTTCGCCTTCTTCGATGAAAATTCCGATTACTTCCATACCACTTTTACGAGCAAGTTTGACAGCTTCATGCGTATCTAAAATACCGTCTTGTTGGTAGTCTAGCGCAGAAGGTTCACCGTCTGTGAAGACAAGTAAGAATTTATGTTTTTCTGGTCTTTTTGCAAGCTTTTCAGAAACGATACGAATAATATATCCGTCGCGGTTATCTTCTTCTTCGCGAAGCTGCATAATTTCTGGACCAACGTTTGGTAACGTTGAGTTTTTATACGTTACAACTTCATGGATAACGTTCGGCTTATCTTCAGGTTTAGCACTAGAAGCATCTTCCCAAAATCCGCTAATAGCGTGCGGGATTTTTAAAGATTTCAACGCTTCATGGAATAGGACCACACTCTTTTTCGTTTCTTCCATTTTGTTATACATAGAACCAGAGCAGTCTACTAATAGTTGGAATGCAACGTCGAGCTCTTGCGATTCTTGCCCTTTTTTATAAAACATGCGAGGCTGCTTTTCAGTATAAATACGAAGGAATTTCTTACGAAGTCTTCCGTAATATTTATCACTATTTGCATTCGTTTTATTTTCAATCGTTTTTTCGATAATTTTCTTTAATTCTTTTACATCTTTATTAACGACTGATTTGATAGCTTGGTAATCCTTTTTCTCATCAGGATTTGGTTTACGTGCTTCTTTAAATGTATGAGAAGCGCCAGTGTTATATTTACCATATGCACCATCATTTTGACTAGAAGCGTGAGAAGCTCTTGCTTCTTTTGTGTCAGCACCATCAAAGTTAGATTGTGTACTTTTTTGAGAAGTACCTTGTACAGAGCCAAGTGCTTGGTCGCCATCTTCTGATTCGCGAGCAGTGTCACCCATCATATTTGTTTTTGTTCCGCTTTCTAATTCAAAGCGTAAAAAGTTCTCGTTTTCATTGTTTTTATTTTCACGGTGCCATGTTGAGAAGCTTTCATCCATTTTGTTTTTATTTTCATCGTCATCTATGAGCTGCGTATCATCGTTTGCTAAATCTTCGACGCGACAGTTTTTTTCATCTGCAATGACAGATAAATAAAGCGGTGCATGCCCGAAATAGTTGTTCAGCATATCACTTTCAAGAAGCTCCTCTAAGCGATAGCGAATTTTCTCAACGATATACATAATATCTTCCGTATTACGAGCTTGGAATGTTTCATGCAAAATAGCTTCAATTTGCTCGAAATATTCATTATTAAACATTTCATATTTATCGCTCGTTAATGAAAGATAGCAGAGACAAAATAGACGATCACCGTGATAGTTACGAACGCGATTGATTTCATTTTGTGAGCTAAAGTAATTGCGATACATTTCTTTTCTTCTTTTAAAAACATGCTTTGTGCCAGGGCGTAAGTTTTTTACGATTTCCTCAACACGTAAATCTTCTAATAGAACAAATAATTGTGTTAAAAACTTTTTTAAGGGTGATTCTTGCAATTCAATTGCATAAGAACGAATTAAAGTCATGTCCGAGTAATGTTTATTACCAAGTGCTTTTAAAAACACTTCGCTTTTTAATCCGATTACTGTATCCTCTTCTTTTCGATCATCCCAAAAGTGACTAATGACAACCTTTTTTTCAATTTCGTCGTAGTATGCTTTATAGCCATACTCAAGGTAGGCATCATCTTCTTTGAGAAGGGCATACATTAAGTTTTCCATTTGTAGAAACAGCGACGCATCAATTTTTTTGTCACTAAAAATTTGTCTCATGAATTATCCCTCAAAGAAATAACTTTCTGCTAATTCACGGACAGTCATTTGTTCTGTTTCATCGTTTAATTTTGCGATAATACTACGTTCAATTGCACGCATAACGGGAATATATACACCTAAATCACATGCATCGATAATGCCACGAATACTTGCTGCTTCTTCACTTACGCGGCCATCACGAGCTAAAGGCATAAGATCGCTTGCAAATGCAACAAACTTTTCAATTGTTGCAACATCTTTTAGTTTTGATTCTGCTAATAATAGTTCTTTTAATGTATCACCTTGGATGTAAGGAACTTCAATAATAACGAAACGGTTTTTTAACGCTTCGTTTAGTTCACTTGTTCCAACGTAGCCTTCATTAATTGCTGCGATTACACGATACTCATCATCACCGTATACAACTTCTTGTGTAAATGGATTTGTAATCATTTTACGGTAATCTAATGCACCGTGAAGAAGTGGTAACGTTTCAGGTTTTGCCATATTGATTTCATCAATATATAGGAAATGGCCGTTCTTCATTGCTTTCATAAGAGGACCGTTAACGAATGCAACTTCAGATGCGCCATCTTTCGTTTGTAGTGTGTTGTATCCTAAAATACCTTCTACATCTAAATCGACAGAACAGTTAATGCTATGCATTGGTTTTTGGAATAAAGAAGAAAGTGTTTCAGCTAGTACTGTTTTACCACTACCAGTCGGCCCTTTTAATAGAATGTTTTTGCCAAGAAGAAGTGCTGTAATGGCATCTTCGATAATGCTATTATCAGATGCTTTATATATTTTTGTACCGATCAAATGTGCATTTTCACCAGCTTCTTGTTTATTCTTTTCGTGAATTGTAGAAAGTTGCTGTTTTAAATCAGCATGTATATGAAATTGTTCTAACATGTATGTCCCACCTAACATTATTTTCATAAAGTAATACATCTTATGATAACTTGTTTTAATATGGTATGCAAAGAAAAGGAGAGGGGACAAATATAAAAGAAAAAGCAATCAATAATACATTGATTGCTTATAGTAAAGGAGAAATGAGCCTCATAAAAGATTCTAATATTCGTTTTTTGATACTTCTCTTTTGGAAGGCGTTCCATTTAATTTCAGTAGAATGCTTAAAGTCATCTTCAAAATCACGTTTAATATCATGAACAGTTTCTGATTCATACAGTACGCTAATAATTTCGTAATTCAATTCAAAGCTGCGTACATCCATATTTGCTGTTCCAATTGTTGCAATTTTATCATCAACAAGTACAATTTTTGCATGCATAAAGCCATCTTTATAACTATAGATGGAGGCACCGGCTTTTAAAAGTGGAGTGAAGTAGGACTGGGATGCTTGATCACTAATAATACTATCACTTTTACCAGGATATAAAATGCGTACATCTATGCCAGATATTGCACTTAAACGTAATAATGTTAAAGTTTCTTGATCTGGAATAAAATATGGTGTAGCAATCCAAATAGATTTTTTTGCAGAGCCCATAATAGCTAATAACGTATTACGAATGCTTTTATCATCTGAGCTTGGTCCGCTCGCTACAATTTGCACCGCACCTTCTGCACTTGAAATTTCTTTACCTGGGAAGTATTGTCTATTCATAAATTGATCCCAAGAATAGGTTTTCAAACCACTAGATGCATAGAGCCAGTCCTCTAGAAAAATTGCTTGTAATTTATATAACGCTTTTCCTTCGATTTTTAAATGACTATCACGCCAAACGGGAAACTTTTTTGAACGGCCAAGATATTCATCACCGACGTTAAGTCCTCCAGTAAAACCGATTTCTCCATCTACAATGACGATTTTACGGTGGTTACGATAATTGACGGTTTCAAGTAACCAAGCTGAAAAAATAGGATCAAATTCAACAATTTCAATCCCAGCTTCTTTCATAGGTTTTAAAAAGCGTCTTCTTAACGTATTACTTCCTAATCCATCATAAAGGAAGCGTACAATAACACCAGCTTTTGCTTTGTTTATTAAAGCATCCCGAACTTTTGTACCAATCTCATCAGATTTATAAATATAGTATTGAATATGTATGTGATGTTTTGCTTGCTCAATAGCTTGCAAAATTTCTGAAAATGTTTGATCTCCGTTTGTTAAAAGTTTGGTAGTCGTTCTATCTGCTGCAGGCCCGCCTCCAAATTTTTGTACGACTTCTGTTAAATGGACAGAGCGTTCACTTAATGGGACTTTAAGTGATAACTCTAGTCGTCTTCCTTCTAATATTTCACGGAATAACTTTCTTTGCTCTTCTGAACGATGGAGATGCTTTTTTCTTCTCCAACGGCTACGCCCGAAAATAGAGTATAAAAGCACACCTATAACGGGAAGAAGTGCTAATACTAAAAACCAGGCTAAGGTACTTTGAGGAGATCTATTTTCGATAAAAATAACGAAAGATATTCCTATGATTGTAAGAGACCATAATACACCGAAAAAGGTATATAGTGAGAGGATAGACGTATCTAAAAGTAAGAGTACGATAGATACAATTATAAATATCAATAATAATTGAACGATAGGCTTCTTCATTGCTATAAAATTCCTCTAATCTTTCTTAAATATAGACTTCTCATATAAGAAGGTACAATCCGACATTCTTATTATAAAGTGTTTTGTTTTTTTTACAAAATATAGACATTTTCCCCATGCTTTCCGCATTTGTCCTACATACAGTATATTGTTACGTTATTAGCTCGCTATTTGCTGGTTAATAAACAGTGTAGGAGGGACAAAATCCTTGCCCCTTATATAGGAAAGGGGATAACCATATTACATGGATTCTTCCTATTATATAGGTTACCAACAAGGGCCGTACTATTCATACAATATCTATTAAGATGAGAAAATGGAAAAGGAGCGGGGAAACATGAATTATATAGAAAATAACGGATTGTATTATCGCAATCATTATCATCATCATGGGGGACACAACCATAATGGCGGACATCACCACCATGGAGGACACAATCACCATGATCACCATTATCATCACGGAGGTGGATGGGGCTGGGGTGGAGGCTCATGGGGCGGTGGCTTTTTCCCAGGAAGTTTTGCTGGAGGTGTGTTAGGTGGGCTTACAGCTGGCGCATTAACGGGTGCAGCAGGTGGAGGATACTATCCAGCACCGTACCCAGTAACTTATCCAGCGCCATATCCAGTTCCATATCCAACACCATATCCGGGGTATCAACAAACACCGTATCCGTATTAAAAAAAAAGAGGCTATCCTCTTTTTTTGTTTAATACGGTATTTATTTATAAAATACTTCCAAAATTAAGGTGAAAATATGTTAATATTTTGTTATTGTAATTCAAAAACATATATAATAATTAAAATTTACATATGTTTTTGAATAGAGTTAGCTAATTATAGCGATAAGAAACTACTATTTATAATTGAAACGGTATTATATTGCTTTTTATTACAAATAATATTATGTTATTTTAATCGACATATTTCAAAATATGATTTATGTAAAGGACGATTATTAGGAAATGAAATATCTCTATTTCTATGAAAAGAAACAAGTTGTGTTTTAGTCAGATAGGAAGCAAGGAGAGATGCGCATGCTAGAACAAAGAGGTCATGCATTATATGAATCTTCATTGCGAGATTTAAAGTTAGCATTAGATGAGTCTTCAATTGTTGCGATTACAGACCGAAAGGGTCTTATTACATATGTAAATGATAAGTTTTGTGAAATCTCCAAATATACACGAGAAGAGTTAATAGGGAAAGATCATCGTATTTTAAATTCAGGACATCATCCGAAAACATTTTTTCAAATGCTATGGAAGCGTATTTTGAGCGGAAAAGTATGGAGAGGTGAGATTCGAAATCAAGCAAAAGATGGTACATATTATTGGGTTAAAACAACAATTGTTCCATTTTTAAATGAAAAAGGAGAGCCATATCAATTTATTGCGATTCGAAATGATATTAGTAGTAGGAAAGAAGCAGAACAGAGGTTACGGTTAAGCGAAAGTCGTTATAGGGAGCTTGCGTATCATGATGCTTTAACGAGTTTACCGAACCGTTTACAATTAATAACGACTGTTAACGAATTAATTGCAGATAAAAGAGAGTTTGGTATGATTTATTTTGATTTGGATCGTTTTAAATTAGTAAACGATACGCTAGGTCATATGATAGGAGATTTACTTTTAAGCGAAGTTGCTTCACGGTTGCATTATGTGCTAGGAGAGAAAGATGTTCTGGCTAGGCTGGGTGGCGACGAATTTGTGTTGTTAACAAAAAATCATACACAAGATGAGATGAGGCAGCTAGCGACATCTGTGTTGTCATGCTTTCAGGCGCCATTTATACTTGAAGGTCATGAAGTATACATTTCAGCTAGTCTAGGACTGTGCTCATATCCGCAAGATGGACAAGATGTAGAAACTCTATTGAAGAATTCAGATTTAGCTATGTATAGTGCGAAAGAACAGGGAAGAAATGCAGCGTGTTTCTTTACAGATGAGTTACGTGCGAAAATAAATCGTAGAATGAAAATTGAATTTGCTTTGCAAAAGGCAATTCGTGATGAAGAGTTAGATGTGGCACTGCAGCCTATTATTGATTTGAAAACGAAGAAATATACTGGTATTGAAGCTTTAGCGCGTTGTTCGACAGAAGAAGGACCTATTTCACCAGGCGAATTTATCCCAGTAGCTGAAGAATCTGGACTTATTATAAAATTAGGAGACTGGGTATTAGAAAAGTCATGTCGCTTGTTTAAAACATTGCCAGAGTACGAAGAAGGACTAAAGTTATCTGTGAATTTATCCATACAACAATTAATGCAAAAGCGTTTTATTTTATCTGTACGTAGCATTTTAAGGAGAACTGGATTTCCGCCGAATCGTTTAATTTTAGAAATAACGGAAAGCATTGCTGTTCGTCATTTTGATTATATTATTGCTACATTACAAGAATTAAGAAATATGGGTATTTTAATTGCTTTAGATGATTTCGGAACGGGTTATTCTTCCTTATATTATTTAAAACAATTACCGCTGGATATAGTAAAAATTGATCGTAATTTTATTCGTGAATTTCATTATGATCATGCACAGCCAGAGCGAACGATTGTAAAATCTGTTATTGAAATTGCCCATAGCTTACATTTAGCAGTAGTTGCTGAAGGGGTAGAGACAGTAGAGCAAGAAAGTTTATTACAATCTATGGGTTGTGATTATGTGCAAGGATTTTATTATGCGAAACCTTTATCTGTAGGAGAGTTAAAAGAAAAGTTAACTACAGATTTTATATAAAAAAGAGAAGCGTAGCTTCTCTTTTTTAATTCATTTTTTGTGAGTTTTTCATTAGTATTGGATAGAGAATAAGACCTAATACGAACAATCCGATTCCTAAGAAGAACGTTTTTAAATCAGCAGTTCCCGTTTTGATAACCCAAATAGAATATATGAATGCTAATGTAGTAATGATGCCGTCCTTTATTCGAGAGCCAGGCATTATATCATACGTTTCTCCTGTAATAACTAATTTGAATTGGTACAGCGTAGAAACAAGGTATGGAATTAAATAAGCTAATGTTGCTACAACGATAGCGAAATTATAAGCTTCTGACACGGTACCAGAAATCGTTGAGAACAAGAAAATCTGCGTCATTACATTTGTAATTAATAATGATTTTGAAGGACTACCTTTTTTATTCGTTTTCGCGAAAAACTTAGGGAAAAGTCCGTTCTTTGCAGCCTGGTAAGGTACTTCTGAACTAACAACAATCCAGCCCACTGTAGATCCAAATAAAGATACAAGTGCAAGTAGAGCCATGATATAGGCACCTTTATTGCCAATGGCTAAATTTAATGCATCTACTAATGGTTTTTGAGACTCTTTTAAAGCATCTTGCGGGAGAGCGCCCATTGTAAGTAGAGTAATTGACATGTAAATAAGAAGAGCGATAATTAATCCGAAAATAGTAGCTTTTTTTACATCACGCTGAGATTTTGCACGGTTAGAAAGCATGACAGCAGATTCAATACCGATAAATGCCCAAAGTGTTGCAATAGCAGCTGAATTGATTTGTCCACCTAAAGAAATGGATTGTCCTGCTTCATTCATAAATGTTTGACCGTCTCCGAAATTAGAGGCATTGAAAATAAATAATGTGATTACAATAAACATTGTAAATCCGATAATCTTTGCAATGGTAGCAAGAAGATTCATATTTCCAGCTCGGTCAATATTTTGAGAAAGAATATATTGAATTCCCCATAACATAAGGCTACATACGAGGAAAGTTAATCCTTTTCCGAGTTCTAGTGAAAATCCGTTCGTTGAAAAGAGAATTTGCTTACTTTGTAAAACTGGAAAGAATGTTGATAAATATCCAGCGAAGGAAATAATAACAGATGCTGTTGCAGCCCAGTTCGCAGCCCAATATCCCCATGCCATACTATATCCTGCAACTTTACCCGCTTTTTTTGAAGGGAACATTGCTTGAGCGTAACTTTGTGGTCCTGCTTTTAATTCTGGTTTTCGAATTGCTAAATTTCCAAACACGAGTGCAATCATAAATACGCCAAGACCTGTAATACTCCATGCAAGTGTAGAACCCATTGGACCTGATACTTGTGCTAAATTCGCTGGGAGCATAAATACGCCACCACCAACCATATTTCCGATAACAAAAGCTGTTAAAATCCATAATCCCCATTTTTTCGTTTCCATTTTTGTTAACTCCTTTGTAGTAAGTTTTGCTTAAACATCATTTTTTACTAGCTTTTTGGCAATAAAAAAAGAGCCATGTAGATAAAAAATACCTACATGGCTCTTTCGCCAAAGCGTAGGTACAACGGGAATAACCCTTGTACCTACGCGTAATTTTTCCGCTAGGTTTCAAGGGTTACGTATGATGATGATGTTTTTGTGCAAATGTAACTACAATTGTTGTATAAGTAAGCATAGTTCTTTGCTCCCTTTCTCCTCTGATTTTGAAGTTAGTATACTACATGTTTTTTTGAATGAAAAGAAAAATATAAAAATTTTTATAAAAATACGTTTTAGAGATTAAATATTTACCTTTATTTTTCCTATACTGGAAAATAAGTGAGAGATTGGCAGAAGAGTGTAGCATGGTATAATACATATAGAACTAGAAGGTGACAAGGGGCTATTGTAGATGATGAGTAAGTATGAACAAATTTATACAGAAATCAGTAATTCTATTGATAATAGGCAATTAAAAGAGGGATGCAAAATCCCATCAGAAACTGAATTAATGAAGCAATATGAAGCGAGCCGCGGTACTGTAAGAAAAGCTGTAGATTTATTACAAGAACGTGGATATGTTCAAAAAATACACGGAAAAGGTGTTTTTGTTTTAAAGCGAAAAAACATTGAATTCAACTTTGGTGGTATTGTAAGTTTCCAAGAAGAAAATGAACGTTTAGGACGCCATTGTATTACAGAAGTCGTGGAAATGGAGAAAGTAAAAGCGACAAAAGAGGTTGCAAAGCTATTAAATGTGAAAGAGAAAACAGACATAGACCATATTAAACGCGTACGAAATATTGATGGAGAAAAAGTAATTTTGGATATTAATCATTTTGTATCGGAATATATTCCTGGATTAACGAGTGAAATTGCAGCGGGGTCCATTTATAAATATATTGAGAAAGAACTAGGTCTTCATATTAGTTACTCACAGAGAGTAATTGAAGTGCAACCATGTACAGAGGACGATAGAAAGTATTTAGATTTAAATGGAACAGATTATGTTGTTGTCGTGAAAAACTTTACGCATTTGTATGATGGAAGTCAGTTCGAATATACAGAATCCCGCCACCGCTTAGATATTTTTCATTTTTCGGATGTGGCGCGGAGAAAATAAGGAGATGGAACGTAATAACGTTTCATCTCTTTTTTTATAAAAAAACGACAAACTCGTATATACGAGTGTTGACTAACTTATATATACGAGTTAATATGTAATTGTAAACGGTATCAAAAAAAGAAAAGAGGGACGGGAATATGGGGAAAGACTATCGTAAAACAGCAGAGGAAGTGTTGCAGTATATTGGCGGGAAAGACAATATTGAACAAGCTGCGCACTGTGTAACGAGACTCCGTATCGCTTTAAAGGATGAAAGTAAAATAGATAACGATAACTTGCAGTCTGTTTCATTAGTGAAGGGAGCGTTTCATAACGCTGGGGTATTTCAAATTGTAATCGGTCCAGGAGATGTTGATCGAGTATATGCTGAATTGATAACGCTTGCAGGTATGAAGGAAGCGACAGTAGCTGACGTAAAAGATTCTGGAAACCAAAAGTTAAATCCAGCTCAAAAGTTTGTAAAAGTATTTTCAGATGTATTTATGCCGATATTACCAGCAATCGTAACAGCTGGTTTACTAATGGGAATTAACAACCTATTAGGGGCGAAGGACTTATTTTTTGAAGGTAAAAATTTATTAGATGTGTATCCAAACTTAGGCGGGCTTTGGGATTTAATTAATATGATGGCCAATACAGCATTCGTATTCTTACCAGCACTTGTCGGGTGGTCAGCAACGAAGCGTTTTGGTGGTAGTCCGATATTAGGAATTGTTATGGGATTAATGCTTGTGCATCCAGCATTATTAAACGCGTGGGATTACGGAAAAGCAGCAACTGGTTTAGATGGACAAAAGATTGAGTACTTCGATATTTTAGGATTATTTCAAATTGAAAAAGTAGGGTATCAAGGTCAAATCTTGCCGGTTTTAGTAGCAGCATTTGTATTAAGTAAAGTAGAAATCTTTTTAAAGAAACATGTACCAAATGCAATTCAATTATTAGTTGTACCAATTACAACAATCGTTGTGACAGGTGTATTAGCATTAGGAATTATTGGTCCAGTTACACGTCATATTGGAGATTTATTAACAGTAGGATTAGTAGGTGTATATGAAACAGTACCAGTAGTTGGAGCAGTATTATTTGGAGCATTGTATGCACCACTTGTCATTACAGGTATGCATCATATGTTTATTGCTATCGATTTACAATTAATTGCACAACACGGTGGTACATTCATTTGGCCAATGATTGCTCTCTCTAACATTGCGCAAGGTAGTGCGGCACTTGCGATGTTCTGGATTTCTAAAAATCAAAATGATAAAAGTATGGCATCTACATCAGCAATCTCGGCATATTTCGGTATTACAGAGCCAGCTATGTTTGGTGTAAACTTACGAAATAAATTCCCGTTCTATGCAGCAATTATAGGATCGGCTGTGGCAGCAATATTTATTACGTTAAATGGTGTATTAGCACCGGCTATCGGAATTGGCGGATTACCAGCATTTATTTCTATCATTCCGAAATCGATTCCCATGTTTATTGTCGGAATGATTATCGCAGTTGTAATCCCATTTACGTTAACGTGGTTATTTGCAAAACGAGTAAAACAGAAGTAGGAGGAAGTTAAACATGAAGGATTGGCATAAAAGTGTAGTTTATCAAATTTATCCGAAGAGCTTTAATAGCTATTACAATAAAGAAACCGGTGATATAAAAGGGGTTACAGAAAAACTAGATTATTTAAAAGAACTCGGAGTAGATTATATTTGGTTAACACCGATATACCAATCGCCACAAAATGATAATGGATACGATGTAAGTGATTACTACCGTATTGATCCATCTTACGGAACGATGAAAGAGTTTGAAGAGCTTTTAGAAGAAGCAAAAGCACGTAACATTGAAATTATGCTTGATATCGTTGTAAATCATAGTTCGACGGAGCATAAGTGGTTTAAAGAAGCGAAGGAAGATAAAAATAGTCCATATCGTAATTACTATATTTGGCGTGATGAAAAAAATAATTGGGAATCTAAGTTTGGTGGGTCTGCTTGGAAATATGATGAAAAGACAGAGCAATATTATTTACATCTATTTGATGAGACACAAGCGGATTTAAACTGGGAAAATGAAAAACTTCGTGAAGAAGTATATGATATGATGCGCTTTTGGCTTGATAAAGGGGTAACTGGATTCCGATTAGATGTTATTAATTTAATTTCAAAAGATCAACAATTCTTAAATGATGACGGAAGTACAGCGACAAGAGATGGACGTAAATATTATACAGATGGCCCGCGTGTTCATGAATATTTACAAGAAATGAACCGAAATGTTTTTGAAGGGAAAGATGTAATTACAGTTGGAGAAATGTCATCTACGACAATTGATAATTGTATTAAATATTCAAACCCTGAGCGTAATGAATTAAGTATGACGTTTAGTTTCCATCATTTAAAAGTTGATTATCCGAATGGTGATAAGTGGACGAAGGCTGATTTTGATTTTATTAAATTAAAAGAGATTATGTCTAATTGGCAAATTGAAATGCAAAAGGGTGGGGGATGGAATGCGTTATTCTGGTGTAATCATGACCAGCCTCGTATTGTGTCACGCTTTGGTGATGATAAAGAGTACCGAAATGAATCTGCGAAAATGTTAGCGACAGCTATGCATATGTTGCAGGGGACACCTTACATTTATCAAGGTGAAGAAATCGGTATGACGAATCCTAAATTCGAGTCTATTGAGCAATATCGCGATGTAGAATCGTTAAATATATACGATATAAAGCTGGAAGAAGGATTATCAAAAGAAGAGATTATTGGGATTTTAAAACAAAAATCTCGTGACAACTCCCGAACTCCAATGCAGTGGAATGAAGAGATGAATAGTGGCTTTACAACAAGTACACCTTGGATTTCAGTGGCTGAAAACTTTAAAGAAATAAATGTAGAGAAGGCACTAGAAGATAAAGAGTCTGTATTTTATCATTATAAAAAACTAATCCAACTTAGAAAAACGTATGATGTAATTACAGAAGGAGAATATGCTATTTTAGATGAAAACCATCCTAACATTTGGGCATATACTCGCATTACAGAGAGTGAAGTGCTGCTTGTTATTAATAACTTCTATGGAGAAGAAATAACGTATTCAGTACCAGCGCACGTTCAATTAAATGGAATGAAACAAGAAGTACTACTTTCGAATTATAAGGATTCCAGCAAGGATATTGCAAAACTTAACTTAAGACCATATGAATCAATTGTATATCGATATACGAAATAAAAAGGTTGTATGCCTGCGTGGCATACAACCTTTTATTTTAAGACACCACTATACAAAATATTTACGTCTACTTCTGGTTTAAACTTTACTTTTGCATAATCTTTATTCCACTTTTTTTTCTTCCATAAATCAGGATGATACGCGATAAGGTGTCTACCAATCCCAAAAGCATCACAATTTGCCTTTTGTAGTTTATTTGTTATTTTTTTCGCTTCTTTTGTAAGTTGCTTTGATAATTCTTTATTTAGCTTTTTTCTTTCATCCATTTTATAAAGATTATCTCTCGGAGCTTCAAGGGCTATAACTTTTAACTGAAGCTTAATATGAGCATAAACATTTCCTTTTTTATCTGTTGTTATTTTTAAGTCTCGTTTTAACTTTCGATTGCTAATTTCCATTGTTAAATAATCAGATGTCTTCTCTGATTCATCGCTAGTAAGTTTTTGGGTTATACGGGCACTTGTTCCCATTTTTCCGGTTAATAACACGAATAAAACAGATTGTTTCAAAGGTAAATGCCCAGTTAATTTATCATTGTTAAATAAAGCTAACCCGTTTGTAACTACTTCTTTTCCTTTTATTTTTATAGAAGGGAGGGTAAAGTCTTTACCGGGATCTAACATTTTTGTAGCAGCTGTTTCTAAAGTTTCTTTTGGAAATACACTCATATCTTCTAAGCTTTTCACTTTTTTCTTTAAAAAATCTCCAATTAATAAATTTCCTACTTTCTTTTTTTCGAGTACCTCGGACGTTTCACCATCTACTGCAATAAGCTTTACTAAAGCAGTTGGGTTTGTTGGGTCCCGAAAGCTGACATCTAAATAAGGTAGTACACCTTTTTTTAGAATTTTGGTTCCTAGTAATTGAACACCATATTTGAAATAACGAATGTTCCCGGTTACATTTTTTTTCAGTGCATCGCTCGTATCCCGTATGTTATGCCCGGTTGCTGAATGTATTTCATTCTCGAATGAAGATTGTTCTCCACTTGAACTTTTTACGAGCTCGATTGTTTGCTGGAGTTTATTCTCTTCTGTAATATCAGATCCAATACTATAAGCTAACCTTGCTTCCCTTAATGGTTCTTGATCCCAGCAGCCAGAAAGGAATGCACTAGTACATAATACAAAAAGTAATTTAACTCTTTTTTTGAACATACTGTTCTCCTTTCTTATTTCTTATTACTGAATAAAGTAGAAATAAAAGAGGGAGGACAACGATGAAAATATACGTGAACTTATCAGTGAAAGTTGCAATTACTTTTAATTCTTCAGGTGTATCGATAAATAAAGCTACACTAAAGGCAATAATACCAACGATTGGGACAGCCTTTTTATGATTACCAAGATTGAATATATGTCCAATCCCTATAGAAGCAGCACAGTAATAACTAGCGATAGAAGCTACAACTGTTATCATCCAAATTGGTATGAATAGTAAATCAGTTCGGTCTATAATCCCGATATGCAAGGATCGTAATAAGTAAGCAACTGGTTCTGGAATAAGCTCAATTTGTTTTGGACTAAATACGATAAAACAAATCCAAACAGTAAAAGTATAAAAAAGAGTTACAAATCCATTCGCGATAGAAATTGCCTTCAGTTTTGCTACAGAACTCCCATTTACTTTGGGGAAAGCGATAAGAAAAATTTCAAAACCATACATAGCTGTAATGGTTTCTTTTGATGCTTGAATAATATTCCACCATCCAGCTTCTGTAATTGGAAAAATATAAGAAAAGTCAGCCCGTGAGAGTCCAAGTCCAATTAAAAGCGCCATAGGTAAAATAAGAATAGAGGCCATGACATAAAATCGTACGATGACTTTAAACGTGTTATAAGCTACATAACAACAAGCCATTGTAAATAGCATGAGAATGGCAGACCAAGGAGTAGCTTGTAATATCCAAACTTTAATGACATTACAAGCGCTTAACATAACTGTCATACCGATAAGAGTGAAATAAAAAACATAAAGAAAACCTAATAATTTTCCAAATTTATTACCAAATAGCATACAAACACTTTCATACATATCAGCATCAGGAAATCTTTTTAAGAAAAGCCACATAAGTAAAATAATAAGCTGAATTGCAAGCCCAGCGATGAGAGCAGAAATCCATCCACCACCTTTTGCTATTGGGTGAAGACGGTTTGGGAGAGAAAGTATGCCCACTCCAATTTGGCATTGAATAACGAAAAAGGTAAATTGAACTAGCGAAATTTTACTTTGCGTGTTTGTCACCGTCCTCATCCTCTCTCGTTACATGTTGGCGCTGCATTTTTTTCGGTTTTGGATCATGTGGTCGTTCCCAAAATGACCAAATTGGTAGTCTTACGAAAGAATCTTTCATATCTTTAATCCGCATTGGTGCAACAGGAGAAAGATATGGCGTATGAAAAGAATGAAGCTGACATAAGTGAACAAAAGTTATAATGAGACCGAATGATATTCCTACATATCCGAATATGGCAGCAAGAATCATTAATGGAAAACGAAGAATTCGAACTGCTGAGCTCATATCGTTTGATGGAACGAGAAAAGATGAGATAGCAGTTAAAGCTACAACGATGATCATCGTATAAGAAACAAGTCCAGCTTTTACAATTGCATCACCAATTACTAAACCGCCTACAATACCGATTGTTTGCCCAACTCGGCTCGGCAAGCGAATACCAGCTTCCCGCAACAACTCGAAAATTAGCTCCATTAAGAGGGCTTCGAAAATAGGAGGAAGAGGTACTTTCTCTAATGAAGCTTTAATTGTATACACAAGTTCAAGTGGCAATACATCAGGATGAAAGGCTACGGTTGCGATATATATAGCTGGTAAGAGAAAAGCAATTAAGAAACTCACTAAGCGAATCATTCGGACGAAAGAACCGACAATCCAGCGGTTATTGTAATCATCTGGTGATTGATAGAAAGCAAATAACGTAACAGGAACGATAAGAGCTGTTGGATCTCCATCAGAAAAAATAGCAACTCGTCCTTCCATTAAATTTGCTGCGACTCTATCAGGGCGCTCTGTATTTAATTGCTGTGGAAATGGTGAGAAAGACGTATCCTCTATAAATTCTTGTATATATCCTGGAGGCATAAGTGCATCTGTCTTAATCGTTTCTAATCTTCTTTTTACTTCTGTAACTAAATCGTCATTCGCTATGTTTTGCATATAAGCAATTGCCACTTTCATGTGCATCTCTTCACCAAGTGTGAAATATTTAACGACGATATTTGGGCTTTTTATGAGCTTACGAATCGAAGCTAAATTAGTTGCTAAATCTTCTACAAAACCAGTATGTGGACCGCGTACAATGCCTTCATTATCAGGCTCTGCTATATCTCTCTTTAAAGATAAACCTGTTTCGAAAATACAAAAACTGTCGACTTGTTCATGAAAATATAATGATTTGCCTTGTAATAAAAGTTGCACACCGTAATTTAAATTTGTTTCTTTCTTCATACTTAATGTGGCAAAAGCTTTATCTAAAGACAAATCCGACCGCGTTAATAAAGGCTCAAGAGCTAATTGGTGAATTAAATTGGGGTCTGCTAAAGATTCGATATATAAGATTGTTCCTTTGCCGTTTTGGAAAGGAAGATCTAATTTTTTTATATCGTCTGAATGACAGAGCTTATTTTCGATATAATTAATGTTTTCCGGAAGTGATGGAAACATATGCTTTTGGCCCGTACTCTCTTGTTGTTCTTTTTGCTCTGTCATAATTTCCACCTCTTTTAGATAAAGTTACTTCTGTTAATTTTTGTTTTTTGTGAGAAATTTATGCTTGGGTTATATGAGAAAACAAATTCTATTTTATCGGCTATGATTGCCCACGCATTATTCAATTTCATAGCAGTACTTTTAACATTTATGTCGAATTAAGAAGATATATAGGAGGGATACATATGGAAATAGCAGTAGAACGAGTTTTTACAAAAGAAATTTTAGTAAGAGCAGCAAAGACATTTCATGTAACAGTGGAAGAAAAGCCACTTGGAGATTTTGAAAATTATATTTTTAAGGCAAAGGGTGATCGTGGCGAAGATTACGTATTGCGTTTAACCCACTCTTCTCATCGTTCTAAAAAAGAAGTCGAAGCTGAACTAGATTTTTTACGATATGTTGCGGAGAATGGGGCAAAGGTAGCAGGACCTCTTTATTCAACGTCTCGAAATCTCGTAGAAGAAATCGTAGCAGAAGATGAAACTTTCTTTTTCGCTTCTTTATTTACATATGCAAAAGGTGAGCAAGTAAAAGGTGAAGAATCACCCTATTGGGGCGATATTTATTTTGAAGCATGGGGAAAAGCGATTGGTCAACTGCATCGTTTAACAATGAACTATCCTAAAACAAATCATCGTGATACATGGGAAGAAGATGAGAGTGGGATTGTTAATGAATTAGAAGATGATCAAGTGAAAAAGATCGCTGCGGTATTAATGGATGAGATAAAGGCTCTTCCAATTGAAAGAGAAACGTTCGGCCTTATGCATGGGGATATTCATCCAGGAAATTTTCATTATGATGGTAAAGAGCTAACAATCTTTGATTTTGATGATGCGGCTTATAATTACTTTATACACGATTTAGCGATGGTTCTTTATTACTCTGTTCTATTTACACCGTGGACAGCGGAAGAGAAGACCGATTTTGCTCGTAAACAATTACAAGTGTTAAGAAAAGGATACGAATATGAACATAAGCTAGCGGATAGTTGGTATGAATCGTTACCGTTATTTTTACGTTTACGCGATATAGGTTTATATGGCACGATCCAAAAGAAGTTTAAAGGGAAAGATATGCCAGATAATTTCCGAAAGTTATCAGAAGAGCTATACGAAAGAATTATAAAAAGAGAAGCAATTGTGAATATATAATACATTTAGTTCAAAACAAAGTATATAAAACAAATATATACTTTGTTTTTTTATACAAAAATATGTTTGTTTTATTAAAATAATATTGTCATAGATTAGGTATACACTTATAATTTTTATATATTCTGAATATTCTTGATAAAAAGGAGGGGGAATATTGGAAGCTTTCGTAAATTGGTTAAATAATATTGTTTGGAGTCCAGCACTTGTTTATTTATGTTTAGGAGCAGGTTTATATTTTTCTATTCGAACGAGGTTTTTACAAGTAAGGCATGTAGGAGAAATGGTGAAGCTGACATTTAAAGGAGAAAAATCAGAGGCTGGTGTTTCTTCATTCCAAGCGTTAGCACTTTCATTATCAGGGCGCGTTGGGACAGGGAATATCGCTGGGGTAGCTACAGCGGTTGCCTTCGGTGGACCAGGGGCTGTATTTTGGATGTGGGCAGTAGCCTTTTTAGGAGCAGGATCAGCTTATGTAGAATCAACACTCGCGCAAATCTATAAGACAAAGCATCAAGGACAGTTTCGCGGTGGACCTGCTTATTACATTGAAAAAGGTTTAGGTGTTAAATGGTATGCATTAGTATTCGTTGCAGCGACAATTCTTGCAACGGGGCTTTTACTACCAGGTGTGCAAGCAAATAGTATTGCCGTAAGTTTAGAGACAGCTTTTGGAATTAACACTACATTATCAGGGGCTTTATTAGTTGTTGTATTAGCTCTTATCATCTTCGGTGGAGTAAAGCGAATTGTTAACGTTGCACAAGTTGTCGTACCGTTTATGGCAGTTGGTTATATTTTAGTAGCTTGTGTTATTGTCGCTATGAATATTGAAAAATTGCCAGAAGCATTTATGTTAATTATAAGAAGTGCATTTGCATTAGAAGCAGCATTTGGTGGTATTATCGGTTTAGCAATTTCTTGGGGAGTAAAACGTGGTATTTATTCTAATGAAGCAGGGCAAGGAACTGGACCACATGCAGCAGCAGCAGCTGAAGTATCGCATCCAGCTAAGCAAGGCTTAGTGCAAGCATTTTCCGTTTACATTGATACATTATTTGTTTGTTCAGCAACAGCATTTATGATGATCATTACAGGCATGTATAACGTATTTGATGCAAGCGGAAAAAACTTTATCGTAAATAAATTAAATGGTGCTCAACCAGGACCGGGATATACACAGGCAGCAGTAGAATCTGTTTTCCCTGGATTTGGAAATGGTTTCGTTGCAATCTCGTTATTATTCTTTGCCTTTACAACAATTATGGCGTATTACTACATTGCAGAAACGAATATCGCGTACTTAAATCGTGAGAAAGATCGTCCTTGGCTGTCTCTGGTACTAAAATTTGTATTTTTAGGAGCTGTATTCTATGGCTGTATAAAAACAGCAGCAACAGCTTGGGCTTTAGGTGATATCGGTGTAGGAATTATGGCATGGGTAAATATCATTGCGATTTTACTGTTACAAAAACCAGCACTAGTCGCATTAAAGGATTATGAAAAGCAGAAAAAGGAAGGAAAAGATCCAGTATTCGATCCAGGGCCATTAGGCATTAAAAATGCTGATTTCTGGGAGCATGAATACAGAAAAGATAAGAAAGAAGAAGTATCTTAATAAAATAGAAATGAAAAAGCAAAGGGAAAATCCCTTTGCTTTTTTTATGGACAAAATGAGGCTGTAAGTTATTTTTTTGCTTATTTTTGAATATAAAAAGAATGTACATGCTTTGTTAGAGGAAGGGGGGAGTATGTTGATAGAGTTTCGTAACGTAAATAAATATTATGGCAATTTTCAAGTTTTAAAAGATATTAATGTGCAAGTGAAGAAAGGTGAAGTGGTAGTAGTTGTTGGGCCTTCAGGATCGGGAAAAAGCACGTTGCTTCGTTGCATAAATCAGCTAGAGACAATTACAGATGGAGAGTTAATTGTACAAAATACGGAGGTACACAATGCCAAAACAGATATGAATGAATTACGCCGAAATATCGGAATGGTCTTTCAACATTTTTATTTATATCCACATAAAACGGTTCTTCAAAATATTACACTAGCACCTATTAAAGTAAATAAAATTTCAAAAGAGGAAGCTGAGAAAACAGCGATATTTTATTTAGAGAAAGTAGGAATTCCGGAGAAGGCTAACGTATACCCACATCAATTATCCGGAGGACAACAACAAAGGGTAGCAATTGCTAGAGGGCTCGCAATGCAGCCGGAAATTATGCTATTTGATGAGCCTACGTCTGCTCTTGATCCAGAGATGATTGGAGAAGTACTTGACGTTATGAAAACGCTAGCTAAAGAAGGGATGACGATGGTCGTTGTCACGCATGAAATGGGATTCGCGCGAGAGGTAGCTGATCGGATTTTATTTATGGATGATGGCAAAATCATTGAGGATACAACACCGGCGCAATTTTTTGCGAGTCCTGAACAAGAAAGAGCGCGTCTATTTTTAAGTCGAGTGTTAAATCATTAAAGGAGGAATTTTATGCTTAAAATGAAAAAGTTGTTTACCTTAATTGTATTTTCATGTTTATTCGTACTTGTCGTTGCCGGGTGCGGTAGTAAAAAAGATGAGGCAAAAGAAACGAATACGAAGCAAGGCGGGGCTGTTGAGCAAATTAAGAAGCGCGGGAAATTAATAGTTGGGGTGAAGAATGATACGAACTTATTTGGATTGAAAAACCCTTCAACAGGGCAAGTAGAAGGATTCGATGTTGATGTTGCAAAGGCGCTTGCGAAAAAAATTCTTGGTGATGAAAAGAAATTGGAGCTGAAGGAAGTAACGTCAAAAACACGTATTCCACTATTGAAAAACGGCGATATTGATGCAATTATCGCAACGATGACAATTACAGAAGAACGTAAAAAAGAAGTGGATTTTTCAGATGTATATTTTAAAGCAGGACAATCGTTACTTGTGAAAAAAGGGAGCGATATTAAGAGTATTGATGATGTGAAAAAGGGCGTGAAAGTGTTAGCTGTCAAAGGTTCAACGTCTACAAATAACATTCGCCAAAAATCACCGGAAGCGACTGTATTAGAATTTGAAAATTACAGTGAGGCATTTACGGCGTTAAAAGCAGGGAAAGGTGATGTGTTAACGACAGATAATGCAATTCTTTACGGCATGGCAAAACAAGATTCGAATTATGAAGTTGTAGGGAAAATTTTCACGGATGAGCCGTACGGAATTGCAGTTCAAAAAGGTGCAGATGATTTAACGAAAGAGATTAATAGCTTAATTAAAGACATGAAAGCAAGCGGAGAGTATGACAAATTATATGAGAAATGGATTGGGCAAAAACCAGAGAAGTAAAGTGATAAATAGTAAAAGTGAGAGGATGAGAGTACTCATCCTCTTCTTCTAAAGAAAGAGGGGAGAATATGTGCCTGATTTTTCTATATTAACGAATAACATTGATATGTATTTAGAAGGATTTAAATATACAGTGATGTCTAGTGTCATCGCATTAATAGGCAGTTTTATTTTAGGCATAATATTAGCGGTAATGCGTATTGCACCGATTCGCATTTTAAATTGGTTGGGAGCAACTTTTGTAGAATTTGTAAGAAATATTCCACTCGTATTAATTGCATTTATATTCTATTTCGCTTTACCTGTAGTAGGAATTACTTTAAATGGTTTTGTAGCAGGAACGGTTACGCTTACCGTATATACTGCAGCGTTTATTGCGGAAGTTATTCGCGCTGGTATTTTATCAGTCGCGAAAGGTCAGATGGAAGCAGCACGTTCTTCAGGATTGACTTATACGCAAGCGATGTACCATGTCGTTTTACCCCAAGCGATGAAAATTGTAATCCCTCCTCTAGGAAACCAATTTCTCAATTTAGTAAAAAACTCTTCCATACTCGGAATTATTGCTGGAGCTGATTTAATGTATCAAGGAGACTTAATTTCAACGAAGACATTTGTTACGTTCGATGTGTATATATTTGTCGGGATGTTTTATTTAATATTAACAATTCCGCTCAGTATGCTAGTGCGTTATTTAGAAAAACGCTTAGCAAAGGAGGCGGTGTAAATGGATTTTAAGGGAGCAATAACAGGTGATCATATTCTATTTTTATTAAAAGGATTACTTATAACGCTAGAGGTAGCACTCATAGCAATTGTACTTAGTTTTATTATTGGTAGTGTAATAGGGATATTGCGCTACATGAAAATCCCTATTGTCTCACAAATATTAGGAATTATCGTTGAAGTAATTCGAAACTTACCACTACTATTAATTATATTTTTCACGTATTTTGCACTTCCAGAAGCAGGCTTGAAATTAGAAATTATAACAGCTGCAATTGTTGCATTAACAATATTTGAAGCAGCAATGATATCTGAAATTGTTCGAAGTGGCCTATTATCTATTGAGAAAGGACAGATTGAGGCTGCAAGGTCTTCAGGGTTAACGTATGTGCAAGCGCTTTGGCACATTATTTTACCGCAAGCGTTAAGAAGAATGGTTCCGCCGCTTGTTAGTCAGTTTATTTCATTGTTAAAAGATACATCATTAGCAGTTGTTATATCACTGCCAGAGCTTATGCATAATGCTCAAATTATTAGCGGACAAAATGTAAATTATATGATTCCAACGTTTATGGTAGTAGCTTGTATGTACTTTATCGTAAATTATAGTTTATCAATTTTATCGAGAAGATTAGAACTTCGTTGACTCTTACAATATATGTAAGGGTTTTTTCCTTGTTTATCCTTATTTTCCTCTAAATAGAATCTAAATCTTGCAATAATTCAATTTTTTATATTATTTTATCAGAAAAGTTTTAATTTTATATAGAAAATGTAATCGCTTTCGTGTATATTTTTATTATCAGAAAATTTTAACAAGATATAGGGGTATTGGTAGGGGGAGGATTTAGATGCAGCAACCAACGAATGAGAAATTACATCGTACGATGAAGAGTAGACATTTATTTATGATCGCACTAGGTGGTGTAATCGGGACTGGTTTTTTCTTAGGTTCAGGTTACACCATTAATCAGGCTGGACCAGGGGGAGCCATCCTTTCCTATTTAGTGGGCGGATTTATTATGTATTTAACAATGCTTTGTCTTGGAGAGTTAACGGTAGCGATGCCAGTTTCAGGTTCTTTCCAAAAGTATGCGACGAAGTTTATTGGACCAGGAACGGGCTTTATGATCGGCTGGCTATATTGGCTTGGTTGGGCAGTAACAGTAGGACTAGAATTAACGTCAATCGGTTTAATGATGAAAAGATGGTTTCCGAATGTTGATGTTTGGGTATGGTGTCTCGTATTCGGTGTTATTTTATATGCGTCAAACGCAATTTCGGCGAAAAGTTATGCTGAATTAGAATTTTGGTTTTCTAGTATTAAAGTAATTACAATTCTTGCATTTGTTGTTCTTGGTGGTAGTGCATTATTAGGGTTTATATCATATGACGGAAAAGAAGCAGCACCTCTATTTTCTAACTTTGTAAGCGATGGCGGATTATTCCCGAATGGACTAGCTGCCGTATTACTTACAATGATTACAGTGAACTTCTCGTTTCAAGGAACAGAGTTAATCGGGATTGCAGCGGGAGAAAGTGAAAATCCAGAAAAAACAATTCCACGCGCGATCCGTAATACAGTATGGCGCATTATGTTATTCTTCATTTTAACAATGACGATTTTAGTAGGATTAATTTCTTGGAAAGAAGCTGGCGTAATTGAAAGTCCGTTCGTAGTTGTATTTGATAAAATCGGTATTCCATATGCAGCTGATATTATGAACTTCGTTATTATTACAGCGTTACTATCTGTAGCGAATTCAGGGTTATATGCGGCAACTCGTATACTATGGTCACTTGCAAATGAAGGAATGGCACCAAAGTCTTTCCAAAAAGTAAATAAACGTGGTATTCCAATTACAGCGTTAGTTGTAACAATTGCTGTAGCTGCATTATCTTTATTAACAAGCTTCCTTGCAGAAGATACAGTATACATGTACTTATTATCTATAGCTGGTTTATCAGCTGTTTCAAGTTGGATCATTATTGCCCTGTCACAACTTCGCTTTAGAAGTCAGTATATAAAAGGCGGAGGAAAGTTAGAGGACTTAAAATATAGAACACCGTTATATCCAATTGTTCCTATTTTAGCTTTAATTACAAATAGTATCGTCGTTATTAGTTTAGCGTTTATTCCAGAACAAAGAATGGCGTTATATTGTGGTATTCCATTTATCATTTTCTGCTACATATATTATTATATAAATAAGAAACGGCAGAAACCGATGAAGGTGGAGACAACAAATGAAACTAACCATCAAACAAGATGATATTGAGGCAGATTTATCGTATGGTCAATTAGCGATTGGAAAAGAAAACGGGTATTCACCATTACAATTACTCATTTCTTCAATTGCAGGATGTAGTGCAATTGTCTTTCGAACAATTTTAGAAAAGAAACGTATTCCATACGATACGTTTACAATTGAAACGGAAATTGGTAGAAGTGAAGCATTATCAAAACCAGTTGAAAGTGTTCATTTGCACTATAAAATTAAAGCACAAAACATTACAGAAGAGCAGTTGGACAAGGCGCTACAGCTTGCAGTGAAAAATTGCACGATAGTTCAATCGGTAAAAGATAGTATACAAGTTACGGAAACAATTGAACTAATAAAGTGAAATATAAAAGCGTGAGAATATAGCTCTCACGTTTTTATGTTTTTAATAAAGGGGGAAATATGATGGAATGTTTAGGGTGTAAATTAGCAGGCGGAGAGGAAAAAATATATAAAGTATATGAAGATGACTATGTAACATGCTTTTTAGATCATGCACCTTTCAATCCAGGACATACTTTAATTGTGCCAAAACAGCATGTTGTAGAAGTAGATGAATTAGATGATGTTGTAGCAAAATCCATTATGGATGCTTCTAAGATTATTGCAAAAGCGATTAAGGCATTATATAAACCAGATGGAGTTACAGTTTGTCAAAATGGTGGAGTATTTAACGAGTTAACACATTACCATATGCATGTCGTACCAAGATATAAAGAGCGCTCGTTTGCTGAATTTTATACGGTACAATCGGGAGAAAAGCACAATCATAATTTTGAAGAGACTAAGCATTTGTTAAAAGAAGCGATAGAGCATATGCTGCTTATTGAAAAGGCGTAGCGGTCAGGAAAATTCTAATATTAAAAAGCCCAATTTCTCAGTTAAAATAGAGAAATTGGGCTTTTGTTTATCCTATTATTAAATTTTATCTATAAAAAGATTTTGCAGTGTCACAAAGTATGGTGCTCATTCGTTATATAGAGTGAGAGGAGGAATTATATGAAGGTTACAAACAACGATTATGAAAAGATGGAAGAGCTATATGAGTTGTATGAACAAAAGATTTATTATGTAGCGTATTCTATTTTAAATAATATTCAACAGGCTGAAGATGTGGTTCAAGAGACGTTTATTACTCTTTATAAGAACTTGGAAAAGCTTCATAGTTTGGCTACTCAAGAGCTTAAACGTTACATTTTGAGGATTGCGAAAAACAAGGCGATTGATAGTTACCGGAAAAATAAACGACATGAAACATTTTTAGAAGAATATGAAAGAGAATCAGTAGAGGCAGTAGATGAAAATATTGAAGAGTGGGAAAAACGTAAAATGTCTGAGGTTCAAATTGATGCATTGCTAAAAGAGTTAAATGAATCTAATAGACAGGTGTTTAAGTACAAAGTCTTCTATAACTTAACGTATCAAGAAATTTCAAGTGTTATGGGGATAACGGAGGTCAATGTCCGCAAGCAGTTTGAACGCGCTCGAAAACGAGTCCAAACTATTATAGGAGGTATACAACATGACGAATTCAAAGAACTCCAAAGAAATATATGAACTTGCTGAAAAGATTGCTTTAGATGATTTTGATAAACTCGAAGAACAACATGAATTTTCACATACATATACGCGCAAAAAGAAATTGTTTATGGAAGAAATGAAGCTGAAAGATGGACAACCGCAGAAAAAGCGTAAAAGACATCGTATGTTAATCGCTGCTGCTTGCTTATTGATTGGCATGCCGACAACCGTTTTTGGTGCAGTGAAAGTCTATAATATGATTGTTCAAAAACAAAATTACGAAGTAAATGTTTCCTTAACAAATAAGGATTCGAAAAAGAGTGATCAGTGGTATAAGTTGAAGGTTGGTAAATTGCCAGAAAATATGGAAGCAATTGATGATTCTGCTATGAAATATTCATTTAAAGATAACTACGCAATGGGTGGATTTTCATTCGTTCTTTCGAGAGTGGGAGAAAATGCGGATTTTCAAACTTTATATTCAAAAAGTTATGAAGAAAAAGAGATAAATGGCAGGAAAGCAGTAATTGTCCATAAAGAAACTGGAAACAACAACGTAATGTTTGACAGAAAGGTCTTTCTCTTTTTTGAGAAAGAAGGGATTATGCTAGAAAGTTATATTGGATCCGATGTAAACGAAGAACAAATGATAGATGTGTTAGGGAGTATTTCACTTGAGCCTACGTCAAAAGAAAAGGCATCATATATAGCAGATTATGATGAAAATCGCTTTACCAAAGCAGCTGAACCGAAAGAAAATAAGGTGATTCCATTGAAAAAAGATAGTAAACGACTATTTCATATAGGACAAAAGGTGCCAGTAACGATATCTATGGATAACAGCCAAATTGAATATGTGATAGAAAAAGTTGAAGTCTTTGATTCAATCAAAGATTTTAAACAAGAGAACTTTTATGAAATGGGCTTAGGGATACTAAGCAAGAATCAAGCTTTGGATCAAGCTGGACAATTGAAACCATATAGAAGGGATAAATATAAGCTAGGAAATGGTAAAGATTCAATTGATCAATTAGTAGAGTCAAAATTAGTTCATCCTAAATTTGTTTACTTAACAACAACAGTTAAAAATATAGGTAAGCAAGCGACAGAAGAAATCTATATGCATCCATCTATAAAGCTGCTTAAATCTGAAGGTAATGTATGGAAATACGCTGAAGAAGATGGAATTGCCGAGAAAAATATTATGACGGGCGAGGTTGATTATTTAGAACCTCACGGAGAGGGAAAAAGCTTTTACAATATTGGTAGTATCCGACCAGGACAAACGGTAAATGTTAAGTTAGGTTATTTTGTAGATGAGGATAAACTAGATTCCATCTTCCTTGATGCTTTCCATTACAGAGGGAATGGAAGTACTGAAAATATGAATGCGGAATACCGTTGGTGGATTGATATTCGTCAATAGTTAAATAACTAGACTAAAAAGCTGCTTATATGTAGCAGCTTTTTAGTCTTCATACATATGTAAAATTTCTTTTGCACGTATACGTAAACCGTCTATCAATTCTTTCGGTTCTAAAACTCGTGCATCTTTCCCAAGTCTATAAAATAAAGGGATAATAAAGTTTATTTCACCTTTATCAATTGTTGAATGTATATATCCTGTCCCGTCTTCGTTTACTACTACGAATTCTTCAAGGTAAGGAACGCTTTTACATTGGCGTACACCTTCTGTTGTTAGTAAAACATGTAACTGAGTAGGACTATGTATTACGTTAGAGTTAGAGGCAAACCACTCTTCTAAATTCATGAATGTATCTTCATTTTCTTCCATTGATAATATAGAAAGAATACGATCAACGCGATACAGTAATACTTTTTTTCTACTGAAGTCATAGGATGGTAAGTACCATAGCCCGTCATGCGCATATACACCGATAGGATGAACATGTTTTGTTTTTATCCCCGATTTAGATTCGTATTGAAAGTGTAAATTTTTATTTTCAATAGCCGCAGTTAGTACTTCGTTTAAAAGAGGTGTATTAATTGTTCTCTTCGGATTCCAAAAAGCGATATAAGAACGTATTTTATCAACTTTTGCTTTCGCATCATGCTGTAGAGAGCTATACAGTTTATGTGTAACGGAATTGATTTCTGTGTTAAAAGGCAAGTTTCTGTAGTAGCTTAAAGATTGAAATGCAAAAAAGATGGAGACTGCTTCTTCTTCCGTAAATAATATAGGGGGAATGACTCTATTTGTTAATACTTTATAGCCTCCATTACGACCTTGTTCAGCATAAATAGGTAATCCCATATCACTTAAATCTACAATATATCTATGGACAGTACGAACAGAAATATTAAATTCGTCAGCTATTTCTTGAGCTGTAAATGTCTTTTTGGCAGAAGCAAATATAAGAATATCTAATAAGCGTTTAGCTTTTGACAAATGTATCACCTTTTTCTATTTAACGTGACATAAAGTGTCATGTTTTATTGTTAGTATATTGTTTACATCATAATGTTATCAAGATGAAACACAAGGAGGAAAAGAGATGTCACGTGAAATTGTTTTATTTATTGCGGCGAGCTTAGATGGATATATTGCGAAAGAAAATGATGATTTAGAGTGGTTAATGGAAACGGAAGGAGAGGGAGATAACGGTTATACAGAAATGTATGAAACAATTGATACAATAATTATGGGGAAAAGAACGTACGATTATGTAGTAGAGCATATAGAACCATTCCCGTATGTAGATAAAAAATGTTATGTTTTTTCTAACTCACAAAAAGGTTCAAACGAACACGTGGAGTTTGTAAATGAAGATGTAGTGGAGTTTACAAAAAGGTTAAAAGCACAAGAAGGATCTAAAATATGGATGGTCGGTGGAGGGAGTCTCTTAAGAGAGTTCTTTAAGAATAATCTAATTGATGAATATGTTGTTACGATTACACCGCATATATTAGGTTCTGGGGTTCCGTTATTCCAAAATAAGAACCCGGAAATTCATTTAACTTTAACAGATACGAAACGTTTTGGGCAATTTGTGAATTTATATTATAAAGTAAAATGATAAAGAAACACGACTACTGATGGTAGTCGTGTTTTTGTATAGATGGCAATGAAATAATAAAGCAAGATCCGTGATCGACTTCGCTCGTTACAGTAATAGTTCCGCCGTGTAGTTCTACAATTTCTTTCACAATAGATAGTCCTAAACCAGTTCCACCGGTAGCTCGTGATCTTGCTTTATCCACTCGATAAAAGCGTTCGAAAATGTGAGGGAGGTCTTCAGGAGGAATACCTTCGCCTTCATCTTCTATTGTAATGGTGATACGCTTATTTTCTTCTATAACAGAAATGCGGATATGAGAATGTTCTTTTGAATGTCTATAAGCGTTATTTAAAATGTTCACCACAACTTGTTCGAATCGTTGTTCATCTAAATTTACTAGCAGTGTAGGAGGACAAGAGAAAGAAACTGTAATGTATCTTTCTTTATACATGGCGTTTACTTTTTCAGATATGCGAGTAAGGAAGGTGTGTAAATGTACTTCCTTTACTTGAATAGAAAAGTTATGTTGTTCCATTTGTGCAAGTGAAAATAAATCTTGAACTAAGTTTGTAATGTAATCAGATTCGTCTTTTATAATCGATAAATATCGCAAACGTTGCTCAGGAGATGTGGTTTCTTTTAAAGCAATGTCAGCATAACCTCTTACGTATGTTAACGGCGTTCGTAATTCGTGAGCAACACTTGCTAGAAATTCACTTCGCTCTGTTTTCATATAATGTAAATCATTAGCAAGCGTTTGAATAGACGATGCTAGTTCACCAATTTCATCATTTCGAGTAGTCGTTAACGAAACTGATAAATCACCTTTACTCATTTTTTCAGTAGCATGTTTCATGTGTAACAATGGTTTTGTTAACAAACGTGATAATAGAAAGATGGTGATGGCTGTTAATAGAAAAGTAATGATCCCAGCAATAATGAATTGTCTTGTTAGCCCATTCACCATCTTTTCAATGGATTCTGTCCCAAGAAACATGTACACATAGCCTTCATGTTTTCCATCTATTACAATGGGACTAACTGTACATATATAATTAGATGTTTTCCAATGATTCTCTATAATTGCGCCTTCATGATCTGTCCGTGTTTGCATCTTTTCAATATGTCTTTTTATAGTAGTATTTATTTCGTTGGATTTAGCTAGTACATCCTTATTTGCATTTGTAATAACGACAGTCGTTTCGGCCTCGGATTCCATTAGCGCAACATGGGAGATTGTTTGCTTATCAAAATACTTTTCAAGGACATCTCTGTGACTATTTCCGCGCTTTAATAAAGCTGTCATTTCTTCATTTACTCTATTGTTGACAAGGCTATAATAAAGCAAGACAAATAGAACACTTTCGATTAAAAGTGTAACAATTAAAAAATAAAATCCGAGCTGAATAGAAATTCGCTTCATCGTTTTGCTCCTTAATCTAAAGTATCAACCCATCGATATCCGACTCCGTACACAGTTTTTAAATGATTATCAATAGGGAAATTTACTTTTCGTAATTTATCACGCAAATTACGAATATGTGAATCGACTGTTCTATCTTCTGTATTTGTATTTAATCCCCAAATTCGTTCAATGAGCTGATCTCGGCTTAATACGTAGTTCACATGACGTAAAAATAATCCGAGTAAAGAGAATTCGATTGGAGTAAGAAAAAGTTCTTCATTATGGACAGAAACGGAGTGCTTCGCTTCATCCCATATAATCCCGTGATATTGGATTTGTTTATGTTCATTTGTGCGCCTTAAAACAGCTTCAATTCTTGCGAAAAGTTCCTCCTCATGGAAAGGTTTCGTTACGTAATCATCCGCTCCGATTTTTAATCCTCGGACGAGATCTACAGTTTGATCACGAGCTGTTACCATAATGATAGGAACGTTACTAAATGAGCGGATTTTTTTGCACGTTTCCCATCCGTCCATCTTTGGCATCATAATATCGAGTAAAATAAATTTAAAGTTTTGATTTTCTATATGTGAAATCGCTTCTTCTCCGGATTGTGCACATATGCAGTTATATCCAATTGGAGTAAGATAAAGCGTTAATAATTCAAGCATTCGCGGTTCATCGTCTACGAGCAGTATATCAATCATAGAGAGCCCTCCATATATAATTTTTACTTAAATTGTAATGCAAAATCATGAAGAAATGGTGCAGATTGTAATGCGTCTGCATAATTTCTTCAGAATTGCTTGTTATTGTAAAGTTGAAATTCCATTTTAGGTAATGATATTGGCTCGAAAACGATTTATACGGAGGCGGTATAGTGAAAAAAATGACCCGAGTTTTTGGGATAACAATAATTACAGCAGTTGGTCTTGCGGCATGTGGACAAACAAATACAGATCATAAAAATCATGAATCTAAAGAAGAGAAGAAAACAGAGCAAAAGGAAATGAAAATGAATCAGGAGGTAACTGCACCGAAAGAAATGAACGAAAGTGCATCGAATGATTTATTAACGACAAGTTTAAAAAATGTAACGAGATTAAACACAAACGATCCTTTGCAAATGGCAGTATTAACTTCACAAACGATATGGCCAGCAACGCATAAAGAGAATCAGCCAGGCGCTATTATTTTAGTACCAGTAAACGAGTGGCAATTAGGTACTGCGAGTGCGGATCTTATTCATCATCCGAATAACGGGCCAATTTTATTTATAGAAAAAGAAAAGGTACCCGAAATGACGTTAAAAGAAATAAAACGATTAAATCCGCTCGGAACGAAAGATGGAACACAAATTATGGTGATGGGGGATGTAGGTTCATCTATCCTTGAGCAATTAAAAGAATATAAAGTAAAGCAAATAAAAGAAACAGATCCAGCTACATTTGCAAAAGATGTGGATAAAGAATATGCCGATATAACAGGAAGCTACCCAAATAGTGTTATTATCGGTTCGTCTGAAGAAGAAGGACGTTTATATACAACACCAGCTGTAAACTGGATTTCTCATATGCCAGAACCACTACTCTATACAGAAAAGAATAAAGTGCCAGAAGCGACGATAGAGGCATTAAAGATGAGAAAAGATAAAGCGAATATATATGTATTAGGACCAGAAAAAATCATTTCAAAAGCAGTAGAAAAAGAGTTAAGTAAATACGGGAAAGTAACGCGTATTAGTGGAGAGACTCCAGTAGAAAATTCTATTGCATTTGCGAAATTTAAAGATGAAAGAACAAAATTTGGATGGGGGTTCACAAAACCAGGCCATGGTGTATCATTTGTTTCAAACAAAACACCAGACTTGGCAGTTGCAGGAGCACCATTTTCACATATGGGTAAACATGCACCTGTTATCTTATTAGAGGAAGGAAAAGCTTCACAACCAGTGTATAATTTCCTTGCTACTATTCAACCGAAGTTTAAAGATGACCCAACACTTGGCCCGTACAATCATGGATTCTTATTAGGAAATACTGAAAATATTTCATTTGAAACGCAAGGTATATTGGATGAGAGGCTAGAGATTGTACAAGAAAATGGTCAAGGGCACGGTGGACATTAATAAAAGAAGCAAAGACGCTACTGAGGTAGCGTCTTTTTATTTAGGAAACTTTTACGTAGGACAAAATCTTCTACTCGTTATATAATCTGTCCTTAGATAAGGAGGGAATATATCGTAAGACACCGAAATTTGATAATTATAATCATTTTGTTACTTGAACCAATAGGAATTGTGATGAAGACTATTTTTGCATTGCGTTCCAAATATTGATTTGTCAAAAGTAATGAACTTTCTAAGAAAGGTGGTGAAAACAATGGTTAGAAAGAAAGCAGTGAAAGTATTACGTAAACAAAAGAAAAGAGAAGACATGCAACGTTTCACGCAGAAACAGAATATTGGACGAGCTTGCCTGACTGCAAAAGAATTTCGGTTACTTCAGCGCATGTCACATAGTTCAAAAGCATTGCGAAATGTTGGATTGTACACGATTAAACAAAGTTACTTGAATCATAACAAGATGGCTACTGTAAAAGAAGTGGACACTGCCATGCAAGCCGATATGAACTACTGGGGCATTCAATCAAACTCTGTTCAAGCGATTCGTAGAGCCTTATTTACAGAAGTGAAGAGCTTTTTTAAAGCAATGGAACAGTGGAAGAAAAAACCTGAAACCTTCGCAGGTCGTCCTAAGTTTCCGAATTATTCTTCTACAACTGACAAACGAATTATTGAAATCTATCAAGTTCCAAAAGTAGATGACAACGGGTATTGGATGATTCCGATGAGTGTTGCATTCAGAAAAAAGTTTGGTTCTATTCAAATACGTATGCCTAAAAATATAAGAAATAAAAAAATCTCCTACATTGAGATTGTACCGAAGCAAAAAGGTCGGTTCTTTGAGGTGCATTACACATATGAAATGCATGTTTCTCAAATGAAGAAAACACCCACGACCACAAGTATTGCTTTGAGTTGCGATTTAGGTGTAGATAGATTATTAAGTTGCGTAACCAATACAGGTGATGCATTTTTAATTGATGGAAAAAAATCAAAATCCATAAACCAATATTTCAACAAAATGGTATGTAATCTGCAACAAAAAAATATGGACAATGGAATTTCCAAACGTGTTGTAACGAACAAAATGGCAGCACTTTGGCATAAAAGGGAAAGACAAATAAATGGTTACATTTCACAAGCGGTAGGCCTGTTGTTCAAAAAAGTGAGAGAATTTGATATAGATACGATTGTTGTAGGGTATAACACGGGTTGGAAACAAAAATCTGATATAGGGAAAAAGAATAATCAAACATTTGTTCAAATCCCATTTCATAAACTGATTGCAGCGATTGAGAATAAATGTATAAAAGAAGGTATACGATTTTTAAAACAAGAAGAAAGCTATACTTCAAAAGCTAGTTTTCTTGATAAAGATCCGGTTCCTGTTTTGTCTAAGGATGATAGGACGCATTATCGCTTTAGTGGCAAACGAATCACGCGTGGTCTGTATCGAAGTCAATCAGGAACATGTATTCACGCTGATATTAATGGTGCGCTGAATACATTGGAAAAATCAAAAGTTGTAGAATTGGATGACCACCTCAAAGTGAAAACACCGATTTTATTAGAAGTACAAAAACGTAAGGCTGTTGCTTCGCGCATAGCTTAGTGGGTGTGTCAACCATCCATGTGTACTCGACTTGTCGGGGCTTGTAGCACACGCCAGATTCATCTGAGTGGTGGCTTTTTCCGTAAGGAAGAACTGCTCTTTTTCGAAAGGGTGGTGCAAGTGGGAAAACAATCGTTCGTTGCCAGTACCAACCAAAAACATACTTGGGGTGTTACCGTATGGTGGCATGAATGCTGGAGCGTCAAACTGTCTAGCGATAGACGAAAAGACCTAGCGTTCGAACTCAAGCCCCCACTGAAATGCTTTATCTCAGTGGGGGTAGTTGACTTGCATTCAATATGGCAAAGATTCACGTGAAACATTTATATATTGAAAATAAGAAAATATACGAAATTCATGGCCAACTTTTCTTCGCATCTACGGCAGATCTTATCAATAATTTTTCATTTGAGGAAGATGTAAAAGAAATTGAGTTGAATTTTTCTCACGCACACATATGGGATGATTCAGCAGTGGCATCAATTGATAAAGTTATTATGAAGTATGAACAAAGTGGCGTGAAAGTAAGTATAACGGGATTAAATGAACGTAGTGCAAAACTTGTTACTAATTTAGCTACTTATAATAAAAGAATTGCTAGTTAGAAGCCTC
Source organism: Bacillus cereus group sp. MYBK101-2 (assembly GCF_051918845.1). Classification (NCBI taxonomy): domain Bacteria; kingdom Bacillati; phylum Bacillota; class Bacilli; order Caryophanales; family Bacillaceae; genus Bacillus; species Bacillus cereus group sp. MYBK101-2. The sequence goes on along the minus strand of NZ_JBQAIE010000014.1, from coordinate 71,825 downwards.
CTTTTTAGGGGGCTTTATTATATAATACGAGTAGGATAACGAAAAGGGGATTCAGCATATGTATAAACAAATTATATTAGCATGTGACGGCTCTGAACATGCGCTTCGAGCAGCGGAACATGCAACATATATTGCGAAATGTAGCGAAGAAACAAATGTTGAAGTTGTGTACGTAGTAGATAATAGAACAGCAAAATCAGATATTATACAAGGCCAAACAGATTTAGAAACAATATCGGCTAGCCGAAAAGATAAATTAAAAGAGATTGAAGGTTTATTAAAGAAAGAGAACATTTCTTATACAATTACGATATTACATGGTGATCCTGGAGATACGATCGTTCAATATGTAAATACAGGGGATATAGACCTTGTTATAGCTGGAAGTAGAGGGTTAAATACACTGCAAGAGATGGTGCTTGGTAGTGTAAGTCATAAAATAGCAAAACGTGTGAAATGTCCGGTGATGATTATAAAGTAAATTGAATAAAATGTAAAAAGGACCTTGGGATAGCAAGGTCTTTTTTATGTATAAATGCCTTGCATTTGTGGAAATACTAGATATATAAGTTGAGATGTTAACTTACAAATTTGTAAGTTTGTTGTTAGTGAAATCGATGTTATGAACATTATTCCATTGGTAAAATAAAAATAACGAAGGGGAGAGAGGAAGGATGAAAAAGATGAAAGCATTTCAAGATTTGTCATATAGTCAAGGTGTCGGTCTTATTTGTTTAGGGGGATTTGCTGCATCTGTTACGTTAGCTGTTGTAATAAAGATGATTCATCAAATCTTTTGATTTTAGAGTGGGGAAGGAATTGGTTGTTATAAATAGTAAGAAAAGGATTGTAAATAAAAAATAGCTCTTAGCAGTAAGTAAATGCTAAGAGCTATTATTATGATTATTTTTCTACTTCTGGCTTCTCACTTGTTACAGTAACGTCTTTCCAATGTGAAGTTATTTGATTCACTTCAGCATTGACATCAAAATCTTTTACGCGCTTATTAACACCTGTTAAATCAAATGTGTAATGAATTGGAATCATCGGTGCTTCGTCATGAATTAATTTTTGCCATTTATCGTATACTTCTTTACGATATTTTTCATCAGTAGCTTTTTCTGATAATCCAGCATCTAATAACTTCGTATTTTCATCATTTACCCAGCGCTGATAGTTAAAGCCAGCATTTTTACCCCATAGACCAGAAAGGTCAGGATCAGAACCAGTGTTCCAAGCACCAGAGAAAATATCAACCTTTGGATCATCTTTTTTAATCATTTCACGCATAGCATTAAATTCATGTAAGCGTCCATCAACAAGTTCTACTTTTAAGCCGATATCTTTCCAAGATTGAATATAGAATTTAGCCAGTGGTTCACTTGTTTCACTACCGTTACTAGCTAAGAAGTTAATTTTAAATTCATTACCTTTTGGATCTTCACGGAATCCGTCACCATTTTTATCTTTATAGCCAGCTTCATCTAATAGTTTTTTCGCTTTATCTACATCTAAGTTATATGCGCCAGCATTGTTATTATGGTACTTTGGCATAGATGGTGGAATTGGAGAGTTAGCTGGAACACGAAGTCCGTGATATACTTTTTCTCCTAATTTTTCTCTATCAATTGCATAAGCCATTGCTTGACGTAAACGAACATCTTTGAACTTATCGTTATCCATTACAGCTTCATTCTTTGCTTTGTCCATATGTCCAAATTTAAATCCGATATAAGTGTAAGCAAGCGCAGTTTTTCCTACTAGTTGTGTATTTTTTAATTTACTTACGTTTGGATATTGATCAGCAGTAATTGATGCAATATCAATATCACCTTTTTTCAGAGATGCACTAACAATAGATGGATTTACAACTTTTAATGTTACATTTTTTAGTTTAGGTTTGCCAGCCCAGTAATCATCGAAGCGCTCATACTCAACTGATTCACCAGGAACAATTTTCTTCACTTTAAATGGTCCGAATCCAATTGGATTTTGACGGATCTTATCAGATTCAGCCAGTTTTTCAATTGGTACATCACCTAAATATTTTTTAGGTGTAGGATATGTCCAAATACCTGTTTTCAATGAAGGGTTTACTTCTTTATAAGTAATCGAAATTGTTTTTGGGTCGACTACTTTAATACCAGAGATTTTGTCAGCTTTTCCAGCGTGATATTCTTCCATACCTTCAATCATTTGCATTTGTGTATCGTAACGGATACCTGTATATTTACTATTACCAATGATTAAGTAAGAATATTCTAAATCCTCAGCGGTTACAGGGTTACCATCGTGCCATTTTACATTATCTTTAATCTTAATAGTAATTGTTTTTTTATCTTCAGAAATTGTATACGTTGCAGCACCGTCATTTGTGATTTCCCAGTTTTTATCTGAAGCTAATAAACCTTCATCAAAGAAATCCATAATTTCTGAATCTGGAGCAACTTCATACAATACTCTACTTAAAACACCAGCGAAAGGTGAATTTGAAACGAGTCCATAAGTTAATGATCCGTCTTTAATTTCTTTACCATCATTTTTTACAGCAGCACTAAATTTATTTGTTTCTACTTTTTTCGTATTTGCTTTTTTGCTACCGCTATCAGCACCCCCACATGCAGATAGTAATAATGTTGAAGCAGCAAGTGTACTTAATACTTTGTACAATTTTGGTTTGTTCATAACTTCTCCACCCCTTAACCTTTTCTTTGTCTCGCATCAGCCGCACGTTTTAACGCTTGACCAATAAAATTTATACACAGCATCAACACTAAAATCATGATTGATGCGGGTAACCAAATCCACCATTTTTCTTGCAATACATCTGGGTTTGTTGCGTAACTTACAAGTGTACCAAGACTCGGTGTGCTTTCTGGTAGACCGAAGCCTAAGTAAGTCAAACTAGATTCAATGCCGATGTTACCAGCAAGATTTAATGTAATATTTACGATAATAATAGAGCTCAAATTAGGTAATATTTGCTGGAAGATAATCTTCCAATTTGGTGTTCCTAACGTTTTTGATGCAGATACGTAATCAAGTTCTTTCTCCGTTAATACTTTAGAGCGTATAAGCCTTGCTTTTCCGACCCATAAGAAAGCCGTCATTATGAGAATAAATGTAGTAATATTGAAAGTTGGAACGAGTGAGATAAATACGATAACAATCATTAAGAATGGTAAAATCATCATAAAGTCGATAAAACGCATGATGATGTTATCAACAACTCCTCCAAAATAGCCAGCAATTAGTCCCATCGTAAGACCGATAAGGGTTGATAAAAGAGTAATGGCTAAACCAACTGTAAAGGAATTACGTGTACCAATAATTAATTGTCCGAAAATATCACGGCCACCATAATCAGTTCCTAGCCAATGTTCAGCTGAAGGAGGATCATAAATGGCGAACAGATCAACTCGAACGATATCTTCTTGTTTCATAATAAATGAAGTTGCGTAAACGGCTATTAATATTAAAGCTAAAAAGAATAGGGAAAACATTGCTAGTTTATCTTTACGAAATTCGCGCCACATAATGGAGAAACCAGAAGGGCTCTTTTCGTAATGAATGACTTCAGTTTGTTTTTCAGGATTTGCTAACATAACGTTTCTTCACCTCCATTAATCAATACGAATACGTGGATCAACGATGCTTAGAATAATATCGGAAAGAAGAGTCCCGAGTAGCGTTGCGAATCCAGTAAATAATACAAGAGCAGTTACGACACTGAAATCACGTTGAGTGATAGATTGGAAAAATAGTTGTCCAATTCCTGGGTAGCCGAAAATATTTTCTAGAATAATAGAGCCACCAACTAAACCTGTAATTTCATATCCTAAAAATGCTGCAATTGGTAAAAATGAATTTCGTAAAATATGTCTGGAATATACTTTAGATTCTGGTACACCTTTTGCTTTTACTGTGCGTACAAAATCTTTATGTTTCGTATCAATAATTTCACTTCGTAAATATTGTACAGTTCCTACAGTGCCAATTAATGCCCCAGATAAAGCTGGTAAAATCATATGATTTAATTTACTTAAATAGTAATCAAATGATCCGGCTGCCACTTGTGGATCAACGCTACCACTTGTAGGGAAGATCGGGTATAAAAAGCCGAATAAGAATAACATTACTAATCCGAAAATAAATAGGGGTGTACCAAATCCTAAAAAGTTATAGAGTGTAATGAGTCGATCAGCCCACGTATCATTCCAACGCCCACTTATAACGCCAAGTGGAATGGCGATTAAATAAGTAAGAATAAGAATTAGAAGAGCTAACAGCACTGTATTACCAAGGCGTTCCCCAATAATATCTGTTACTTGTATTTTATGTGCGTAAGAAATACCGAAATCCCCTTGTACGGCATTTGAAATCCACCTTACATATTGTGTGGGAATAGGGTCATTTAACCCAAGTTTCTCACGTTGTTCTTCAATTACTTTTGGATCGGCTTTTGGGTTTGCGAGTTCAGCGCCACTTAATGCATCACCTGGCATTGCTTTAGCAAGTGTAAAGACGAGTACGCTTAATACGAATAATTGCGGTATCATAACTAAAATCCGGCGTAATATAAATTTCCACATGTTTTATCACTCCCTTATGGTAATGCCACCCGGTGAGTTGGCGAGATTGGTTTTAAATCGTAAGCACGTCCATTTTCATTGAAATAATTTTCGTATGATTTTTCGTACTCAGCGCTTACTTCACGACGCAATTTACGCTGTTGTTCGCGGTTTTCCGGACGAATATCAGGAATAGCTGATATTAGGCGCTTCGTATAGATGTGCTGTGGGTTATTATAAATTTCAGCACTAGTTGCTTCTTCCACAATGCGTCCGCGATACATAACACCGATACGGTCACACATATGGCGAATTACACCTAAATCATGACTAATAAATAAGTATGTTAGTCCGAGTTCAGATTGTAAATCTTGTAAGAAGTTTAAAACTTGCGCTTGTACTGACACGTCAAGTGCAGATACAGGTTCATCTGCGATAATAAGCTTCGGTTTTAGTGTAAGTGCGCGTGCAATACCAATCCGCTGTCTTTGTCCACCGGAAAATTCATGTGGGTATTTATAAATAGACTCTGGATTTAAGCCAACTTTATCAAGATAATCTTGAACAGCTCTACGCTCTTCATCAGGTGAGAGTTTCTCAAAATTCCGAAGTGGTTCAGCGATAATATCCATAACACGTTTCTTCGGGTTTAAGGATGAATAAGGATCTTGAAAAATCATCTGAATATCTTTTCGTTGTTCTCTTAGTTCTGAGCGACTTAATTTTGTTAAATCTCTATTATTAAAATGAATGCTACCGCCTGTTGCTTTTGTTAAGTGCATAATTGCTTTTCCAGTTGTTGATTTGCCGCTCCCAGATTCCCCAACGATTCCGTACGTTTCGCCAGGTTGTAGTTCGAAGCTTACGCCATCAACAGCACGAACGTAATCTAATGTACGACCGAAAACACCACCTTTAATTGGAAAGTGTACTTTTAAATCTTCTACTTTAAGCAGTGCCATGAGTTACGTCATCTCCTTTCTTATCTTGGAAGTTAAAATGTTTGTAGCAAGTACAACGCACCCAGTGGTCTGGTTTTACTTCATGTAAAATTGGATTTTCCTCGTGTTGATCAGGCCTAATCCATGGAATTCGAGCTTGGAAGCGGCAACCTGTGCGAGGCATCTTCGCTAACGAAGGAACTACTCCTTGAATTACATGCAATTTTTCTTTTTCAGCATACGCAGATGGAATGGAGTTTAATAGAGAACGAGTATATGGGTGAAGAGGGTTGTTAAAAATTTCTTCAACTTTTCCTGTTTCTACAACTTGTCCAGCGTACATAACGACGATACGATCGGCTGTTTCTGCGACAACACTTAAATCGTGAGTAATTAAAATGATGCCCATTTTCGTTTGTTCTTGAATAGATTTTAGTAAGTCTAAAATTTGTGCTTGGATGGTTACGTCAAGAGCCGTTGTTGGCTCATCTGCAATAATAAGTGCTGGGTTACAAGCAATTGCAATTGCGATAACAATTCTTTGTCTCATTCCGCCAGATAATTCGTGTGGGTATTGTTTATATGTAAGTTCTGGTTTTGGAATACCAACTTGATGAAGTAGTTCTAAGGTGCGTTCTTTCTTTTCTAATTTCGAAAGATTTGTGTGGTAGTCTAAGTTTTCTTCTATTTGTTTTCCAACTGTCATAAGAGGATCGAGTGCTGTAAGAGGTTCTTGGAAAATCATACCGATGTTTGATCCGCGTACTTTATTTATTTCTGCGGCTGACATCGTTAGTAAGTCCTTATCTCTATAGTTAAGCTGCCCTTGTAATTTTGTATTTGCTTCATTATGCAGTCGCATAATGGAAAGGGCAAGTGCACTTTTTCCGCAACCTGATTCACCAACTATCGCGACAATTTCATTTTCATGGACAGTTAACGAAACATCATCAACTGCGGCATGATATTGATCTTGTATGCGAAAGGAAGTCTGTAAGTTTTCAATGCGAAGAAGTGGATTCTTCATGGCTATCCCTCCATCTTTCTGAAAAGACTAAATATTTTGTATGTTGTTGTTATTTTAATATAAATTGACAATGTTTGACAAGAGAAAGTTGAGAAAATATTCAAAAATCTTTTTATATAAAAATTGAATACAGTTGTAGTAGTGGTTGAAGTGTTTTGGAAACGCTAACATATATGTGAGAGGGAAATAAATCTTTTGTAAGAAAAAAGTATTATATGTAGAAAAAAGAGAGGTGTTCTGGAAAGAACAGTCTCTCTTTTTTTGATAAGAATAATATTAGTACTTAAGCTTGTTTTTGTTTTACAGATCCTGTCTTTAAAGTAAGAGCAAGGAAGAACATTGCAAGTACACAAGATGCAAGTAATAAGATGAATCCGCCATCCCATCCAAATGCATCGACGATAAAGCCCATAGCGGCACTAGCGAAAGCTGCTCCGCCTAAGTAACCGAAGAAGCCAGTTAATCCAGCTGCAGTTCCAGCCGCTTTCTTTGGTGCTAAGTCAAGAGCGTGTAGACCAATTAACATAACAGGTCCGTAAATTAAAAATCCAATTGCAACAAGTGCGATACTATCAACCATTGGATTACCAGGAGGGTTTAGCCAGTACACAAGAACGGCGATAAATACACCAACCATAAATAAAATACCAGCAGGTGCGCGGCGTCCTTTAAATAGTTTATCACTCATCCAGCCACAAAGAAGTGTACCTGGAATACCAGCCCATTCATATAGAGCATAGGCTGTACGTGAACTACTATGAGTAAAGCTTTTTTCTTCTACTAAATAAGTAGGAGCCCAGTCTACAACACCGTAACGTACGAAATAAACAAAAACGTTTGCAATAGCGATGTACCATAAAAATTTATTGTTTAATACGTATTTAAATAAAATTTCTTTTACCGAAAGTTCGCGTTCGCGATCTTGTACTTTTTCATCTGGTGGATATTCTCCAGTATGTTCTTCAATAGAAGGTAATCCGCAAGATTGAGGTGTATCTCTCATCGTAATTAATACATAAATACCAACTAAAATTGAAAGAATACCTGGGAAGTAAAAAATACTTTTCCAGTCATTTGCAAAGAAATATAACCCTAATGTTACAAGGGAAGGCATAAGTGCGCCACCGACATTATGAGCGACGTTCCAAATAGACATTTTTGTACCGCGTTCACTAATAGAGAACCAGTGAACCATTGTACGACCACAAGGAGGCCATCCCATCCCTTGTACCCATCCATTTAAAAACTGAAGTACAAACATAAGTATAATGCTCGTTGTAATGAAAGAAAATGAGCCGAAAATAATATTAATGATACCTGATAAAAATAGTCCAGCTGCTAAAAAGTAGCGAGGATTACAACGATCGGATACGATACCCATAAGAAATTTACTTAATCCGTAAGCTATAGAAACTGCTGAAAGGATAACCCCAAGCTCCCCTTTACTAAAGCCTTGTTCAATTAAGTATGGCATTGCTAGTGAAAAGTTTTTTCGAACAAAGTAGTAACCTGCATAGCCGATGAAGATACCTAAAAATACTTGTAAACGTAATTTACGGTATTCACTATCAACGCGATCAGCTGGTAAGCGTTCCGCGTGGGGCGCAGGTTTAAAGAATTGTGTGAAAAACATAAAATGAAAATCCTCCCCAAATTAATTCGAAGTGTCGTAAGTCAGAGAGAATATAAAAAGGCCATGAAATATAAAAAAGTTTCCTTTTTTATGATTCATAGCCGTGTACTCCGATTCTCCGTGACTGTCAATATTAACTTCGTCGAAAATTATACAACTTTGTGACAAAAATGTAAACGTTTTTACGGATAAAAAGTATTGACGGATTTTGTTCGTCGGATTAATATTTAAATACGTTAAATATTTTATTGTTTAAATAAGAGGTGGATAACATGCCAAATGATATGACGCATATCGATAAAATTCAAGCTCTTGCCTTTTCGATTGGAAAGAAAATGCAGACAGAGTTATTAGAACAAATGCAAGCAACAGGACTTACACCACCGCAGTTTTATATTTTAAAGATTTTAGATCATTCTGGAGCTTCAAGGGCGACAAAATTAGCAAAAAAGATGTATGTAAAGCCTAGTGCAATTACAGTGATGATCGATCGCTTAATTGACCAAGAGCTTGTAGAGCGTTATCACGACAAAGAGGACCGTCGTGTTGTTGTCATTGAGTTAACCAAAAAGGGGAAAGCTAGAGTAGAAGAGGCAATGACCGCTCGTAATGAGCACATTGCAAAATATTTCTCACATTTAGAATTACAAGAAAGAGAAGATTTGTTACGCCTCTTTGAGAAGTTAGAAACAATTATTTGCGGGACACAAGAGAAAAAAGAGAATAACTAAGAGGAATTGAGGAGATTACATGGAGCAACAAGAAAATATAAATAGAAAGTTGTTGTTAATCGGTTTAATCATTGCGATGCTATTTGCTGCCTTAGATGGAACAATCGTTGGTACAGCAATGCCACGTATCGTTGGTGAACTAGGTGGATTAAGCTTAATGACGTGGTTAACAACAGCTTATATGTTAACATCAACGACAGTTGTACCAATCGCAGGTAAATTAGCGGATTTACTTGGCCGTCGTAACGTATATATAACAGGGCTAGTTATCTTTATGGTTGGCTCAGCATTATGTGGTATGGCAAATGGTATGACAGAATTAATTATTTTCCGTGGTATTCAAGGTCTTGGCGGCGGTATTATGATGCCGATGGCTATGATTATTATTGGAGATATGTTCACGGGGAAAGAACGTGCGAAATGGCAAGGTATTTTTGGTGCGTTATACGGTCTTGCTTCTGTAATTGGACCACAAGTGGGTGGTTGGATTGTAGATGCAGTGAACTGGAGATGGGTATTCTACATTAACTTGCCAGTTGGTATTTTAGCAACAATCTTTATTGCAATGGGATTAAAATCACATAAACAAACAGGACCAATTAAAATTGATATCGCTGGGATCTTTACGATGATTCTCGGTGTTGTAAGTTTATTACTTGCATTAACGTTTGGTGGAAAAGATTACGCATGGGATTCTTGGCAAATTATCGGGTTATTTGCATTAGCTCTAATTGGTATAGTTAGCTTTGTTATCGTTGAAACGAAAGCAGAAGAACCCATTTTACCGATGCATTTCTTTAAAAATCGTACATTTACATTACTAAATGCGATTGGATTCTTTATGAGTATTGGAATGTTCGGTGCGATTATGTTCGTCCCATTCTTCATGCAAGGAATTGTAGGAGTAAGTGCTGCTGAATCAGGTACAATTATGACGCCAATGATGATTACAATGATTGTGATGAGTATTATTGGCGGGCAACTTGTATTAAAAGTTGGTGTAAAACCACAAATTATTACAGGAATGCTTATAATGGCTGGAGGATTCTGGTTATTAACAACGATGGATATGCACACAACTAAATTGACTGCTACTTCTTATATGATGGTTATCGGTTTAGGAATGGGTCTTGTAATGCCGACATTAACATTAGCGTTACAAGAAAGCTTCCCGAAAAAAGATCTTGGTGTCGTAACATCATCAAGTCAGTTCTTCCGTCAAATCGGCGGAACATTTGGTATTACAATTTTAGGATCAATCATGAATAACACTTCAGGTACAACGTTAACAAAAAATTTAGTACCTGTATTAGATACATTCCCAAAAGAAGCGGGACAAATGGTAACGAAATTTAAAGATATGATTCATACAGATCCGCAAGGCTTATATTCAATGTTATTTAGTCCAGAGGCATTAAAACAAATGCCAGAAGCATTCGCTAATAGCATTGTACCAATTTTGAAAAACTCTTTAGTAGACTCACTTCATACTGTATTCTTAACAGGATTAGTATTTATCGTAGTAGGCGCTATCTTTACGATTTTCTTACAGAAGATTAAACTGTCAGATCGTAAAAAGGATGCTGAAGAGCCAGCTACAGAGGAAAAAGAACAAACTGTATCCTATTCGTAATGAAAAAGCATCGCCTTATGGCGGTGCTTTTTTGAGTATAACCTTAAAAGCTTTTTCGTGAGAAATGATTGACGTATTTCTAGAAATACGTTATATTATTTTCTGTAAACGGTTACATGAAATGGAGAGGGAAGAAAATGAGTACGATTAAAGACGTTGCAAAATTAGCGGGAGTATCTGTTGCGACCGTTTCCAGAGTGTTAAATAAAAATGGATATGTTCATGAAGATACGTTAAAGAAAGTAGAACGAGCGATTGAGATGCTAGACTATAAGCCTAGTACAGTAGCGCGTTCACTGTATAATAAAAAATCTCGTTTAATTGGCTTAGTTGTTCCAAATATCGTGAATCCATTCTTTCCAGAAGTTGCACGTGCCGTAGAAGATGTAGCGCATAAGCAAGGGTATACAGTTGTACTTTGTAACTCTGATGAAAGTTTAAAGAAAGAAAAGCAATATATTGATGTACTTAGGCAAAATAATGTAGATGGATTTATTGTAGCGACAAATCCACAAAATAGTGTGAATTACATGAACTTGTCAGTACCAGTCGTTGCAATTGACCGTATGTTTAATGAGCGTATACCTGCTGTGTATGCAGATAACTATGCGGGAAGTCAGGCAGCGACAAAGTTATTAATAGATAAAGGCTGTAAACATATTGCGCATATTCGTGGACCGCGTGACGTAAGTACAGCTAATGAACGTTTTGAAGGCTTTGTAGACGTTATTACGCAAAATAATCTTTCTTATATGATTGCAGAGAGTACATTTGATCCAGCTAATAGTGAGCGTGTAGCGGTGGAACTATTAGAACAATACCCGCATATTGATGGAATTGTTGCTGGGAATGATTTAATTGCAATAGGTATCGTAAAGGCTGCGCTTCAAAAGGGGATTTCTATTCCGGATGATTTACAAATTATCGGATTCGATGGAATTTCTTTAACAGAGATGATGTATCCATCTATTACAACTGTTGCACAGCCAATTTATGAAATGGGGAAAATTGCAACAGAACTGCTGTTAGAGCAGATGGAAGGAAACGTATTAGAAGAGAAACATTATCGTTTACCGATTGAAATTATAGAACGAAATACAACGAAGTAAGGAGATGAAATAGATGCCAAATATTGCAGTAGTAGGTAGTATTTCAATGGACTTAGTGGCCGTTTCAAAAAAACGTCCGAAAGCAGGGGAAACAGTAATTGGTGAAGCATTCCATACAATTCCAGGAGGGAAAGGAGCTAACCAGGCGGTTGCTGCAGCTAGATTAGGCGCAAATGTAGCGATGGTTGGAGCGGTAGGAGACGATAATTATGGAACTGTAGTTAGAAAAAATTTAGAGAACGAACGCGTTTTTATCGACTATGTGGTACCGGTTACAGATGCGGCGACAGGAATTGCTCATATCGTTTTAGCAGAAGAGGATAACAGTATTGTTGTCGTGCAAGGAGCGAATGCTCTTGTCAATGAGTCGGTTGTAAATCGTTCAAAAGATCTTCTTATAAAAGCTGATATGGTTGTGCTTCAACTAGAGATTCCGCTTGAAACAGTAAAATATGTATTAGCTATTTGTGAGGAACACAAAATCCCGGTTATGTTAAACCCAGCGCCAGCACAAGTGTTATCAGAAGATATTTTAGAAAAGGCAACTTATATTACGCCAAATGAACATGAGTGTCGCATCGTATTAGATGATTTCACATCACCAATTGAAGAGTTACTGGCTAAATATCCAAACAAACTATTGATGACAGAAGGTTCCAACGGTGTACGTTTCCATAATGGTACGGAGATTGTACATGTTCCTAGCATTGCTGTTGATGTAGTAGATACGACTGGAGCTGGTGATACATTTAATGGTGCATTAGCAGTTGCGCTTTCTGAAGGAGAAACACTTCAAAAAGCAATTCGTTTTGCGAATATTGCTGGTGGTCTTTCTGTAACGAAACTTGGGGCGCAAGGCGGTATGCCAACGAGAGATAAAGTACGTGAAGTGCAGGTGATTGTCGGATGAAGAAGCACGGCGTATTAAATAGTGAGATTGCATCAATCCTTGCTTCACTTGGGCATACGGATACGATTGTAATTGCTGATTGCGGTTTACCAATTCCTGACGGAGTAAAAAGAATTGATTTAGCTGTTGAAATAGGAAAACCTAGCTTTTTAGATGTATTGCAAGTGGTAGCTGATGATATGGCAATTGAAAAAGTGACGTTAGCAGAAGAGGTTATTAACAATAATGCGGAAATAAATAAAGAGATTGAGCTGAAATTAGTAGAGCCAGCGTTTGAATATGTATCTCATGAACAATTTAAAGAGCATACAAAGAAAGCGAAAGCTATTATTCGTACAGGTGAGGCTACGCCTTATGCCAATGTAATTTTACATGCAGGCGTGATTTTTTAATAAAGGGAAGTGATGGGAATGCGTATTGAAATGAAAAATATTTCAAAGGCGTTCAATGGCAATCCTGTTTTGAAGAATGCACAGTTTATGATTGAAACAGGAGAAGTCCATGCATTGATGGGGGAAAATGGAGCGGGTAAATCAACGCTCATGAAGATTTTAACAGGTGTATACAAAAGAGATGGTGGAACGATCACGATTGATGGACAAGAACGAACTTTTAAAAATGCGAAAGAAGCTGAAGAGTACGGTATTGCATTTATACATCAAGAATTGAACATATTACCGAATTTAACAGTAGCTGAAAATATGTTTCTCGGTAAAGAGTTAATGTATGGGAAGACAGGTATTTTACGTACGCGTCAAATGAACGCTATTGCGCAGCAGCAACTAGCAGAGTTAGGATTACATGTAAAAGGCGCTATGTTGGCAGGAGAGTTATCGGTTGGACAACAGCAAATTATCGAAATTGCGAAAGCACTAATGACAAATGCAAGCGTTATTATTATGGATGAGCCTACAGCTGCATTAACAGATCGTGAAATTGAAACGTTGTTTACTGTCATTAATAAATTACGTAAAGAAGGCGTTTCGTTCGTTTATATCTCACATCGAATGGAAGAAATTTTTTCAATATGTGATACCATTACGATTTTACGTGATGGGGAATACGTCGGAAAGAGATCCATTCCGGAAACATCGTTTGATGAAGTAGTGAGTATGATGGTGGGACGCAGCATTGGTGAACGTTACCCAGAACGAAATAGTCAAATTGGCGATGTGATTTTTGAGATGCGTAATGGAACGAAAAAAGGGAAGTTTGAAAATGTATCGTTTCAGGTGAGAAAAGGTGAAATCCTTGGTGTTGCTGGTTTGATGGGAGCTGGCCGTACAGATATTATGAAAGCGATATTTGGATACGAACCTTTAGATTCTGGCCAAATTTTTATAAATGGACAAGAAGTAAAGATTGATAGTCCGATAGATGCGATTAGACAAAGAATAGCTTTCATTACAGAGGATAGAAAATCTGAAGGATTAGTGCTAGATTTCTCAATTCGAGAAAATTTAGCTTTACCGAATTTAGAAAGTCTTTCAAAGGGAAGCGTCTTAAGTAACGAACTAGAACAACAGTTTACAGCGGACATGATGAAACTTCTTAATGTGAAAGCATCTAGTGGAGAGCAAGCTGTGAAATCTCTTTCTGGTGGAAATCAGCAAAAGGTTGTTATTGCAAAATGGTTAGGTATCCACCCGCAGTTACTCATTTTAGATGAGCCAACAAGGGGTGTTGATGTTGGAGCGAAAAAAGAAATTTACTCTATTATGAATAAGCTTACCGAAGAAGGAGATGCCGTTATTATGGTATCATCTGAGCTTCCAGAAGTTTTAGGGATGAGTGATCGCGTTCTTGTTATTCATGAAGGAAAAGTCGGCGGCATTTTAGAGAAAGATGAGGCATCACAAGAGTCTATTATGGCACTAGCTACAGGGGGAGAGTAAGGATGGCTAAGAAGGGGAATGTAGTACAACAACTTGGGTCTTTAATTGGACTAGCGCTAATTATTGTAGTAATTACGGCTTTAAATCCAGCGTTTATTGAAATTCCAAATTTATTTAATATACTGCGTCAAGTATCGATTAATGCGCTTATTGCATTCGGAATGACCTTTGTAATTTTAACAGGGGGTATTGACTTATCGGTAGGTTCTATTTTAGCATTATCAAGTGCACTTGTTGCTGGAATGATGGCAAGTGGCATGGACCCGTTCCTTGCGATGGCAGTTGGATTATTAGCTGGTCTTGTAATGGGAATTGTAAACGGTATCATCATAGCGAAGGGAAAAGTAGCTCCATTTATTGCGACTTTAGCAACAATGACTATTTTTCGCGGGTTGACGCTTGTTTATATGGACGGACGTCCGATCACTGGTCTTGGTGATCATTTAATGTTCCAAATGTTTGGCCGCGGTTATTTTCTTGGTATTCCAGTACCAGCTGTTACAATGATGATCGCTTTCGCAGTGCTGTACTTCATTTTGAAGAAAACGACATTTGGTCGCCGTACATTTGCAATTGGTGGAAATGAAGAAGCAGCAGCATTATCAGGTATTAATGTTACGAGAATTAAAGTAATGATTTACGGTCTTTCCGGAATTTTGGCAGCGCTTGCAGGTATTGTCTTAACATCACGATTAGATTCTGCACAGCCGACTGCAGGTACTTCTTACGAATTAGATGCAATTGCAGCAGTTGTATTAGGTGGAACTAGTCTTTCTGGGGGAAGAGGATGGATTGTTGGTACATTCATCGGTGTACTTATTATCGGTGTACTAAATAACGGTTTAAATTTATTAGGTGTATCTTCTTTCTTCCAACAAGTTGTAAAAGGACTTGTAATCTTACTAGCTGTATTAATTGATCGCAGAAAAGAAGCGTAATGGAGGGACAGTTCATGAAGAAATGGTTACTTATACTCGTTGCATGTATTATGGTCATTACTGCTGGTTGTTCAATGGAACCACCAGAATGGGCAAAGGATTCTAGCGATAAAGGTCGAAATAAAACTATTAAAGTTGGATTCTCTGTTTCAACTTTAAATAATCCCTTCTTTGTAACTTTGAAAAAGGGTGCAGAAAAGAAAGCGAAAGATAGTGGCATCGAATTGATTGCTGTTGATGCACAAAATGATGCAGCAAAGCAAACAAATGATGTTGAAGATTTAATTCAAAAAGGTGTCGATGTAGTTGTTATTAATCCAACTGATTCAGATGCTGTTGCTTCAGCAGTAAGTGCAGCAAATGCAGCGAATGTTCCTGTTATTACAGTAGACCGCGTTGCAAATTCAGGTAAAGTTGTTTCTCACATTGCCTCTAATAACATTGAAGGTGGTCAAATGGCTAGTGATTACATTCGTGAATTAGTCGGCGAAGGAGCAAACGTTGCTGAGTTAGAAGGAATCCCTGGTTCTTCTGCTGCTCGCGAGCGTGGGAAAGGATTCCATAACGTAGCGGATAAATCTTTAAAAGTAGTTGCTAAACAAGCGGCTGATTTTGATAGAGCAAAAGGATTATCTGTTATGGAAAACATTTTGCAAGCAAATGGTGATATTAAAGCCGTGTTTGCCCATAACGACGAAATGGCATTAGGGGCACTTGAAGCATTGAAGTCTGCTGGAAAAACGGATGTAGTCGTTGTTGGATTTGATGCAACAGAAGATGCTGTGAAAGCGGTTAACGATGGGCGTATGGCTGCAACAGTTGCTCAAAAACCGGAATTAATCGGAGAGAAGGCGATGCAAACAGCAAAAGAGATCACGCAAGGTAAAAAAGTGGACAAATCTATTCCGATTGAATTAGAGCTTATTAAGAAAAACAAATAAATATAAAATGAAAATTAGGAAGGAAGAATAACAAATGAAATTCTTTATTGATACAGCAAACATTAACGAAATTAAAGAGGCAAATGCATTAGGCGTATTAGCTGGAGTAACGACAAATCCATCACTTGTAGCAAAAGAAGGCGTAGACTTCCACGAGCGCATTCGTGAAATTTGCAACGTTGTAGAAGGACCTGTAAGTGCAGAAGTAATTAGCTTAGAAGCAGATAAAATGATCGAAGAAGGAAAAGAGTTAGCGAAAATTGCTCCAAACGTTGTTGTAAAAGTTCCAATGACAACAGAAGGTTTAAAAGCAGTAAAAGCGTTCTCTGACTTAGGAATTCGTACAAACGTTACATTAGTGTTCTCAGCAGTTCAAGCATTACTTGCAGCTCGTGCTGGTGCAACATACGTTTCACCATTCTTAGGTCGCTTAGATGATATCGGTCATAACGGTATGGACTTAATTCGCCAAATCGCAGAAATCTTTGCAATTCACGGCATCGAAACAGAAATCATCGCAGCATCTGTACGTCACAGTGTTCACGTAACTGACGCAGCATTAAATGGTGCACATATTGCAACAATCCCAGCAAACGTAATTACTTCATTAGTGAAGCATCCACTAACAGATCAAGGAATTGAGAAATTCTTAGCTGATTGGGAAAAAACACAAGAGAAATAATAGAAAATCAAGAATCCTAGTTTAAGTGACTAGGATTCTTTTTTTGTATTTAAAAGAATTTTCATGCAATTTTGCATATTGTCTTTTAAATTTTTTATATAAACTATTTAATATATACAAATCACTCTTTATTTTTCATATTTTGATATAGACAGATAGAGAGTCTGACCAGAAAACTGGAGGGCATGATTCTATAACAGAAAGCTTAATGTTTATAGAATTATGCCTTTTTATATAGGGAGGGCAGAAAGTAGAGCTTTTGATTTAAATGCACTTATTTATCCCACTTTAATGGGCAGTAAGACCCCCACCTCAAAATTCAGCGAAAGCAAAGAATTTAGGTTGGGGATCAACTGTCCATAAAAGTCCGATTGGTGAGGGCTGATAATCAGTGGGGGATGAAGAAAACCCCCACTGATTAAAGTTTCACTTTATCTGAATTTTAAGTTTTATAAAAGGAGAGAAATGAAATGAGAAGAAAAGCGCCATTTAAAGTGTTATCGTCATTAGCAATCGCGGCAATTATCGGATGCACATCTGTAATGAGTGCTCCATTAGCGTACGCAGAAACGCCAGCAAAAGAGAAAGAAAATGTATCTACAACACCAATTGATTACAATTTAATTCAAGAAGATCGTCTAGCGGAAGCTCTGAAAGAAAGAGGAGAAATTAATCCAGCATCTTCTAAAGAAGAGACGAAAAAGGCTGTAGAGAAATATATTGAAAAGAAACAAGGAGATCAGGCAAATAAAGAAATTCTTCCAGCTGATACTGCTAAAGAGGCATCTGATTTCGTGAAAAAAGTAAAAGAGAAAAAAATGGAAGAAAAGGAGAAAGTAAAGAAACCTGAAAAAAATGTTAGCCCTGAGCAAAAGCCAGAACCAAATAAAAAGCAATTAAATGGGCAAGTTCCAACATCTAAAGCAAAGCAAGCGCCGTATAAGGGATCTGTTCGAACGGATAAGGTATTAGTGTTACTCGTTGAATTTAGTGATTATAAACATAATAATATTGATCAAACACCAGGGTATATGTATTCGAATGACTTTAGTAGAGAGCATTATCAAAAGATGTTATTTGGTAATGAGCCGTACACGTTATTTGATGGTTCAAAAGTAAAAACGTTTAAACAATATTATGAAGAGCAGTCTGGCGGTAGTTATACGACTGATGGATATGTAACAGAATGGTTAACTGTTCCAGGAAAAGCATCTGACTACGGTGCTGATGGTAGCAGTGGTCATGATAACAAAGGTCCAAAAGGCGCACGTGATTTAGTGAAAGAAGCTTTACATGCAGCTGCTGAAAAAGGATTAGATTTATCTCAATTTGATCAGTTTGATAGATATGATACAAATGGTGACGGGAATCAAAATGAGCCTGACGGTGTAATTGATCATTTAATGGTAATCCATGCTGGTGTTGGTCAAGAAGCTGGTGGAGGTAAATTAGGCGATGATGCCATTTGGTCACATCGTTCAAAATTAGCAGTAGATCCAGTAGCAATTGAAGGAACAAAATCAAAGGTAGATTACTTTGGTGGCAAAGTAGCAGCACATGATTACACAATTGAACCAGAAGATGGAGCAGTAGGTGTATTTGCGCATGAATTTGGACATGACCTTGGCTTACCAGATGAATATGATACGAAATATACTGGAACCGGTTCACCTGTCGAAGCTTGGTCATTAATGAGTGGGGGAAGTTGGACAGGGAAAATTGCAGGAACAGAGCCAACTAGTTTCTCACCACAAAATAAAGATTTCTTACAAAAGAATATGGGTGGCAACTGGGCAAAAATTTTAGAAGTAGATTACGATAAAATTAAGAGTGGTGTAGGAGTTCCTACATATATTGATCAAAGTGTTACGAAATCAAATCGTCCAGGCGTTGTACGTGTTAACTTACCAGGCAAAAGCGTTGAAACGATTAAACCGGAGTTTGGAAAGCATGCATATTATAGTACAAGAGGGGATGATATGCATACAACGTTAGAGACACCATTCTTTGATTTAACAAAAGGAACAAATGCAAAGTTTGATTATAAAGCAAATTATGAGTTAGAAGCAGAGTGCGATTTTGTTGAAGTTCATGCAGTAACAGAAGATGGAACGAAAACATTAATTGATAGACTTGGAGAAAAAGTAGTCCAAGGAGATAAAGATACAACAGATGGAAAATGGATTGATAAATCATATGATTTAAGTCAATTTAAAGGCAAAAAAGTGAAACTGCAATTCGATTATATTACAGATCCAGCTGTAACATATAAAGGTTTCGCGATGGATCATGTAAATGTAACTGTTGATGGACAAGTAGTATTTTCTGATGATGCAGAAGGAACATCTAACATGCAGTTAAATGGATTCGTTGTTTCTGATGGAACAGAGAAAAAAGCTCATTATTACTACTTAGAGTGGAGAAACTATGCAGGGTCAGATAATGGATTAAAAGCAGGAAAAGGTCCAGTGTATAATACAGGTCTTGTCGTTTGGTACGCAGATGATAGCTTTAAAGATAACTGGGTTGGGGAGCATCCAGGTGAAGGCTTCCTTGGTGTTGTAGATTCACATCCAGAGGCACTTGTTGGCAATTTAAACGGAAAACCAACTTACGGTAATACAGGTATGCAAATTGCAGACGCAGCATTTTCATTTGATCAAACACCAGCATGGAGTGTAAATTCATTAACACGTGGACAGTTTAACTATTCTGGATTACAAGGTGCTACAACTTTTGATGATTCAAAAGTATATAGTAATAAACAAATTGCAGACGCAGGAAGAAAAGTTCCAAACCTTGGACTTAAATTCCAAGTTGTTGGACAGGCAGAGGATAAATCAGCAGGCGCTGTTTGGATTAAGCGTTAATAACAGAAAAGCACATTCTTCATATGAAGAGTGTGCTTTTTAAATTGTACAGTAAGTTATTATTTTAGCTTATGTAATACAAGTGTCTGTTCATATGTAGTGTATCAAATTATGTAGGGAAAGGAAATATTTCCGAGGAAATTGTCGAAGTATCGTCGGTATTTATACACTTTTTTTGTAAAAGAAGAACTGTAGTATTGCTATTACAGTTTAATTTATTTACATTGTTACTTGGTTAGACACAGAAGTAATATATTCGGCAATAAAAGAGCGCTATTGATAGTGCTCTTTTTTATGGGTAGAAAGGAGTGAGTTAAATGAAAGAAATAATTGAATGTCCACAGTGTGAAGGGAATATTACAGCGCAACATATTATGGATCTCCCGCATTCTTTTTCATTCAGGTGTCCACATTGTAAGGTGAAATTAAAAGAAATGAGGATTACACCGTGCTTAATATTAGCAGCAATTTGTATTATTCCACTATTTATTATGATTGGAGAGAGTATTAAGGAATTACTAGTAAAATATTTTTCTATTATAGACGATGTACCAACTGTACTTATTTTCTTCTTATTTTGTTATCCATTGTATTATCTCTATGAAAAATATAATGCCATATTGTTTATTAAATACGGCTTGTTGAAAGTTAAAAGTTGAATAGGAGTTTATCATTAAAAAAAGACAATGATGGAATTATCCTATCATTGTCTTTTTTACTTTGTCTCTACCTTTTACTTTGCTTCTTACGTAAATCATTCCGGCAAATGTTAATAAGAATGCAGTTCCAATAACGAAGCTGACGCTAGGGGATGCCCCGATTGCTCCAACTGTAAAGGATCCAGCAACAACTCCTAATGAGAAGAAAGCATAAAACAATCCGAATGCTTTTCCACGTTTATCATCTGTCGTATTTTCAACAAGTAATGCATTTATCGATGGGAAAAGGATAGCGAATCCAATGCCATAAATCATCATAACGATAAAGAGCATGCCTTTTGTTGCGAATAATCCAAGTAAAGATAATGCTAATGCCATTACTGCAATACCGATTAGCATTAGTTTTGAACGATTAAATCGATCATAAATACGATTTGTCGGTAGTAAGAAGAAGAGGATAGCGGTAATGCCGAATACACTTAACATCATGCCTGTTGTAGATGCTTTAAGTGCCAATGCCTCAACTTTCACTGGTAACATATACGTGACAATTCCTTGTGAAAACATGAGTGTGAAAGCACCAATATACGCCTGTAATAACGGTTCTGATTTCAATAGTTCAAACATATCTTCTTTGTTCATCATTTGTGTTCTTGAAGTATCTTTTCTTGATACGTTATTTGGTAAGAAGAAGAGAGATACGATTGTACCAAGAACCATTAAAATAGAAATGGTAATGAACACCCACTCTATACCAGCAGTTGCTTTCATAATACCGCTAAAAGCAGGTCCTACAATTGCCGCTGTTCCAACAGCAGCACCAGATAGAGCCATTGCCTTACCTTGTCTTGCTGCATTTGTTTGTTTTGATAAAAACGTAAAGGCAGCAGGAATTAAAAATCCGTCACTAAAGCCATGCATAAAGCGCACAACTAATAGTTGTTCACCACTTTGAGCAACAGTGTATAACAAGACTATGAAACTCGTAAGTCCCATGCTTATATAAAGTATTTTTTTTGCACCAAATTTATCGACAGCAGCGCCAGCAATAATATTACCGATCATATTAGCGAATGAGTACATGCCGACAACTAGCCCAATAATAAGAGGGGATCCTCCAAGACTTTGAGCGAACGTACTCATAATAGGTAATTGTGAAAATGTATCTAGAAACGCTACGATAACAATAAAGTAAATAAAATATTTCAAGCGATATTCACCTCTCCTATGCTATTATGGCATAATGCTAATTTCAACCGCAATGAAATTGAATTAACAGATGTGGAAAAAAGTACAAAGTGACAAAATATTGAACGTTATTTGTTAAAATTTAGTGGAAATGAGATTGTTTTTTTGAAATATATGGATAGAAGTATTATAATAGATTTGTAAACTTCACCAGGTTAAGTATATACATAGAGAGGGATGTATAAAATGAAAGCATTACTTTGGCATAATCAACGTGATGTAAGAGTAGAAGAAGTACCAGAACCAACTGTAAAACCAGGAGCAGTTAAGATTAAAGTGAAATGGTGTGGTATCTGCGGGACAGACTTGCATGAATATTTAGCAGGACCTATTTTTATTCCGACAGAAGAGCATCCATTAACACATGTAAAAGCACCGGTTATTTTAGGTCATGAGTTTAGCGGTGAGGTAGTTGAAATCGGTGAAGGCGTTACATCTCATAAAGTGGGAGATCGCGTCGTTGTAGAACCAATTTATTCTTGTGGTAAATGTGAAGCTTGTAAACATGGACATTACAATGTTTGTGAACAACTTGTTTTCCACGGTCTTGGCGGAGAAGGCGGCGGTTTCTCTGAATATACAGTAGTACCAGAAGATATGGTTCACCATATTCCAGATGAAATGACGTATGAACAAGGTGCTCTTGTAGAACCAGCAGCAGTAGCGGTTCATGCAGTACGTCAAAGTAAATTAAAAGAAGGGGAAGCTGTAGCAGTATTTGGTTGTGGTCCAATTGGACTTCTTGTTATCCAAGCAGCTAAAGCAGCAGGAGCAACTCCTGTTATTGCAGTTGAACTTTCTAAAGAACGTCAAGAGTTAGCAAAATTAGCAGGCGCGGATTACGTATTAAATCCAGCGACTCAAGATGTATTAGCTGAAATTCGCAACTTAACAAATGGTTTAGGTGTAAATGTAAGCTTTGAAGTAACAGGTGTTGAAGTAGTACTTCGTCAAGCAATTGAAAGCACAAGCTTTGAAGGACAAACTGTAATTGTTAGTGTATGGGAAAAAGACGCAACAATTACTCCAAATAATCTTGTGCTAAAAGAAAAAGAAGTGGTTGGTATTTTAGGATACCGTCATATCTTCCCAGCTGTTATTAAATTAATTAGCTCTGGTCAAATTCAAGCAGAGAAATTAATTACGAAAAAAATCACAGTAGATCAAGTTGTTGAAGAAGGATTTGAAGCACTTGTAAAAGATAAAACACAAGTGAAAATTCTTGTTTCACCTAAATAATATAGAATAGTAAAAAGTAGCTCTTTTCTAGAAATAGAAAAGGGCTACTTTTTTTCTGTACAGAAAGGTGATAGACTTTCCTGTAACTACAGTATTTTGTTTGGAAGGGGAAGTCTCATGCTTTCATTTATGTTGACATTGAAACGAATGCTAAAAGCTTGTTTACGAGCGTGGAAAGATAAAGAATTTCAAGTATTATTCGTATTAACATTTTTAACATTAACATCTGGTACGATTTTTTATAGTACAGTTGAAGAATTACGTCCTCTTGACGCTTTGTATTTTAGCGTTGTGACGCTGACGACTGTCGGTGATGCGAATTTTAGCCCACAAACTGATTTTGGGAAGATATTTACAATCTTATACATATTTATTGGGATTGGATTAGTGTTTGGATTTATTCATAAGTTGGCAGTTAATGTACAACTGCCTAGTATATTATCGAATAGAAAAAAAGAGTAAAGCATGTGGATGCTTTACTCTTTTTTTACATTAGTTTAGACAAGCCTTAATAATAGTTTATTAAAATGAAAGTGTATTCATTCATTATATTCACTGTGTATAAAGTTATAATGATATGAAAATCTGCATATTTTAATTTATTGATAGAAATTTCGTGAAAGGTGGGATATTCTAGTCATAGGTTAACCGGATGACATCATAGGATCCTAACAAAAAGTTTACAATAATTCGATTATAAAATGGAGGATTTCAGATGAAAAAGAAAGTACTTGCTTTAGCAGCAGCTATTACATTAGTAGCTCCTTTACAAAGCGTTGCATTTGCTCATGAAAACGATGGGGGAAGTAAAATAAAAATAGTTCACCGCTGGTCTGCTGAAGATAAACATAAAGAAGGCGTAAATTCTCATTTATGGATTGTAAACCGTGCGATTGATATTATGTCTCGCAATACAACACTTGTAAAACAAGATCGAGTTGCACAATTAAATGAATGGCGTACGGAGTTAGAGAACGGTATTTATGCTGCTGACTATGAAAATCCTTATTATGATAATAGCACATTTGCTTCACATTTCTATGATCCAGACAATGGAAAAACATATATTCCATTTGCAAAGCAGGCAAAAGAAACCGGAGCTAAATATTTTAAATTAGCTGGTGAATCATACAAAAATAAAGATATGAAACAAGCATTCTTCTATTTAGGATTATCTCTTCATTATTTAGGAGATGTAAATCAACCGATGCATGCGGCAAACTTTACAAATCTTTCGTATCCACAAGGATTCCATTCTAAATATGAAAACTTTGTAGATACGATAAAAGATAATTATAAAGTAACGGATGGAAATGGATATTGGAATTGGAAAGGTACAAATCCAGAAGATTGGATCCATGGAGCGGCAGTAGTGGCGAAACAAGATTACTCTGGAATTGTAAATGATAATACGAAAGATTGGTTCGTAAAAGCAGCTGTGTCACAAGAATATGCAGATAAATGGCGTGCTGAAGTTACACCGATGACAGGTAAGCGATTAATGGATGCACAACGTGTTACCGCTGGATACATTCAGCTTTGGTTTGATACGTACGGAGATCGTTAAGGATTTAAAAAAGGTCAAATCTCACAATAGAGTATTTGACCTTTTTATTACTCTACACATGGAGGTATGGAACGTGAAAGGTAAATTGTTAAAAGGTGTACTTAGCTTTGGGATTGGTTTAGGAGTTTTATACGGAGGATCTTCAGCTCAAGCAGATACGTCTACAGATCAAAACAACACTTTGAAAGTGATGACGCATAATGTGTACATGCTATCAACTAACTTATATCCGAATTGGGGACAAAGTGAGCGTGCTGATTTAATTGGGGCGGCAGATTATATTAAGAATCAAGACGTTGTTATATTAAATGAAGTGTTTGATAATAGTGCTTCAGATCGCCTTTTAGGAAATTTGAAGAAAGAATACCCAAATCAAACAGCTGTATTAGGTCGTAGTAACGGAAATGAATGGGATAAAACGTTAGGTAGCTATTCATCTGCAACTCCTGAAGATGGGGGCGTTGCAATCGTGAGCAAATGGCCGATCGTTGAAAAGGTTCAATATGTATTTGCAAATGGATGCGGACCAGATAATTTATCGAATAAAGGATTTGTATACACCAAAATTAAGAAAAATGATCGTTTCGTTCATGTAATTGGGACGCATTTGCAGGCTGAAGATAGTATGTGCGGAAAAACTTCACCTGCATCTGTACGTACAAACCAGTTAAAAGAAATTCAAGATTTTATTAAAAATAAAAATATACCAAATGACGAGTACGTCTTATTTGGTGGTGATATGAATGTGAATAAAATAAATGCTGAGAACAATAGTGACTCAGAGTACGCATCAATGTTCAAAACATTACATGCTTCTATTCCATCTTATACAGGACATACAGCAACTTGGGATGCGACGACAAACAGTATTGCAAAATATAATTTCCCTGATAGCCCTGCCGAGTATTTAGATTATATTATTGCAAGTAAGGATCATGCGAATCCATCATTTATAGAGAATAAAGTATTACAACCGAAATCTCCACAGTGGACTGTTACATCATGGCTCAAAAAATATACATATAATGATTACTCTGATCATTATCCAGTAGAGGCCACTATTTCTATGAAGTAGTCTTAAAAAGTTTCTTCTTAATAGGAAGAAACTTTTTTATTTTGTAGAGGAAATTTCAACTTTCTTTCCAATATGTATAAGACATATTGAAAAGAGGAGCGAAAAAATATGGATCGAGGAATTTTTAAAGAAGTTCCATTACCGTGTGCATTTTTGGATGAAGTAGCTTTAGATAGAAATATTCAATCGATTATAGAATTAAGTGGAAATAAGAAGATTCGTATAGCGAGTAAATCGTTACGTTCTGTTCCGGTTATGCAAAGGATTTTGGCTGCAAGTGATCGATTTCAAGGTATTATGTGTTTTTCACCTAGGGAAGCTTTATTTTTAATTAAACAAGGATTCAATGATTTATTGCTCGGATATCCTGCTTATGATGAAAGAGCGTTACATGAAATAAGTTTGCTAACAAAGCAAGGGCTCATTATAACTTGTATGGTGGATTGTGAAGATCATATTATTTATTTAGAAAAAATTGCTGAGAAGTCTAAAGGATGCTTTCGTATTTGCTTAGATATTGATATGAGTAGTCGTTTTTTTAAGTTCCATTTTGGGGTCAAAAGATCACCGGTAAAAGATGTGCAAGGTGCTTTGAAAATAGTAAAAAGGTTGAAAGAATCATCATTTTTAATACTAGATGGTGTAATGGGATATGAAGCCCAAATTGCTGGGGTAGGAGATCACATACCGAATCAACGAGTGAAAAGTAAAGTGATTTCATATTTAAAGAAGAAATCAATGTTAGAAGTTAAAGAAAGAAGAGGACATATCGTAAAAGAAATACAAAATCTAGGTATTGAACTAAGGTTTGTAAATGGGGGAGGCACAGGAAGTATAAAAACAACTGAGCAAGATCATTCAGTTTCAGAGATTACAATAGGTTCGGCTTTTTATGCCCCAAAGCTGTTTGATTATTATAAAGAGGTGCAATTTCATCCAGCTGTCGGATTTGCTTTACCAGTTGTGCGTAAACCAGCCCCAACAATTTACACTTGTCTAGGTGGCGGATATATTGCCTCAGGCGCAATTGGGAAAGATAAAGAACCTGAGATTTGGAGGCCAAATGGTGCCAAACTATTAGCTTTAGAAGGCGCTGGTGAAGTGCAAACACCGATTTTTTATAACGGTGAGGAACGAGTAGAGATAGGAGATTCTATCTTGTTTCGCCATAGTAAAGCTGGAGAATTATGTGAGCGGTTTCCTTTTTTATATTGTGTGAAAGAAGGAGAGATTATTGGGAAGTATTTAACATATCGGGGGGATGGTCAATGCTTTCTATAAAGGGACAAAAATGGAGAAATTGGACAGGGAATGTAGAAGGAACACCGCATTATACGATGTATCCAGAAAGTATACAAGATGTAGTAGAAGTTATAGAGCTTGCGCGAAAGAAAGGGAAGAAAATTCGTGTTGTCGGTTCAGGACACTCGTTTACACCTCTTGTGCAAACGGAAGAAATTTTAGTTTCTTTAGATGAATTGAAGGGAATTGTGAATATTGATACGGAAGAAATGGTTGCCGAAGTATGGGCAGGAACAAAGTTACATGAGCTAGGGAAGTTACTTGAGGAAAAAGGTTATGCGCAAGAAAATTTAGGGGATATTGATTCGCAATCTATCGCAGGAGCAATTAGTACGGGGACGCATGGAACGGGTATTACCTTTGGAAGTTTATCAACACAAGTTATAGAGATTACCGCAGTTTTATCTACAGGTGAGAGTATGGTTTGTTCGGAAACGGAGAATGTACAATATTGGAGAGCTTTTCAGTTGTCGCTTGGAATGTTAGGTATCATTGTAAAAATAAAACTGAAGGTTATTCCATCCTATTCACTCGTTTATAAAAGTGAAAAACAGTCATTATCTACTGTAATGAACAAGCTAGAAGAATATAAGAAGAATCGCCATTTTGAATTTTTTGTTTTTCCTTATTCAGATGAAGTGCAAGTGAAAATTACAAACGAAACAACAAGTAAAAAAAGTGATTTGAAATGGCATAAACTAAAGGTAGAGTTACTTGAAAATAAGATGTTCTCTTTGTTATCTAAAGGATGTAAATGGTTTCCTTCTATAAGTAAAGGAGTAAGTCGATTATCAGCTAAAGCTGTACCGAATACAAAAATAATTGGTCCGAGTTATGAAGTATTTGCTACATCGCGTGCGGTTCCATTTTATGAAATGGAGTATAGTGTTCCTTCAAAGTATATGCAGGCCGTTGTAGAAGAAATTTCAAACCTTATTGAAAAGAAAAAGTATAAAGTGCACTTCCCAATTGAATGCCGTTATGTGAAAAGGGATGATATATGGCTCAGTCCAGCGTATGGAAGAGATTCTGCGTATATAGCTGTTCATATGTATAAAGGTATGAAGTATGCTGCTTATTTTGGTGAGGTGGAGAAAATTTTTCTAAAGTATGAGGGACGCCCGCATTGGGGGAAAATGCATACGTTAACGTACGAAAAATTACAAAATATATATCCAGAATTGCATTCGTTTCTAAAGGTGAGGAAATTATTAGATGAAGCAGAAATGTTTTCAAACCCTTACACAGAAAAGTTGTTTACGATTATGAAAAAAAGCTGACAAAGTATTACTTGTCAGCTTTTTTTAGTATGATCGCATTTCTTGTTTGACTAATGTGCTCGTAAAATAGTAACTTATCACGACTAAATACATGTAATAAAACATGAATAATAAATAGACCGTTAATTACGAGTTGGAATAATACTATAACTATTAATACTAAAGGTTCTTTAACATTTAAGATAGAGCTACTCGAAAGAATATAATTGATTCCGCCTAAAATGAAATAGAATATACCATAACGGATGAATAGTTCCTTCAACGTAATACGATCTGATTGTCCTTTCACGTAAATACGAAGCAATGCTTTACCGATTGTCTTTCCATTCGTAAAGTATGGAATGATAATAAAGTAAATAAAGATCGAACACGTTATGAAAATGAGTTCGTATATGTTCGTGTAAGATTGAATATTAGAAACAAAGAAAGAATTTCCTTTGTTTTTAATGACAGGTACAACGATGGATAAGAAAATCCAATCAATTTGCATCGCGATAAAGCGACGAACGAATCCGACTGGTTTCGTTTCCAAATCAATATGACTATCTAATTCGCTTGCTTTCGGAAGGAAGTACGTAAAAATTGGTGCAATGATAAAGCCGATTACGCCGCCTAATGTATTTAAAAACAGATCATCTATATCAAATAAGCGGTACGCACAATTGTATATACCGTATAGTCCAGTCACTTGTGTTAGCTCGAAAAAGAGTGAAAGACAAAAAGAAATACAAATTGTTTGTAAGAAACTACGTCGGAAATAATACCGTAAGTAAATACCGAATGGAACGGTTAATAGAACGTTAAATGCTACTTGTAAAAACGCAGATTCTTTTAATAGGTAGAAATAAGTAGCTGGTTTCGTTAAAATTGCCGAAGTATGATTACTAATTTCTTGTATGAAATAAAATGGTGATAGTTGCATGTGTTGTGTATTAGCCGGTTGTAGGCTACAAGTATCATATGTTTGTGGTAACGGCAAAATCACAAGAAAATAGGCATTTAATAAGTAAAGTAATAATGAGTACAAAATAAATGAACGCCATTTATTTAAATAACCGTACTTTCGGTAGTTAAATATTAAAAAAGGTATTAAGAGGAACATTGCTAAAATAGGAAATAAAATAAATGCTGTTTTTATTGGAAATATATATGTAGTCAAAATGTAGCTCCTTTCAATGAAAATTCGTTTATCATTATAACGTTAAAAGAAGCGTAAAACAAAATTAAAATATTTCGAAATAGAAAAAATTACAAATTTCAACGGAATTAAGTTATACTAAATTTAATATAATGATATTATGATTATTATAAGTTGAGAGAGGGTACAAAATATGCGATATGAGCTTTTTTCTGTAAGTGGGGATCATATTACAACTTTTGAAAGTGCATGGCGTTTTCAAGAGGGAGAACAGATTTTTGTTCATGATGATCAAATAAAACGAAATTTTATTATTATCCGCCTAACGCATGATGTATTTCAACAAAATAAACATGTTATTCGTTTGTATTGTCAAGAAAAGAAAGTATATGCATAAAAAAACGAGTCGTTCTAGTGTAATAGAATGACTCGCTTTTTGATTTGTAAGTTTCACCTTATAAGAAAATAAGAGTAAGTACACCTACGATAATGCAATAGAAAGAGAAATATTTTAAATTTCCTTTTGCCATAATGTTCATAAACCATTTTAATGAAATATACGTCATGATAAATGTTGCGATAAATGCAACGATATATGGTACGAATAGTGTATCTAGATTTGGATCTTTTGCAATGTCTGTAATACTTAGTAATAAACCACCTAAGCTAACAGGGATATATAGTAAGAATGAGAAACGAAGAGCCGTTTCTTGCTTCATACCAAGTAACATCGCTGCTACGATTGTTGCACCTGATCGGCTTATTCCAGGAATTAGTGCGCAAGCTTGTGCTAATCCGACGATAATTGCGTCTTTCATAGAAAGATCGCCATCATTTTTACGTCCACGCAAGTTTCTAATAATCCAAAGTCCGACAGCGGTAATAAGAAGGGAAATCCCAACCATTTTCACACCTTTTAAGTACTGATCGATGTAATCTTTAAATAAAACACCAATAACACCTGCTGGAATGGTCGCAATAACAAGGTAAATAATAAAGAAGAAATCTGATTTTGCATCTTCTGCTCTTGTAAATATATAAGATAGACCATTCTTCGTTAGACGAATTAAATCATTTCTATAAATAAGTAATACAGCTAATAATGAAGCTGAATTAACAAGTAGTTCGAAGCTAAACCCTTCTATTTTTAGTCCTAGCAAATGCTGTGCTAAAACGAGGTGACCGCTTGAAGAAATCGGAATTGGTTCTGTAAGTCCTTGGAACAGACCAAGAATTAAATATTTTAAAATGTAGTGAAATTGTTCCATAATAACCTCCCTGTTTAATAGTCGAAAGAAACAACTTGTCCATTATAACAAAGATACAGATGAATATTGAGAAGAAATAAATATTCGAAATATAATAAAAATCCCTTATAGCAGTATAAGGGATTTTTATTATTAATGAGAAACTACTGTTTCTTCAAGACTTTTCGTTAATTGAACATCGACTTTCTCAGCATCATGAATGTGATTCATAATAGTAGTATTTAAGTTTTGGAACATTTGTTGTGTATTAGCGAATTCTCGTAATATATCATCATTACAAGTCTTTTGGTTTTCAATAGCTTTAATAACATTAGTAGCACCGTTTTGTAACGTTTGAATCATAATTAAAATATTTTCGATTCTAGCGTTTGTATCGGCACTCATTTCTACACCTTCATCGACTAAATGCAAATTATCTTTTGTATTATCGTATGCTTTTTCAATTTCTTCTTGAATTTTTTTCGTTAAGTTGCCGATGTTTTTTGTACTTTCAGCGGTACTTTCTGCTAGTTTTCTTACTTCATTGGCAACGACAGCGAACCCTTTACCGTGTTCTCCAGCACGCGCAGCTTCAATGCTTGCATTTAAAGCAAGTAAATTTGTTTGTGCTGCAATGTTTTGGATGACTTCTACAATTTGCTCAATTTCTTTTGAGCGTTCACTTAAATGATTCATACTATTAGACGTGCGCTGGGATTGTTCACCTAATTTATTAATTACAATAAGTAAACGATGAACAGATTCTTTACCTTCATTAGAACAGTCAATAATTTCTTCAATAGATTGAATTAAGCTTTGTTCTTTTTGTAACATTTCGTTATTCAATTCATTGGAATGTTTCGTGCGCGTTGAAACATTTTCGAAACATGAGTTTAATTGTTGAACTAAATTTTGAAGTGTATGGTGCTGGCTATTTACAAGTTTATGTTCTTGAACAATGCTTTGTACACGATTGTGGATAGAAGAAATAGTCTCTTGTTGTTCGATATCCTTTTGTTTTAATTCTGCTTCTAGTTCTTGTATACGACTTTCTAATTGATCAATTTTATGTTGGAGTGATTTCTTTTGAGTAAACATATATTTATTTCAACCGCCTTTAGAAGTTATATTTTCTCTATATTTGGATTTTAGCATCTTTTATAATTTTTAAATATAGGAATTGTTAAATATTTAAGAATCTATTACATTTTATGCATAATTCCCTTTTTTTCGTCATGAAAAATAAACTGTATTTAATGGTATTGTAAACAAACTGTAAAATAAATCATGTATAACTGTATAAGAAGGGAGTCGGATTATGAACTATTTTAAGCGAATCAGTAGTCTAGTATTAGCAGGAATTATAGGTCTTTCTAGTACAGTCGCTGTTAAAGCAGAGTCAAACGACGAGAAACTTAACAACATGCAACAGCAATTGCAGCAAAACGATGCAGAAATGCAAAAGAAAGAGCAAGAGAAGCAAGCTGTTAGTAAAGAAATTCAAGGTATCGAAAACGAACTACATAATTTAAATAATACAATTGCAAAAAATAAAGAGGATCAAGCTGCTATTCAACGTAAAATTGATGAAACACATAAGCAGATTGAACAAAAAAAGAAAGAGATTGTCGTTTTAGAAGATAAAGTTCTTGCGCGCAAGGACATTATGAGAAAACGCATGGTTTCTGTTCAAAACAGTTCAAATACAAGTTTAGTAGTAGAAGTTGTAGTAGAGTCAAAAAACTTTGCAGATTTCTTACAACGTATGAACGCAGTTTCTACTATTTTAGAAGCTGATAAAGAAATTTTACGTCTACAGGAACAAGATCTTCGTCAAATTGAAGCAGACAAGAAAACAATTGACGAGAAAGAAGCATCTTTAGTAGTAGACAAACAAAAATTAGCAAAAGCACAAGCTGATTTGCAAGATAACTTGAAAAAGCGTCAAGCTAACTTACAAACAGTTCAAGCTAAATATAATCAGGTTGCAAGCCAACTTAATTTAGCAGCAGAAGAAAAAGCTAAAATCGAATCAAACATGAAAGCAGTACAAGAAACAATTGCTCGTGAGCAAGAAGCAGCAAGAATTGCAGCGGAAGAGCGTGCAAAAGCAGAAGCGGCTGCAAAAGCAGAGCAAGAAGCTTTAGCGAAAGCACAAGCAGAAATTGCTGAAAAGCAAAAGCAAGCAAAAGCTAATAAACCAGCTGATAAACCAGCTGAACCAGTTACTAATAATAATTCGAAGGTAGAACCTCCACAACCTGAACCATCTCCTAAGCCAACTGCTGGTGGGAAAGAAATTTATGTAGAAGCTACAGCTTATACAGCTGATCCAGCGGAAAATGGTTATGCGCCAGGTCAACAAGTATTTTCTGCATGGGGACACTATAATTTAACTGCAAATCCAGGAATGAAATTAATTGCTGTAGATCCAAAAGTTATTCCATTAGGTAAAACTGTAAATGTTGAAGGTTATGGAGTCGCAATTGCAGCAGATACTGGTGGAGCGATTAAAGGTAACAGAATTGATGTGTTAATGCCTGATAAAGGGTCTTCTAGTCAATGGGGAAGAAAAATCGTTAAAGTTACAATTTTAAACTAACACGTAATCCAACTTTACAATACGTAAAGTTGGATTTTTTTATAATAATAATGTTAAGTTGAGTTTACATTTTGGTAAGGATAGCATACAATGGTGGTGAGAGGTGGTAAATTTGACCATTTTAAATAGAGTGAAGGAATTAAGAGCTCGGTTTAATTTTTCGCAAAGTGTATTAGCAGAAAAGGTTGGAGTGACGAGACAAACAATCGCCGCTATTGAAAAAGGGGATTATGTTCCTTCATTATTATTAGCGCTTATGATTTGCGATGTATTTCAGTTAAAGATGGAAGATGTGTTTGTTTTAAATAAGGAGGGGGAAGAGGATGAATAGACTTGTATTTTCCTATATGTTGAATGTACTCTTAATGGTATTAGCAGGTTGGGCATTTATTGAGTTGTATTATTTTACTATCGAAGTTGCTAATTTTATTCAAACGAAGAGGGTACCATTTGAAGTTTCGGTGAGTTTAATGCCAATAGGATTGCTTCTAATATTTGGTATTGTATCGACTATTCTTTATAAAATTCAAAAGAAAAAATATAAAGAGCTATCATATTGGATGTTTCCACTATTATTTCCTCAAGAAGATGAGCGGGAAAAGGCAATTACAGAAAAGGCTTGTCGTACTACATTTATGTCACTATGGTACGTGTTGCCTTGTGCGGTTGGTTTTTTAACGCTTTCTCCAATTGCTAATCTATATGTTCCTGCATATCCAATATATATTGCATTTAGTATTTTCTTTATTCAAATGACAATTTTCCACGTATCTTTATATCGAAATAAAATCGCTTAAAAAGAAACCTTCTTGCACCGGCAAGAAGGTTTCTTTTCAGCTTATACTTGTACATATAGCAATATTATCTTATCATTTTATATAGAGTAAGATTTTGTAACGGAAAGGAATTGTATATGAATAAGCAAAGAATTTATAGTATAGTAGCAATCCTCCTATTTGTTGTAGGTGGTGTATTAATCGGCAAGCCATTTTATGATGGATATCAAGCTGAAAAGAAACAGACTGAAAATGTACAGGCTGTCCAAAAGATGGATTATGAAAAACATGAGACGGAATTTGTAGATGCTTCGAAAATTAATCAACCAGACTTGGCAGAAGTAGCGAACGCATCTTTAGATAAGAAACAAGTAATTGGTCGTATTTCGATTCCAAGTGTTTCATTAGAACTTCCTGTTTTAAAGTCTTCTACTGAGAAAAACCTATTATCAGGTGCAGCAACAGTAAAAGAAAATCAAGTAATGGGAAAAGGGAATTATGCATTAGCAGGACATAACATGTCTAAAAAAGGTGTTTTATTTAGTGATATAGCGTCTCTAAAAAAAGGCGATAAAATTTATTTGTATGATAATGAAAATGAATATGAATATGTGGTTACTGGTGTATCTGAAGTAACTCCTGATAAATGGGAAGTTGTTGAGGATCACGGGAAAGATGAAATAACACTAATTACATGTGTATCTGTGAAAGATAATTCTAAACGTTATGTTGTTGCTGGTGATTTAGTAGGAACGAAGGCGAAGAAATAAAAAAGATGAGGGGAAATCCCTCATCTTTTTTAATCCATCCATTTTACTAACTTCTTAGAAATTAATAATAAAACACAACCTAAAACGATTGCTACAGCGCCAATTACTGTAAATACTTCAGCATATCCAAGTGAAGTTGTGAAGCTTGCAAGTTGTCCGCCTAAAATGTTAGCGATACCTGAGCTTGCCAACCATACTCCCATTAATAAAGAAGCAAGTTTTACTGGGGCAAGTGCACTAACCATTGATAGTCCAACAGGTGATAAGAATAGCTCACCTAACGTATGGAAAAGATACGTAAAGACGATAAATAGTAAGTTTGCTTTTTCTGTAATGTTATGTTCATCACTACCTGTTTTTAATGTAGCGATAACGAGAATGATATAACCGATACCGAGCAAGATCATACCAAGTCCCATTTTAGTTGGGATTTTTAAATCCCCGCGCTTGCGAGTTGCAAGTTTTGCCCATAATGCTGAAATGACTGGAGCGAGTAAAATAATAAATAATGGATTGACCGATTGGAACCAAGATGTTGGAACTTCCCATCCGAACACAGAACGGTCTACAAATTTGTTTGTATATAATGTTAATGAGCTACCAGCTTGTTCGAAGCCAGCCCAGAAGAAGACAACGAAGCATGTTAAAATGACGATAACTGCAGTACGTTGTTTTTCCTTTTTTGTTAACGGTGTATCTCCAACTGATGGTTGTCCATCTGTTGTTTGTAAATCGCGAGTTGGTTTTTTACCGATATCACCAAGGAAGCGATTTGATAATGTTGTAAATAAAATTTGTCCAATGATCATTCCGATTGAAGCGGCTAAGAAACCGTAACGGAATCCGTAATGTACAACGCCATCAACCGTTGTTTTGAATAAATTTTCTGATAAAAATCCGCAAACGAGTGGAGCTAAAAATGATCCGACGTTAATACCCATATAGAAAATGGTAAATGCACTATCACGTTTTGGATCGTTCTCTTCGTATAATTCCCCAACCAGTGTAGAGATGTTCGGTTTGAAGAATCCATTACCGATAATAATAAGCGCTAATCCGAGGTATAGGCCGACTTGGTTTTGCAAGGCAAATAGTGTAAGGTTACCGATTGCCATTGTTATACCACCAATTGTGATCGCTTTTCGTCTACCTAGAAAACGGTCTGTTAAGTATCCACCAATCATTGGTGTGAAATAACAGGCTCCAGTATAAAATCCGTAAATGGAGAGTGCCCATGCAGGACTAAACCCAAGACCACCGCTTACTAAAGCTGTCGTTAAATATAATGTTAATAATCCTCGTAATCCATAGTAACTAAATCTTTCCCACATTTCTGTAAAGAAGAGTAAGTATAAACCTGGAGGATGTTTCTTTTTTCTTTGTTGTTCTCTTTCTAGTTGTATCGCTGATTCCATGTTATTTTCCTCCTGACACAAACAAAAACAAAGTTAATAATTTTGTATATTTAATATTTTACTTTATTAACTATTATAAGTCAATAAAGGTTGATTTTTCAGAAGAAATTGGAAAAGGGATATAGCTATAGAATGAGTGTTTCTTTTATGTTAGACTATGGACTATGTTTTCTTTGTAAAGAAGCGGTTTATTGCACTTTTTTATATGTGAAATTGATTTCATAAAAGATGAAATTAAAGAAGGAGAAAGAAATGAAATTGTTACAGAAAAAAGAAATTTTACTTATTAGTCTTATGTTATTCTCGATGTTCTTTGGAGCGGGGAATCTTATATTTCCACCTTTCCTTGGGTATGAAGCAGGAGAACATGTGTGGATTTCATTAGTAGGGTTTATTATATCAGCAACAGGTCTTCCGATATTGGGAGTTATTGCGATTGCAAAAGCAGGAAGTTTTCAAACGCTAGCGGGTAGAGTTCATTCTTCATTCGCCATTATTTTTCCGTGTATCGTGTATGTATTTATTGGACCAGGCCTTGGTATTCCGCGTGCAGGAAGTCTAGCTTTTGAAATGGGACCGGGTCAGCTATTTCCGGAAGCGGGT
Organism: Bacillus cereus group sp. MYBK101-2; assembly: GCF_051918845.1. Classification (NCBI taxonomy): domain Bacteria; kingdom Bacillati; phylum Bacillota; class Bacilli; order Caryophanales; family Bacillaceae; genus Bacillus; species Bacillus cereus group sp. MYBK101-2. The sequence continues at coordinate 35,023 of NZ_JBQAIE010000014.1, read as the reverse complement.
AGCGTAGTCTTATTATGTTACACAGTTATTTTCTTTAGTATTGTGTACTGGTTAAGTTTATCACCGTCTAAATTAATGGGGTTGTTCGGAAAAGTTTTAACACCGTTATTATTAGGTATGATCGCTCTTATCTTTATAAAAAGCATGTTTACATCAGTAGGTAGTGTGAAAGAGGCTGCTGGAAACTATGGACAAGCTCCTATGTTCCAAGGGTTTTTAGATGGGTATTTAACGATGGATGCATTAGCAGCTTTAATTTTCGGGATTGTTATTGCCAATGCTCTTCGTGCAAAAGGTATTGAAGATGATAAAGGGTTAGCGAAATATATGAGTATTGCTGGAATTGGAGCGGGACTATTATTATCTATTATTTACGTCATACTTGGATATGTCGGTTCAATGAGTGGCTCATTGGGAAAATTTGATAATGGTGCACAAGTGTTAGCGCAAGTGATGACTACATTATTTGGACAAGGCGGGGTCGTTTTATTAGGTCTTATTTTTACGATCGCGTGTTTATGTGTGTCAATCGGACTTGTTACATCTTGTAGTCAATTTTTCGCAAGTGCATTTCCGAAAGTAGCTTATAAAGTTTGGGCATTTATATTAAGTTTGGTTAGTATGATTTTAGCTAATTTAGGATTAACACAAATTTTAAAAGTATCAGTACCGATTCTTGGATTTATTTATCCAGTTGCATTAACGCTTATTATTTTAGGGCTATTCCATAAGTATATTGAGAAGTATGCATACGTATATACAGTAACTGTTGGAATTGTAGCGGTGTTTAGTGCAGTTGATATTTTCAATAAAAATGTAATGTTGAATCAATGGACATCAGTATTAAAGTACATTCCGTTTTATACAGAAGGTGTAGGATGGATTGTTCCAGCTATTATGGGTGCTTGTATTGGTGTTATCGTGAGTATTGTTATAAATAAGAATCAATAAGTAAAAGGTGTTTTCCTATTTCGGAAAACACCTTTCTTTTTTGGAAAAATGGTATTGAAAATGAATAGACTAAGAGTATGATAAAGATAATTGGTAATATATAGGTTTCGAATGAATGGTGAGGGGGGAGCGTATGAAGGAAGATTTTAATAAGAAAATAGAAGCGCTCGAAATGGCAATTGAAACAATTCAAGAAGCACTTTTTGAATTGAAAGCAAAACAAAAAGAAATAGAAGTAGAAAATGCTCAGCAACATGTTAGTAAGGAAAAGAAAGAACATATTGAAACGGTAACGGAAGAAAAATCTAAAGAAGAAGTAGTTATAATAAAAGAGCCCGTGCAAGAACGTGAGGTAAAACAAGTAGATATATCTGCTTTTAAACCAGAACCATTTAATATTATTAAGTTTTGCCAAACGTGGTTACCACGCATATTTGTCGGTATTATGTTGCTTGGAGTAATCTGGTTATTTAAAGCAGGGGTAGATGCTGGATTATTAACACCAGCAATACGAATTGTGTTTGGTATTGTCCTATCAATCGGTTTTTATTATATAGGGGATATTCAAATTAAACGAGAGCGGCAAGCGTTAGGATTAGTATTAGCAGGAGGAAGTATTACGGGTATAGTTTTAACGACATTTGCTGCACATTATTTATATGGCTTTATTCCAGCAAGTGTTGCATTTGTATGTAATATTGCATGGGTCATTTTAGGTATTTATGTAGCGAAGAGGTATCGATCAGAGTATCTTACTATCTTCGTAGCGGTAGGAGCTTTCTTCGTGCCATTCTTATTAAATAGTACGACTCCTAATCCGTATATTTTCTTTGGATATGAGACGATACTAACACTTAGCTTATTATGGTATGCCCTGAAAAATCGTTATCAGTATTTATATATGATTTCTTATGCTGTTGCTGCTATTGTCCTTTTTGTCTTCTTTGCTATTATGTCAATGTTAGTAAAGGATTTGCAAGTACAGTTAACGGTTGTTTATGGTTTAATTCACTTACTATTATTTTGGCATATGTTTACGGAGAGAAGTTTTATATTAGAGCCACGCTTGGCGATATTTAGTGCGAATGCAGTTTTCTTTATATTAGCCATTTCAAAAATACCCGAATTTACAACATGGGGATTAATGATTAGTGCGCTTGTGCATGCTATTATGTTCGTGTTTGAATATAGGAAGAATAGACATTCTACATTTACCAATCTTTTATTTGGTTTCGCAATGGGAGCATTTAGTTTAGCTATTTTATATGAGTATAGTTTAGTGAATGCAGCGATTGTATTATTATTACAAGGTTTCCTCGGTATGGTGACTGCTATTAAAGTAAAACAACAAATAAAATTGTATGTTAGTGCGACGATTTATGCGATTGGAATGATACAGACTATTTTTAGTCCATTTGATCATTTCTTTTCAGCTGGGTTTGTTGCTCATATTATTTTAATAGGTACATTTTATTACTGCATGAAACAAGCGAAAGATGTGTTAAAGAGTTTTGGAAAATACGTTTATTCTATAGCACTCTATTGGTTTATGGTTATCATATTTATTGCAATTACTAGAGTCGGTGAAGTGCTTTCTACAGATGGAAGTATAATAAGCGTATCTGTATCCTTATTATGGATGGTATATGCATTATTTGCAGTTTGGCTTGGCCGGAATAAAAATATGAATGAAATATTATATGCCGGCTTAGTCGTGTTAGTCGTAACGATAGGAAAGCTATTCCTTCTAGACTTACCAGAAGTTTCAATGATGATTAGGGCAGTGTTATTCTTAATCGTAGGAAGTATAGGCATCGTTATTTCAAGAATGTTTTTCTCAAAAGAAGAGAAATGAGAAGAAGGCAATCCATATCCGGATTGCCTTTTTCATTATTTCTTATTAATCGTTACAGTCTCACTATATTTCGCTGTTGTATTTTGACGTAGACGAAGTGTTGCTTGTCCAGTCGTATTTGGATCGATTTGTACGTTCACAATTTTTTCAGCAGAACCTAAGCTGTTTGTTGTGAAAGAAAATGCACTACTATATCCGAAAGTAGATGGCCAAGTGCCGTTTGTATTTTGAACTTTTGCTACTTGTGTACCGCCAGTAGTGAATATACCTAAAGAATAATTATTGTATGTTGTGTTTGGTAATAAGTTATTTACTTGAATTTTCATTTGGAACACTTCATTGTTTGGTAGAGTGCTAGGGTGTGTAACTACGTAGTCATTTGCTGTTACTGCACCGTTATAGCCATATGAACCAGGTTTAAAAGTATTTGTATTAAACCATTGATAACCTGCATTTGGCGCACTCCAAGGTTCAGGTTGTGGCTCAGTTGATAAGCTTGGTTGTTCAAATGTTTGTAAAGTGGTAGGTAAATCAAGTTGTAAACCATTTACTTGGTCTAAACTTGTAAATGTTTCTTTATTCGATAGCCAATTTACGATATTTTCTAGTAAAATCGCATCGTTTTCTTCTTTATATCCATCGTAAGTTTTCTTTGTTTGGCCAGAGTCTTCACGAACGTATTTTGGCGTAGCATCTTCAACAGGAGAAGAGTCTCCAATAAAGGCAGCTTTTCCAAGTCCTACTTTTGCGATAGCAGCATAAGGACCCTCTGCAACACCACCGCCGTTATACACACCGCTATCAACAGCGTTATTCCATTTTGCTGGGTTTTCTGGAAGATAAACAAGTCCTTTTGCTAGTTTTGGATTTGTAATTGCTAAAGTAGAACCAGCATGCATTGCTACAGATGAAACCCCTTCTGTAATTCCGAATGATTGTTCAGGTGATACAATATTTTTAGCGGAAACATCGCCGATTGCGTTATAGCGGAATCGAATACCGAAGTTGTCAGATAGCCAATCAGAGCTTTCTACTCCTTGCATAGCTTGTGAATTGGCTTCTTCGTTAGACATTCCTTTTGCTGGATTATCCCAAGCACCGCGTCTATATCCGTTAAATACTTCAGAAGAGTCCCAGCGATTTTTATTACGATCTGCATTATAATGATCGGCAATGAAGAAGATACTACCGCCATTTTTCACGTATTGTAACATAGCATCTTGTTCAGATTTTTTGTAAGGAATATTTGCTTCTGGAACGATAAACACATTGTAGTCTTTTAAATCTTCGTATGTAATCGGTGTTGATTTACGAAGTTCTTTTACATGATAGCCGTTTTGGGCAATGCCGTTTCCGAAATCAGAAAAGCCACCATCGATAACCCAGTCAGCAGTTCCGGCAGTTTGACCGTGTGTATTATCGAATAATACTTTTTTCCCATTGTTTTGATTTATAACTTTTGCAGCAATTTCAGGAGCTGGGTCTACAGAGCTTTCGGCATAAGTAGATGGTATGAACGAAGCCCCTATACTTAGTGTAATTGCTGTTGCTAAAGAAAATGTAATCCATTTTTTATTCTTCATAGAAGAATCCCCCTAATAATAAATATATGTGCTTTAATAATGTAATTTATTTTTCTGTAAAAATAAAGACGGAAAACATAAAAAATATTAAAAATTTGTAAAAATACCGTGAATTTTGTTGAGAAATATTTATATAGATATAAAAACATCCCTTCCAAGTAATAAGGAAGGGATGTTTTGTTTAACTAATTTTTGAATTAGGTGTTTCATCAATTTTATGAAAACCTTTCATGTAATACACGATAGCTAAACCAATAAGCCAAATTGGGCCAACAATCAATGCAATTCTTGTATCTTCTGAATACGCCATTATACATAAGACTAGTGCAAGGAAAGCGAGTGAGAAGTATGAACTTATTGGGTATAAAGGCATTTTATACGATAACTTTTGTTTGTTTTGCGCAGGTAAACTTTTACGGAACTTGATTTGAGCGACTAATATAATGCCCCAAGTCCAAATTGCTCCGAAAGTTGAAATACTAGTAAGCCATGTAAATACCTTTGCGGGTACAAGATAGTTTAATATAACACCAACGAGTAAAACGATTGCCGTTGCTACAATTCCTTGACTTGGAATGCCATTTTTATTTAAACGACCGAATCTTTCAGGAGCTTTTTTCTGCTGAGCTAATGTATATAGCATACGGCCTGTACTAAATAAACCACCATTACAAGAAGAAAGAGCTGCTGTTAATACGACAAAGTTAATAATCCCTGCTGCTTTTGCGATACCGATTTGTTGGAATGTTAATACGAATGGACTTCCTTTCTCACCAAGTTCGTTCCATGGATAAATTGCCATCATAACGAATAGAGCCCCAACGTAGAACAGTAAGATTCTCCAAAATACGTTATCAATTGCTTTTGCGAGTGTTTTTTTCGGATTTTGAGCTTCACCTGCTGTAACACCGATTAATTCGACACCTAAATAAGCGAATAACACCATTTGCATGGAGAGTAGTAACCCAGAAAAACCATTTGGGAACCAGCCACCATGTGACCAAAGGTTTGAAATGCCAGTAGCGATACCGCCGTTTCCGAAGCCAAATAAAATAATACCAGCTCCAACTACTATCATACAGATAATTGTGACAATTTTAATGAGAGCAAACCAAAATTCAAGTTCTCCAAATACTTTTACGGATAAGAAGTTGAAAGTGCTCATTAATAATAGAGCGAGTAATGCCCAAGTCCAGCGCGGAATATCTGGGAACCAGTATTGCATGTAAATGCCAGCAGCCGTAATTTCAGCCATGCAAGTAACAACCCATAAGAACCAGTAGTTCCAACCGGTAATATAGCCAGCTAGTGGTCCAAGATAATCATATGCATATTTACTAAAAGAGCCAGCAACAGGTTGTTCAATTGCCATTTCTCCGAGTGCTCGCATAATGAAAAAAATAACGAGTCCAGCAATCATATAGCCTAGTAAAATAGAAGGGCCAGCTAGTTTAATAGCAGAAGCAGATCCTAAAAATAGTCCAACGCCAATAGCTGAACCGAGTGACATTAAAGTAATATGTCTTTCTTTTAAACCTCGGTTTAAAGTTCCAGATTTGTTTGTGTGCTGCATAAGAAGAATCCCCCTTGTAGAGTGAACGATATTTGAATGCGTTTACTAAATATTTAACTATTTCAAATTATAAAACATTTCCATCTGTTATGCTACAAAAATAATCAATATTAACTGTACTACATCTGTGCTTGTCAGACTTAAACTTAAAATTCGAACTATTAGCGAATATATTGACTCTTCTTTTTATTGATTGTTAAGATTAAGTATTATATTTTCTCACATACTAGTAAGAAAAGAATGTGTGATAATAATTCAGATGTAGGAAGGGTACATAACCATGTTTCAATTACAAAAATATAACACTTCTGTGAAGCAAGAGCTTTTAGCTGGCATCACAACTTTTTTTACATTTGCGTATATTCTTGTCATCAATCCGAAAATATTATCTGATGCAGGTGTACCATTTGATCAAGCTTTTACGGCAACTATTATTGCGACTGTTGTAGGGACGTTATGTATGGCGTTTTTAGCTAACTATCCAATTGTTATTGCTCCAGCTATGGGAATGAATGCGTATTTTGCTTATTCTGTTGTTCAACAGGCAGAGGGGATTACATATGTCATTGCGTTTTCAGCAGTATTTGTAACAGGTATCATTTTTCTTTTATTATCTTTCACTTCATTTAGGCAAAAGCTAATTGTCGCAATTCCTGACAGTTTAAAACATGCAATTGCAGGTGGAATTGGGTTATTTATTGCTTTTATTGGATTACGTCTATCTGGAATTATCGTTGATCATCCATCTAACTTAGTTACGATTGGTGATTTCCATTCTCCAGCCGTTATTTTAACTTTAATTGGTTTGATTTTAGCGGCGGTATTAATGACATTGCGTGTGAGCGGTGCATTATTTATTAGTATGATTGTGACAGGAATTATCGCCTTCTTTACAGGGCAGCTGAAGTTTACGGATAAAATTGTTGCGATGCCTCATTTACCAGAGGGGATTATCGTTTCAAATCCAATCAACGCCTTTTCAGATGTAATTGAATACGGATTATATGGCGTTGTATTTTCATTTTTACTTGTACTGTTATTTGATACAACAGGAGCATTACTCGGTTTAATTAAACAAGCAGGCTTAATTACAGATAATACAGAGAAACGTTTTGGTAAAGCATTTATTGCGGATGCAATTGGCGGTACTACAGGCTCTATCTTTGGGACAAGCCCAACAGCAGCGACGATTGAATCTTCAGCTGGTATTGCTGCAGGTGGTAAAACAGGATTAACAGGTATTGTAGTAGTCGGCCTAACGATTATAACGGCATTCTTCAGCCCTGTTATTGCTTCTTTATCAAGCGTAGCCGCTATTACAGCTCCTTCATTAATTATTGTCGGTAGTTTAATGGCACAAAGTATTCGTGATATTAATTGGAATGAATTTGAAGATGCATTACCAGCATTTTTAATTTTCGTTGGTATCCCGTTAACGTCTAGTATTGCGAATGGAATTGCAATTGGATTTTTAGTGTATCCAGTCTTAAAAATTGTGAAAGGGAAAGGGATGGAGGTACATCCGTTACTCTACTTATTTACAATTTTATTTGGATGTCATTTATTCTTATAATATAGGAGAGGGGGCTTCTTATGAGGGGCTCCTTTTTTGTGTATAATAAAGTGAAACTATAATCAGTGGGGGTTCTGTTCATCGCCCCCACTGATTATTAGTTGAACCAATCGGGCTTTTATGGGCAGTTTGACTCTCTCTGGATATCTGGTTATTAGCTTAATTATTAGGAGGGAGTCTTACTGCCCGTTAATGCGGGGTAAAGTGAAACTATAAGTAGTTACGCAAAATATAAATTACCTAATGGAATATATATGTTACAATAAGGTGGAGGAGGAACATGAATGGCTGTAAGTAAAATAAAAGTCGCGCGTGTTCAGTTAGATTTAACACAGCAACAATTAGCAGAAAAAGTAGGCGTTACAAGGCAAACGATTAGTTTAATTGAGAAGGGGAAATACAATCCATCGTTAGATTTGTGTTTGAAAATTTGTTATGCGGTAGACAAAACATTAAATGATTTATTTTGGGAGGAAAAGGAGTGAGGGGATGAGAATCGTGAAAGATGAACGCTTAATGATTGAGGGGCTAAAGCATATTAGACTCGTTTTCATCTTACAAAATATTGTCATACTAGGTATTGTTTTTTATCGCTACGTTTTGCAAGATGCAGGATATGAAAGTGTTTCGGATTTATTAATGGTATTTATGGTCGGGATAGTAGTTATTAATTTTTTAAACTTGAAAAATTCAGTGGAAGTGTATGAGCATACGGGCGGAGTATCACGCAGTTATCTTATGAAGCTATTATTCATTCCTGTAGGTATTGTTATTGGTATTTTAGCTATTTGTATCGTTGTAACACCAGATATTTCGATAAAGGAAATCAGTTTGACAGGATTTATTATGTTAGCTTGTTTTTTAGTTCCTAGTCTGTTTATATACATATATATGAAAAAGATAAAAAGTGAAGATTGAAATATAAGAAAAGCTTTCCCGTATTGTGGAAAGCTTTTCTTATATTCTTTTATATAGTACTTTATGAAGACCAATTGGTTCAATTTCAAAGATTTCACCATGTTCTTGGAAGCCTAAGCGCTTGTAATAGTCAGACACAGTAATTCGGCCATTACACCATAATATATTTGCTTGACGCTCTTGTAAGATTTGTTCTGCTTTCTGAATTAAGGAGCTTCCAGCGTGGTTGTTTCGAAATTCAGGTAATGTGGCCATTCCTCGTAGACGATAATGAATACCTGTAGGTAGGTCAGGATATATTTCTTTTGAGAAGGAAGCGATACTAATTAGTTTATCATTTATAAATGCCCCTAGGTGAAAGCTGTCTGTTTCATAGTCGGAAGGATATTTACAATCTGCTAATGTTTGACTTGGGCGCAAAATTTTTTGACGTAATACGTAAGTTTCAGATCCGTCAATATTTTTCACGGTAAGCATAGTAACATCCTTTCTTATAACGCTTTTTCTGTTAATTGTATAAAGAAATAGGCAGGTGCGGCGAAAAGTCCGAGTATGCTAGCGGTTCCGAGAAGGAGTGAAAGTAAGAGGCAAGAGTATTTTATTCCATTTGATTTTTTCCATCCGTAACTACAAATTTCAATACTAACACCGATGAGAATAATGGCACCTAGTATTTCCGCTAATAATAAAAGAGCTAAAGTTACAATAGACATAATGTGATCCATCCTCATAATATGTGATAGTAACATTTTACCATATGAAATGGAAAAAAATGCCCCTCAATTATGTGAGGGGCATTTTTTTATTCTAATATGTTTTTTAGTGTATCGATATGTTCTTTTGAGCCTGTTACAAGTAATGTGTCACCGTGTTGTAGTCTTGTATCACCATGCGGGATTAATGCTTTGTTCCCACGATAAATTTGAATGACTAGTACATCACCTAGAAACGGAAGGCGACGAAGTGCAACGCCATTATATTTATTACTTCGTAGTTCAACTTCACGGACTGTTTCGTTTGCTGTTGTAATTAAGCGAACGAGACTCGGTTTATCAATTAGCGCACGTAATAGAATACGTGTAGAGTTAATGGTTGAGAATACGGCGATATGTTCTTGTGTTGCTTTTTCTTGTAGAAGCGGATCTTCTACACTTGCAATAACATGTTCAACACCTAGTTCTTTTGCATGTTCTGCTAATAGTAAGTTTTGTTCATCATCACTTGTTGCAACAACAACGCGGTCTGCATGAAATGCTGTTTGTTTGGTTAATGATGCAATTGTGATGTCATCTAATTTCACAATAGGGAAGTCGTGCGATTTCGCTTCCTCATCATTTATTTTATTTTGACGCATCATATATAGTGTTACGTCATAATCTTCTCGTTTTAAATCAAGTGATAACGGAAGGGTAATTCTGCTCGCACCAATAATTGAAACTTTTGGTTTTGGTGTTTCCACTTTTGGGAACATCTTTTTAAATAATATAGGTGCGAAAATACAAGTAATAACTGCGCTTAAAATAAGGGAGGCAGATAAACTTGGACTAATGATTCCTAGTTTTTCACCAATTTGTGCAGCTGCAATAACTAAAGAAAGTGTCGATGTTAATAAGATGGCACTCCCCAGTACGATATTACGTGGATACCATTTTCGTAAAACGAGTGATGGTAACAGTTTTGAGATAAAGAGTCCTACAATTAGAATTGGAATCATTAGCATACTAGAAGGCTCTTTAAAAATAGACCAAACCTCTAAATTTACACCAACCATTACGAAGAAAATAGGAATGAAGAAACCGTATCCGATAGAATCCAGTTTTTCAACCATATCTTCATTTGGTGATAATAATGATACGAGTACACCTGCTAAGAAGGCGCCTAAAATATTTTCAGCTCCAACGGATTCAGATAACCCAACTAATATTAAGATGAGTGCAAAAACAGCTCGTGTATCAATTTGTACACTCCCAGCTTTTAAGCTATCCAAGTATGGAATGTTTTTAAAACGTTTTGCAACGAAGTAAATAACAATACCAGCGCCGAATAGAAGAAGAAGAAGCCACATGCTTTGGCCGCTTTCGGAATTTAATCCGACGAATACAGCGAGTAAAATCATTGTAACTAAATCTGCAATAACAGCGACTAATAAAATGATTTGCCCAATTGCTGTTTTTCCTAAGTTATTCTCTTTTAATGTTGGTACGACAACACCTAAAGAGATTGTTGAAATGATTAAAGTCATAAACATTGCATTATCTACAAATCCTAGCCATACAAATAGTAGTGATAGGGCATAAGATAAGATGAAAATAAATAAGAAGATAATACTTGCTGCTTGGAATGTGTTTGGTTCGTTTGTCGTGTTCTTTTTCCCTTTTTGTTTAAAGATAGAAAAATCAATTTCTAAACCGCTTAAAAACATAAGAAAGATAAATCCTAGTGTCGATAAGACTTGAAGCCACATATCTGGCTCAATAATATTAAACCCACTTTTACCTACAAAGATTCCTGCGATGATTTCTGCAACAACGACAGGAAGTGCTTTTAATTTAAAGCGTTGTAACAAAAGGGGAACGAAAAACGCGATTGCAACGACAACCATAAGTGATAGAACAGAAGTGTGATGTTCCATTGCGTTCTCTCCCTTCAAATAAATATAGTACTTATTTAGCCATATAATAGGTAGAAAAGCAACGCATATGGATTCGATTTCATAAAGAAAGAGTTTTCTTAACATTTGTCATAATAAGTATATTTTTCATGATTCTGTTGTTAATTCCGTAATGTGGATGTAATAGGGGAGGGAATAAAAAAAGACTGCTGAGGAATCTCAGCAGTCTTTTTCATGTACATTACATTGAGAAGAAGATCCATACAGTTAAACCAACTGTTGCAGTTGCAACGAAGAAACTGTAAATCATAGTAAGAACTTGAACTCTTCCTTCTCCTTCTTTTAAATGCATGAACATAATTAATTGTAACAACGCTTGCGCAACAGCCATTATGATAATGGTAGTTAAGATCGTTGATAGTGGCAGGTTTGTATAAAGTGCCACGTATAACGCTAGAAACGTTAGTGCAAGCGATAAAATAAATCCGAAAACGTGTGACCAAGGGAATCCGCTATGCGCATGCCCGTTTGCTTGATTGTTATTTTGACCCATTTACGCCACCATCCCGTTCAAGTAAACTAGTGTGTAAATAAAGACCCAAACTAAATCAAGGAAATGCCAGTATAAGCTGATAATGAATACTTTACGAGCTGTAACTGGTGTTAAACCTCGTTTTAAAATTTGGATAATAACACAAATTGCCCAAATGATACCGCCTGTTACGTGGGCTCCGTGTGTTCCAAGAAGAACGAAGAATCCAGATAGGAAAGCACTTGTTTGAATTGTTGCGCCTTCACCAATATACATAATGAACTCTTCAATCTCGAAGAATAGGAAGCCTGCACCTAAAAGTAATGTAAGGACGAACCATCCAAGCATTGCTTTTTGGTTGTGCTTACGCATTTCGTGAATCACGATACCACATGTGAAACTACTTGTTAAAAGTAATAATGTTTGAATTAAAAGCGTTTTAAGTTCAAACAGTTGTGCTGGTGTTGGGCCATCTGCCGTACGACCAGCAAGTACTAGATAAGAGGCGAAAAGTGTTGCGAACAGCATAATTTCAGCCCCAAGAAAAATCCAGAATCCTAGGATATTCAATCTGCTTTGTTCGGATTGATATTCCAAAGGTAAGCTTTTATCTAAAGCCGCCATATCATTTCACCTCTCATGCTACATGTTCTGATTTTTTAATTTCATCAACACTAATATAGTAACCTTCATCGTAATCGAATGAACGATAGATTAAGCAAGCTAAAATACCAATGCCGCCGATTGCTGCAAGCCAGAACCAGCTAAATACTAATGCGAAACCTGCAAGACCGAAGAATCCAGACGCAATAATAGGCACACCAGAGTTACTTGGCATGTGAATTGGTTTGATGTCTTCTGCTGCTGGTGTAACTGTTTCTCCGCGTTTTTTCATGTACCAGAAAGCATCAGCTTCTTTGATTTCAGGAAGTTTCGCGAAGTTGTAATGTTGTACAGGAGATTGAGTTGCCCATTCAAGTGTACGGCCGTCCCATGGATCTCCAGTTGTGTCACGTTCACCGTGACGAGCACTCCAAATTACGTTGTAGCAAAGAAGTAGGAAGCCGATACCCATCATTACCGCACCAACAGATGCGATTTGGTTTAGCCATCCCCATCCAAGACTTTCAGAGTAAGTGTACATACGACGAGTCATACCGTCTAAACCTAAGAAGTACATTGGGAAGAAACAGATGTTGAATCCGCTCATAAAGATCCAGAATGTCCATTTACCTAGGCGTTCATTTAACATATGACCAGTCATTTTTGGATACCAGAATGTGAATCCAGCAAGCATAGCGAATACTGTACCTGCGATTAATACGTAGTGGAAGTGAGCGATTAGGAAGTAGCTGTTATGGTACTGATAATCAGCTGCTGCCATACCAAGCATAACCCCTGTAACCCCACCGACTACGAAGTTTGGAATAAATGCCAATGACCAAAGCATTGGAACTGTAAAACGAATACGTCCTTTATACAGTGTAAACAACCAGTTAAAGATCTTAACCCCGGTTGGAATCGAAATCGCCATTGTCGAAATCGAGAAGAATGAGTTAACCGCTGGACCTGCACCCATCGTGAAGAAGTGGTGAAGCCATACGACGAAACTTAGTAAAGAAATTGCAACCATTGAGTATACCATCGCACTGTAACCGAATAGACGTTTACGTGAGAATGTACTAATGATTTCAGAGAAAATACCGAATGCCGGTAAAATAACGATATATACTTCAGGGTGACCCCATACCCAGAATAGGTTGGCCCATAACATTGGCATACCGCCGCTCGCCATCGTAAAGAAGTGAGCATCGAATAGACGGTCAAATGTCATTAATGCAAGAGCAACTGTTAATACTGGGAAAGCGAAAATAATGATAATCGTTGTAATTAAGATTGACCAAGTAAACATTGGCATTCTCATTAAAGTCATACCAGGTGTACGCATTTTTAAGATAGTAACAAGGAAGTTAATACCTGTCATTAACGTACCGAGACCTGAAATCTGTAATGCAATTGCGTAGTAGTTATTTCCTACACCAGAAGTAAACTCTGTACCTGCCATTGGGAAGTAAGAAGTCCACCCAGCGTCTGGAGAACCACCGATTACGAAAGCGATGTTGAATAACATTGCTCCGACAAAGAATAACCAGAAACTTAAAGCATTTAAGAACGGATATGCAACGTCACGAGCACCAATTTGTAATGGTACTACAAGGTTCATTAATCCCATAACAAATGGCATCGCCATGAAAAGAATCATAACTGTACCATGTGTTGTGAAGATTCCGTTATAGTGTTCAGCGTTTAAATAAGTTGTTTCAGGGAATGTTAACTGTGCACGGATCATTAAACCGTCCATACCACCACGGAATAACATAATAACCGCAGAGATAATATACATGGCCCCAATCTTTTTATGGTCAACAGTTGTTAACCATTCGTCCCAAAGCCATTTCCATTTTTTATACTTAGTTAGTACGAAAATGATTGCTAATGTCACAAGAACGATAGAAGCGTCTGCACCGTAAATAATCGGGTCACCTGTGACAAAGAATTCATCAAGCTTCACTGTGTTCACTCCAATCTGTTGGAATTATAGCTATTATTTTTTGTTTTTGTAGTAGTTGTAATCACAATATTCAAGTGATTTTGGATCTACATAACTTAAGTGATGGCTAGAGAATGTCATACGACCAACTACACCAGGTTTAACAATTTCGTTGTACTTATCTTCTGTTAGTTTAGGAGCAGTTTGTTGTACTTCTTTAACCCACTTGTCATATTTCTCTTTAGTTTTCGCTTCAACTTCGAACTCCATGTGAGTAAATCCTTCACCAGAGAAGTTCGCGCTACGACCTAGGTAAGAACCTGGCTTATCAGCTTGTAAATAAAGGTCCATAATCATGCCATCCATTGTGTACTTCATACCACCAAGTTCTGGTACCCAGAAAGCATTCATTGGGCCGACAGAAGTCAGTTTGAATTGAATTGGTACACCAGCTGGGATGTTTAAATAGTTAACGGTTTCAATTTTTTCCTCTGAGTAACTGAATAACCATTTCCAGTTTGCAGATGTAACATAAATCTCCACTGGTTTAATATGTTTGGACTCTTTCGGAACCTCTTCCGAAGCATAAGTTGCTTTTACTGTTGGAATCGATAATGCGATAACGATAATAACAGGAACAAGCGTCCAAATGATTTCTAATAATGTGTTACCGTGTTGTTCAGGTGGCTCATAGTCCATATTCTCTGGTTTTTCACGATAACGAATCAAGATGACTGTAAACAAGATGAATACAATTGCGATAATTAATGACATAAGCAAGAATGACCAAACAATTAAATCATACTGTGCTTTTGCAACAGGTCCTTGCGGATTTAATACTGCGAGTTTTTTATCACAGCCACCGAGGAACAGAAGTAATGATAACGGAAGAAGCGAAGCCAACTTCCAAAACGCTTTCTTTAGTTGCACGATTGAAAATCTCCTTTCTCCTTGGATTGAAACTATGCCAATAAAACAATATAAACCTATTAATTTATAGAAGGCAATAGTTTTTGAGATATTGTTAAAAAATAGACACAAATGCACACTTTTTAAGGTGAATATCATTTGTAACTTGATTACATTGTAAACTATTTTCCAGAGAAAAATGCGATTGTGAAAATTTTAAGATAAATAAAGTTATACCAGGATACCCAAGAAATAGAAAAAAGCTATCTTATCATAAGAAAGATAGCTGAATATTTCGTATATTTAGTTTATTTCTTGTGAAATAGTCTGTTGTTGTTCAAATGTGACAATTTTTTTATATTTCACTTGATACAAAATGTAACAAATGACCATAAATGGAATACCGCAATAAAGAGCAATTCTCTGATCTGGAATGAAAGCTAAACTAACAAATGTAATGAAATTGAGTGAGAACGCTACGATTGGAACGAGCGGATAAAGTGGTGTGCGATATTTTAAATCATTTATGTCACCACCGTTTTTCACGAAGTTTCTACGGAAGAAAAACTGTGAAGCCGCAATTGACATCCAAACGACAACAGCAGCCATTGCTGCGATAGATGTTAAAACTAAAAAGACAGTATCTGCTGCAAATATACTTGTTAATAGGGATAGACTTGCAAAGATTAGACTGAAAATCAATGCGTTTAGTGGTACGCCTTTTTTCGTTAACTTCGTAAATGCTGGACTTGCCATTCCTTGTTTTGCCATCGCCCAAAGCATACGTGAATTTGCGTATAGACCAGAATTGGCTACGGATAATACAGCTGTAATAATAACAAAGTTCATAATGTCTGCTGCATATGGAATACCAGCTACATCAAATACAAGTACAAATGGACTTTCGACTAGATTAGCCTCTTGCCACGGGAGTAAACCTACAACAACTGATATTGCTAGGACGAAGAAGAATAGCGTTCGCCAAATGGTATTTTTGATTGCTTTTGGAATTGTTTTTTCAGGATTCTCACTTTCTCCTGAAGCAATTCCGATTAATTCTGTTCCTTGGAAAGAATAATTCACTGTAATCATCGTAAGAAGAACAGCCAGTGCACCGTTTGGAAATAATCCGCCATTTTCAGTGAAATTGTGAAGCATTGGAGCTGGTTTTCCGTTAAAGTCTAGTAGACCGAACATAACTGCACCACCGAGTACGATGAAAATAACGATGGTTGCGACTTTTACACTAGCGAACCAAAATTCTGCTTCTGCATATGCTTTTGCTGATAGAGCGTTTACAAGAAAGAGTGCTGCCGCAAATGTAACACACCAAATCCACGAAGAAACATCTGGAAACCAGCGTTTCATTAAAATACTTACAGTTGTTAACTCTACTCCAACTGTAACAGCCCAATTCAACCAATACATCCAACCGACAACAAAACCAAAACCAGGTGAAATAAATTTGCTTGCATAGCTTTGGAATGAACCTGCTTCTGGCATAGCAACAGATAATTCACCAAGACATAACATCGTTAAATACATAACAAATCCACCGACTAAAAATGCAAGAATAGCACCACCAGGGCCGGCGTTATGGACGATTTGACCTGATCCCATAAATAGGCCCGTTCCAATTACTCCACCAAGTGCAATCATAAATAGGTGTCTACTTTTCATTGTTCGTTTTAAATCTGTTTGTTCTACTTGTTGATTCATATGCCCCTCACCCCGTTATTTTTGTATGTATGAACTGATTTTCATTCCGAGTTTTTAATCATTAGTGGGGGATGTGACACATACTCGGTTTATTTATTATGAAATGAATGGAGTATGTAAAAATGTGAACTATGACTAAATACTCTAAGAATGTTTTTGTTAATAAGGTGATATCTTCACCATGTTAATTATTTTGATTTTAGCAAAAATATTCAGAAAAGTATATTGTTTTTTCTTTTTATTAAAAATAATTAGAATTTTCTTCATAGAAAAAGTGTGAACAATGATTCACAGAATCTTTCTAGCAAACTAGTAAGAAGCAAGGTACAATGATAGCAGGTATATCTGTAAAATAATAATTAATGGAGTTTTGTTTAAAATGAAAAAGTTAAAATATCTTTTTGTTTTTGGAATTATATTTGCTGCAGCGTTTTTTATAGGGAAAGATAAGATTATACAAAAGGCACAAGTGCTACGCTTAGATTTTCTATCTGAAATGAAAGAAGCGGCTATGATTGAAAATGTTCCGTTTATAAAGCAGTTACCAGAATTGCCTCGTGGATGTGAAGTGACAAGCTTAGCTATGTTGCTACAATATAAAGGTGTACAAGTAGATAAGATGCAACTTGCTAGTGAAATTCATCGAGTTCCATTTGAACAAGATGGTTTGCGTGGAAATCCTTATGAGGGATTTGTTGGAAATATTTATACAAAAGCTGAACCAGGATATGGTGTGTACAATAAACCAATCTTTAATTTAGCGGAAAAATATGTTTCTGAAAAAGTAATTAATCTAACAGATAGAGACGTGAA
Organism: Bacillus cereus group sp. MYBK101-2; assembly: GCF_051918845.1. Taxonomy (NCBI): domain Bacteria; kingdom Bacillati; phylum Bacillota; class Bacilli; order Caryophanales; family Bacillaceae; genus Bacillus; species Bacillus cereus group sp. MYBK101-2. Next base: position 17,435 of record NZ_JBQAIE010000014.1, on the reverse strand, counting down.
TGATCTATATAAAGTAATTAGTTCTGGTTCTCCAGTATGGGTTATTATTAATACAACGTTTAAGCCGCTAGCTGAAAGTAGATTTGAAACATGGAATACAAGCTCTGGTGAAGTGAAAATTACATATTTTGAGCATAGTGTAGTAGTAGTTGGATACGATCAAAACTTTGTATATGTAAATGATCCTCTAAAAAATAATCCGCGTTTTGCTGTTCCGCGAGCAGAGTTTGAGCAAGCGTGGGAGCAAATGGGGAAACAAGCAATTACTATTTTATAATAATGAGAAAGCCATCTTTTTTGATGGCTTTTTATTTTTAAATAATTATAGCGGAAAATTCAGAAGATTCTTTTAAAAGTTAACAATTCACGTTATAATAACATTTAACTTGGTGAAGAAGGGGAGAAGAGAAATGGATGTTGCAAAAGAACTTGTTTTGTCAAAGGATCAGTTGGTTGAGTGGAGAAGGCATTTTCATAAGTATCCAGAGTTATCTTTTCAAGAAGAAAAAACATCGCAGTTTGTATTCGACATACTTCGGAAAATCCCATGTTTAGAGGTGTCAAGACCTACGAAATATAGTGTAATGGCAAGGTTGATTGGAAAGCAGCCTGGTAAAATAGTTGCGGTTCGAGCTGACATGGATGCCCTACCTATTCATGAAGAGAATGAGTTTGACTTTATTTCTACATATCCGGGTGTAATGCATGCATGTGGCCATGATGGACATATAGCGATATTACTTGGAGTTGTACATAAGTTAGTAGAAGCAAGAGAGAAGATTAAAGGGGAGATTCGTTTTCTATTCCAACATGCTGAAGAAAACTTTCCTGGTGGTGCAGAGGAAATGGTTGCAGCGGGTGTAATGGAAGGGGTCGATTATATTATTGGTGCTCACCTTTGGGCATCGTTAGAGGTTGGAAAAGTAGGTGTAATTTATGGTCCCGCAATGGCTGCTCCAGATGTTTTTAAAATTATAATAGAAGGAAAAGGTGGACATGCTGGAATCCCTCATGAAACAGTTGATAGTATTGCAATTGGTACACAAGTGGTTTCGCAACTTCAGCAAATTGTCTCTCGCCTCACGAATCCGTTAGATTCTCTTGTAGTATCTGTTACGCAATTTCACGCTGGGACAACTCATAATGTGATTCCAGAGCAAGCGGAGATTGAAGGGACAGTGCGGAGTTTAAGACATGAGTTGCGAGAAGAAACAGAGAAAAGAATTGAACAGATTGTAAAGCATGTGACGGAAGCTTACGGAGCGAAATATACGTTTTCTTATGAATATGGATATCGTCCCGTCGTAAATGATTATAAAGTTACAGAGATTATTGAGCAAACAGCATTACAGCTTTATGGAAGAGAACGAGTTACTCGTTTACAGCCGACGATGGCTGGAGAAGATTTTTCAGCGTTTTTACAAAAAGCACCAGGGACATTCTTTTTTATCGGAGCAGGAAATAAAGAGAAAGGAATTATATATCCTCACCATCACCCTCGTTTTACGATTGATGAAGATGCATTACCAATTGGCGTGCAAGTCTTTGTATCATCGATTATGAATTTCATAAGTAAAGGAGAATGAGATGAAGAAAATACACGTATTAGCGCTTATTCCAGTTTTTTGTTTAGTTGTTGGCCCCGTATTTGCTAATTCAGTTACTCCTTACATATTAGGGATGCCATTTTTATTATTTTGGATATTATTATCAGTGCTTATTACATCTCTTTGTATGGGGATTGTATACGTATTTGATCCTGCTAATAAGGAGGATGTAAAATGACCGCATTACTTATCATTATTTTATTTTTGTTTCTCGCACTATTTTTAGGAATTCGGGCACAACATGGAAAAGATATGAATTTAGAGCAATGGTCAGTTGGAGGAAGAGGATTTGGCACTATTTTTGTTTTTCTTCTTATGGCAGGTGAAATTTATACGACATTCACATTTTTAGGCGGAAGTGGCTGGGCGTATAGTAAAGGAGCACCTACTTTTTATATTTTAGGTTATGGTGCATTAGCTTATATTTTATCTTATTTTTTATTACCACCAGTTTGGAAGTATGCAAAAGAGCACAATCTAGTTTCACAGCCAGATTTTTTTGTGAAGAAATATAAGAGTCAGGCACTGGGCCTTATCGTTTCTATCATTGGGGTTATTTCGATTATCCCATACCTTGTTTTACAGTTAAAAGGATTAGGAATTATCGTTTCGGAAGCGTCTTACGGAAGGGTATCACCAGTTATCGCAGTGTGGATTGGCGCAATTGTTATAACGATATATGTAATGGTTTCAGGTATACACGGCTCTGCTTGGACGGCCGCTTTGAAGGATATTATGATCCTGTTTATCGTTATGTTTTTAGGTATATATTTACCGTACCATTATTACGGAGGATTTCAGCCGATGTTTGAAGCTGTAGAAGCAGCAAAACCAGGATTTTTATCTTTACCTGATGAAGGAATGAGCATTTCTTGGTTTGTTTCTACTATTGTATTAACAGCTCTCGGTTTCTATATGTGGCCCCATACATTCGCCTCTGCTTTCTCTGCAAAAAATGAAAAAGTATTTCGTAAAAATGCGGCCATTATGCCACTGTATTCTTTAGTTTTACTTTTCGTGTTCTTTGCAGGGTTTGCAGCTATTTTGCAAGTTCCTGGATTAAAGGGAGGGGATGTAGACCTTTCGTTATTCCGTCTGGCTCTTCAAACTTTTGATCCTTGGTTTATTGGGATTATTGGTAGTGCAGGAGTTTTAACGGCATTAGTTCCAGGTTCTATGCTTGTCATGGCTGCTTCTACATTATTAGCGAAAAATATTTACCGAACAATGGTCCCATCTGCTTCGGATCGACAAGTGGCAAAAACAGCGAAATTATTTGTTCCTGTAGTAACACTTGTAGCTGTTTTGTTTACTTTTAAAGGTGGAGAAACGATAGGAGCACTTCTTTTAATGGGATATAGTATAGTGACACAACTTTTCCCGGCACTTGTATGTAGTTTGTTTCCACGTCAGACTATTACGAAGCAAGGAGCAATTGCCGGGATGGGGATTGGGTTATTAGTGGTTGCGTATATTACTTTATCTGGTTCAACTATAGCTACGATGTTTCCGGGTTTCCCTCAATATATAAAAGATTTAAATGTAGGTATAGTCGCGCTGTTAATGAATATGATTGTGATGTTTATCGTTAGCGGATTCACGAAAAATGTATCTATAAAGAAAGACAATATAATAGTAGAAAAGTAATTCGTATGCTAGAGCTATCTTTGAAAAGAGATAGCTCTTTTTTTGTATATATTTTCTTCTATTAGCGGAATCTAACTAAAAACTTGTTGAAAAGGAAGTTAGGTGGGGGATTTGTTAGAGCTAAAAGGTAACTTATTTGAAATTATGAAAGAAATTAGAGATGAGTTAGGTTCGCCTAATGATTTGACAATTAGGGAAGTTGCCCTTGCTGGTAGTTTTACACGTTGTGCTGTTGTCTTTTTATGTGGGTTAACAGATAAGGATAACGTTTATAAATATGTAGTTCGTACGCTTCAATATGAAGAGATACAAAAAGACGAAGCTGTTGTTCAAACATTATTAGATCGCTTTATTTCTATTGCAGAAGTTGGTAAGAAGACAACATTTCCGGATATTATAAATGCGATTTTAGCGGGAGATACAGTTATATTAATTGATAATATTCAAACTGCTATCGTGATTAATAGTAGAGCTTGGGAAAAAAGAAGTTTAGAACCGCCAGTAACAGAAGATTTAATACGTGGACCGAGGATAGGATTAAATGAAGATATTAACGTGAATAAAATGTTAATTCGCCGTAGTTTACGTGACCCAAAGCTGAGATTTCAATCTTATATTATGGGAAAGAGATCCCAAAAAGAAGTGACTTTAGTATATATAGAAGACATTATTAATCCTTACATTGTAAAAGAGCTAGATCGGCGTCTTCAATCCATAGTGACAGATGTCGTTTTTGAGACGGGTACAATTGAGCAATTAATTCAAGATAATAATTTGTCGCCGTTTCCGCAGTTTTTGAATACGGAAAGACCTGATAATATTGTGGCCTCATTAGCGAAAGGAAAGGCAGCTATTTTGGTGGATGGATCCCCGTTTGCGCTTATAGCTCCGCTAGTATTTGTCGATATTTTTCAATCTGTGGAAGATCATTATGAGCGTTGGGTAATAGGAACTTTATTAAGAATTTTGCGGATGGGTTCTGGTATAGTTGCAATTTTAATGCCGGCGATGTATGTAGCGCTCGTCTCATATCACCAAGGACTTATTCCTTCTAAATTGGCTTATTCGATTGCTGGAGCAAGAGAAGGTGTTCCGTTTCCTGCCTATATTGAAACGTTAATGATGGCATTAACGATGGAGTTAATACGAGAAGCAGGAATTAGGTTGCCGAAACCGATGGGACAAACAATTGGGATTGTAGGTGGTCTTGTAATTGGAGAGGCAGCGGTGAATGCAGGAATTGTAAATCCATTTTTAGTTATCATTATTGCGGTTACAGCTATTGCTACATTTTCACTTCCAGTGTATAGCATTACAATTACGTTTCGGATTTTACTTTTCGTCTTTGTATTAGCAGCAACGGCTTTTGGGTTGTATGGAATCATTCTAGCTCTTATTGCGCTTGCTGTTCATATTACAAATTTAACAAGTGTTGGTGTACCGTATACAACTCCAATTGCTCCTGCATTTTATAAAGATTGGAAAGAAGAGTTTATTCGCATGCCAAAATCAATGCTGAAAGAGAGACCTGAATATTTACAAACAAAAGATTCTACAGTACGTCCAAAGGAGCGAGAATAATTGAAACCATTTGAGTATGGCGATGAAGAAATTGGATCTCGGGAAATTGGGTTTGCGGTATCATCGACCATTATTGGTATAGGCGCATTATCTATGCCAAGGGATATTGCAAACCAAACATTATTTTCAGATGGTTGGATTATTTTGCTTTTGGGTGGATTAATATGTGCAGTTTTAGGTTGGTTTGTAACGAGGGTAGCTATTTTATTCCCGAAACAAAACTTTGTTCAATATACAAGTGCGCATTTGACAAAGCCTGTTGCGTACACGATTAGTAGCATTTTAGTATTAACGTTTGCTGCTTTGACAGCATATGAATCGCGAATGATTTCAATTATTTCTCAAACGTATTTATTTAGTGAGACACCGATACAACTGCTGTCTTTTTTCTTCTTACTAGTTGTTATTTACGGAATTGCAGGTTCAAGAGCGGCCTTATTAAGGTTAAATGTTCTATTTTTACCTATTGTTTTAATTGCGATAGTACTTCTTTCTTTATTGAATATAAATTTAATGGAAATAAATAATTTACTACCAGCTTTTCAAACGAAAGTGAGTCAATATGCTGTTGGAGTTAAAAATTCTATTTTTACGTTTATTGGGTTTGAAGTAGCTTTGTTTTATGCTGTTTTGTTAAACGATAAGACGGCGAAAAAAGCACCGATGGCAGTTGCAAAAGCTGTGATGGTAAACGTGTTGTCATACATTTTAATTTATGTAACTTGTATTAGTGTTTTTACGTATATGACAACACGTGGGTTGACATATACGACAATTGAATTAGGGAAAGAAATTGAAATTGGTGGAGGATTTTTAGAAAGGTTCGATGCAATTTTTTTTACGACTTGGATTATTACTATTTATAACACTACAGCAATGTATTATGACGTCGCATCTTTATTATTTTGTGCCATGTTTCCGAAAGTGAAGAAACATATTTTTATTTTCGGAAGCGCGCCTCTGATTTTTATGCTGAATATGCTCCCTGGTAATTTAAATACGTTATCAAGTTACGGAACGTATTTAGCGTGGATAGATATGGGATTTGTCGTATTAGCTCCTTTGCTAGTTTTTATTGTATATAAAATAAAAAGAAGGAATGGTAGAAATGAAACACCTTCTTAAAATTATAATGCTTATGGTTTTAGTTGGATCTATAAGTGGGTGCTCTGAACTAGAAGAAATAGAAGAAAGAGGATTTGTAGTAGGCGCAGCTTACGATATTGTGAAGAAAAAGAAATCAAATCCGATTATGAAAGGGACGTATCAGATGGTACTTCCCAGTAAGTTAGCACAACAAAGTGGACAGGGCGATGGAGATAGTGAAAATTATATTAACGTAAGTGCGAAAGCAGATAGCGTCTTTGAGCAAATAAGAATAATTGCTAAAAAAATTAGTCGAACATTATTTTTTCCGCATATACAAGTCATTATTTTTTCGGATGAATTACTAGCAAATCCGTATGTTTTGCAAAATACGTTAGATGTATATTTTCGTGACCATGAAATGAGAAGAAATATTCGTTTGTTCGTTTCCAAGAAAAATGCAGAATCTATTTTAAAACAGAGTGCAAAACCTGAAAACTTACCGGCGCAGTACATTGATATGTTAGCTGAACATCCTCCGAAAAACGCTCAAATGATTGAGGCGGCGAGAATTGGTGAAGTACAAGGGAAAATGATTGCAGATCGAAGTTTTGCATTACCTCTCTTAGGGTTAACTAAACAAGGCGTACAAATGGAAGGAGCGGCATTGATCCGTGGAAAGGATAATAAGTGCGTTGGAACTTTGAGTGGAGAACAAACATTAGGAATGAACTATGTAATAGGTAAAAAAATTGGAGGTTTCTTTACTGTTCGTAAAAAGAATCAGCTCATTACATATGAAATTCATAAGTTGCGCCGAAAGATCCAAGTGTCTACTGAAAATGCTACAAAACCGAAGTTTGATATTCATTTGTCCACAGAAGGCATATTAGCTGAGTTACATTTTAATGAACCGAAACAAGTGATGAATGAAAAGCTTTTAAAGAAAGAAATTTCAAAGGAAATGAAGAAGCGTATTGAAAAGTCTATACAGCTTGTTCAAAAAAAATATAAGGTAGATGTATTGGAATTAGGAGAGGTATATAAGAGGCATAATTATAAAGAGTGGAAGAAAGTTAGTAAGAATTGGGATCAAGGCCAGAATTATTTTAGTAATGCTGAAATTAATGTTCACGTTGATCCAACAATTGAACATTCAGGTTCAGCGTTACCAAAGAAAGTGAAGTAAGGTGATGGAAGGTGTTTACTGGATTAGGGATTAGTTGCACAATATTAATGGCAGTTCTTCCGGGAGCTATATACTACATTCATAAAAAAATTACAACGTATGGAGCGCAGCCTTGGAATAATGAGGTGCAAAAAAAGAAACCTGAATAATTTCAGGTTTCTTTCGCACAAAGCATATGTGAAGGGGGATACCTTCTATGTATGCTTTGTTTTTATACAAGCCCTAACCAATGTACCAATTGTGTAGAGAGGAATGTCACAACAATAGCGATAACGGTAGGGATTGCAAACGATAAGAATGTCCATTTTGCACTTTTTGTTTCTTTATATATGTTAACCAGTGTCGTTCCGCATGGGAAATGAAGAAGTGAGAACAACATTGTGTTTAACGCCGTTAACCAAGTCCAACCATTTTCTAAGAATAGATTTTTAATTTGATTAAAATCATCTATTTCAGTTAAAGCTCCGGTTGATAAGTAAGACATTAATAAAATCGGGATAACAATTTCGTTCGCTGGTAGTCCAAGAATGAACGCAGCTAGAATAAATCCGTCAAGTCCTAACATTTTAGCGAATGGATCTAGGAAGTTTACAAAATACATAAGTAGGCTTGTGTCACCGATGAAAATATTAGCAAGTAACCAAGTTAATGCAGCCGCAGGAGCAGCTACAACAACAGCTCGTTTTAAAACATAGACGGATTTATCGAGTGTTGCACGCACAATTGTATTCCAAACCTTTGGCTTACGGTATGGCGGTAACTCAAGTGTGTAGTGAGTTGGAACGCCTTTTAAAGCTGTTTTGGATAGTACCCAAGAAACGGTTAATGTCATAACGATACCAATTACAACCATTCCAACTACAACCCCAGCAGTAACCAATGTTTGCATACTACCTGTATAACCGGCAGCCATAAATAATGAAGCCATTAAAATTAACATAGGCCAGCGACCGTTACAAGGAACGAAGTTGTTTGTTAAGATTGCAAGCATACGTTCACGTGGTGATTCAATAATACGTGTTGACATAATGGCTGCTGCATTACAACCAAAGCCCATTGCCATTGTTAAAGATTGTTTACCGTGTGCACCAGAGCGTTTGAATAAGCGGTCCATATTAAACGCAACGCGTGGTAAGTATCCGTAGTTTTCTAATAGTGCAAACATAGGGAAAAAGATGGCCATAGGTGGTAACATAACGCTAATAACAGCACCGATACCACGGAATAAACCAAGTATTAAAATGCCATGTAACCATTCAGGTGCGTGTGCTGCTTGGAACCAAGATGTTAAATATCCTTCGGCCCATCCGAAAAACTCAGCAATCATATCAGATGGTACGTTAGCCCCTGCAATTGTAAGATAAAAAATGATAGATAAAATACCGAGCATAATTGGGAATCCCCATATTGGAGATGTGAAAATTTTATCTAGTTTTTCAGAACGATACAATTTATCCGTATTTGTATATTGAACAGATTCTTTACAGATGCTTGCAGATGTACGGTAAATATCTCCGACAATATCATCTCGTATATCTTCTTTTGATAGTGCTTGTGCATGTTGAATAATATAGTCTAATGGAAGAGCTTTACTGGCTGAGTGAGATTCCATTGATTACGACCTCCCTTACAAGTGGTTCGTTATGATGTTTTTCAAGTGCAGTTAAGAAATTTTTATCTCCATCTAATATACGTAATGCAATCCAACGTGCTGGATACGTATCACCGAATACTTTATAAATTTGTGGTTCTAATTCTCGAATCATATTTTCGATTTTTTCACTATAAGTAACTTTAATTGGTGCTGGAATTAGCTTTTTATTTGCTACTTTAGCAATGACATTTAGTAAATGACCGATGCCTACTCGGTTACGAGCGGAAATCTTAACTACAGGTACACCAAGTGATTTTGCTAATTTTTTTTCATCGATAACGATGCCTTTTTTCTCAGCTTCATCAATTAAGTTAATACAAATGACTACGTTACTCGTCATTTCCATCACTTGAAGTGCTAAATTTAAATTTCTTTCCATTGCTGTTGCATCTACAACAACTACAGTTACTTCTGGTTTTTCAAATATAATATAATCCCTTGCTACTTCTTCATCCGCAGAATTTGAATATAGTGAGTAAGTCCCAGGTAAATCTATTAATGTATATTTACTACCGTTATGTTCATATTCTCCTTCAGCTTTTAAAACAGTTTTTCCCGTCCAGTTTCCAGTATGTTGTTTTAAACCTGTTAAAGTATTAAATAATGTACTTTTCCCGGTATTTGGGTTGCCAGCTAAAGCAATGCGATGTTTGCTCATCTGAAATCATCTCCTATTAATACCCCGAAAATAAGGGAACTTTCTTCCTTGCGTAGTGCGATAGTTGTGTTGCTTACTTGATAAGCGACCGGATCTCCAAGTGGGCTGCGTTGTAATACTTTAATTGTTGCGCCTGGGATAAATCCTAAATCTAATAAGCGTCGTTTCATAGTTCCTTCTAATTGTATCTTCTCAATTTGTACAAACTCTCCAGTCTTAAATTCGGAAAGTGGTTTTATATTAGCCGATACCATAAAAGTTACCTCATCTCTATATTGTTAGTTTAAGTTTAAAAAGTTTCCTTAGGTAAACTTTTTGTTAGTAATATAGTAGACTACATTGGATGATGCTGTCAATTGGTACTTTAAAAATATTCATTTATTTTTAGAATTGTTCCAATTTATTTAGTTGTACTAAAAAATATTACTGAAATTCTGTGTAATGTACATAAATTAGGCGCGTAAAAGTAACAAAATACAACGGAATTGTAAATGTAACTTTAACTAAAAGGAAAAAAGAGTGAAAAATATTTACATTGAATTTACATTGTTAAGAATAAATTTACATTGCAGCCTAATTAGTGTGGATTTTGTTGGGTTCTTCAACTATAAATGTTGGGATTCCTAGTTTTTAAGGGGTATTATCGTCATTTACTTAAAATTAAAAATTGCTTAACACTCACATAATATTATTGTCCTACAATGAATTTGTGTTCGAAAGAAGTAGATAAATGTGAAAAGTGATAATCCAAATGGGGGTACAAGACATGGTCATGAAAAAGGGTATTAAATTTTCTTTAGCAGCTTTAGTGGTAGCGGGTTCATTAGTGGGATGTGGAAAAGCAGAAGAGACATCAGGCAAAGATGCTAAAGGAAGCGATAATGCAAAACAAGAATTGTCAGGTACGATAGCAGCTGCAGGCTCTACAGCACTTCAACCTCTTGCAGAGGAAGCTGGAAAGAAATTTATGGAGAAAAATTCAAACGTTTCTATTCAAGTGCAAGGTGGCGGTAGTGGAACTGGAATTAACCAAGTAGCTTCTGGTGCGGTCCAAATTGGTAACTCAGATGTTCCATCTGCAGATAAAATAAAAGATGCTGATAAGGCGAAAGAATTAGTAGATAACAAGGTAGCGGGTATTGCATTCGCACTTGTCGTAAATAAAGATGTAAAAGTTGATAATTTAACAGTACAACAAGTACAAGATATCTTCACTGGAAAAGTAACAAACTGGAAAGAGGTAGGCGGGAAAGATGAAAAAATCAACGTAATTAACCGTCCAGCTTCTTCTGGTACACGTGCTACATTTGAAAAAACAATTATGAAAGATGCGAAAATTAATGACGGAACTGGTACTACACAAGATTCTAACGGTGCAGTAGAGCAAGCGATTAATTCTACTCCAGGTTCAGTAAGTTATTTAGCAATGTCTTACATGGTTGGCGAGAAAAAAGGTGCGCTACAAACAGTGAAAATTGATGGTGCTGAACCAAAAGTTGAAAACATTGCGTCTGGTAAATATCCATTCTGGTCTTACGAGTACATGGTAACGAAAGGTGAAGCGAAAGAAGCAACAAAAGCTTACATTGACTATGTAAAAGGTAAAGATTTTGAAAAGCAAGTAGAAGATATGGGTTATATTCCAATGTCTAAATTAAATAAGTAATAAAATTTATGGGGCTGGCTGCAAGGCCAGTCCTGTTCATTTCAATTTATGAAGTGGGGTCTGTCCTGTGATGAAGGGGAAAAAACAAATTAATTACGTGAAAAGTGAATATATAGGAAGATCACTTGTTACGTTTTGTGGTATTTTTATTGTTTTAGTTACATTAGCTATTATTGCGTTTATTTGCGGTAAAGGAATTCAATCTTTTACGCAAAGTGGTATCTCGTTTACTGAGATGTTAACATCGACAAAATGGAGTCCAAATGCTGATGAGGGAACTTTTGGGGCTGTAATTTTTATTGTAGGTTCAACGGTGGTTTCGTTAGGTGCGGTTATTATTAGTGCACCAATTGCTATAGCTCTTGCTATATTCATGAATTTAATTTCGCCGAAGTTTGGAAATAAAGTATTGAAGCCTGTTTTAGAATTATTAGTTGGTATTCCTTCGGTTGTATACGGATTATTAGGGGTTACAATTTTAGTACCGCTATTACGTGATTCGTTTGGAGGAGTGGGCTTTAGTTTAATTGCAGGTATTGTTGTATTAAGTATAATGATTTTGCCTACTATTGCTAGTATCGCTTCTGATGCAATACGCTCTGTTCCATTTGATTATTTAGAAGCTTCTTATGGTTTAGGATCAACGAAATGGCAAGCGATTAGCCGAGTGATTGTTCCTGCTGCGAAAAAGGGGATTTTAACAGGTATTGTTTTAGGTTTAGCGCGTGCTTTTGGTGAAGCATTAGCGGTTCAAATGGTAATTGGGAATACGGTTAAATTACCAGAAGGAATATATAGCCCGACAGCAACGTTAACTGGTATTTTGACAATGGACATGACAAATACATTAAACGGAACTGCTTGGAACAATGCGCTATGGACTTTAGCAATGATTTTACTTGTTATTTCATTCCTGTTTATTTTAGTAATTCGAGCAATTGGGCAAAGAGGTGAGCGATAATAATGAATGCAAGAACGGTAAATAAAGTTTGGACAGGTATCTTTTATGCGGTTGCGGCTTTAGTTGTAGCTTTACTAGTGTTCTTAGTGTTTGAGATTTTACAAAAGGGATGGGGTTTTTGGGAGCCTAATTTCTTGTTTGGAGAACCAAGCAATACAAGAGCTGGTGGTGGGATTGGTCCGCAGTTATTCAATTCATTCTATATGCTTGTTATAACGCTTATTATATCTATTCCACTTGGATTAGGCGCTGGAATATATTTAGCAGAGTATGCAAAACAAGGACGTTTTTTAAACTTTGTTCGTTTATGTATCGAGACAATGGCATCTTTACCTTCTATTGTTGTTGGTTTATTCGGTTTGTTAGTGTTCGTTACAATGACAGGATGGGGATACACAGTAATGGGTGGTGCCCTTGCTTTAACAATTTTAAACTTGCCAGGTTTAACTCGTGTTTGTGAAAATGCGATTTCAGAGGTTCCTTCTAATGTGAAAGAGGCGAGTCTTGGATTAGGTGCAACAAAGTGGCAAACGATCACTCGTATTATTATCCCGTCGTCATTACCGCAAATTATTACAGGTGTTATTTTAGCGGCAGGTCGTATATTTGGTGAAGCAGCGGCATTAATTTATACAGCGGGTTTAACATCTCCAATTTTAAATTCAGCAGCGGACTTCTCAAGTCCTGCTCATCCTTTAAATCCATTTAGACCAGCTGAAACGTTAGCGGTTCACATTTGGAAGTTAAATTCTGAAGGGATTATCCCAGATGCGAAGTTAATTGCGACAAAATCTGCAGCTGTATTAATTATTATGGTATTACTATTCAATGTTATTTCACGATTAGTAGCATCTATATTGCACAAACGTTTTACAGGAGCGAAAAGAAAAAGTAAAACGACGAAGAAGGTAAAAGCAGCATAAATGATAAAGAGGAACTCTCTATTTATAAGTAGGGAGTTCCTTTTGCGTTTTAGTATAGAAGGAATGGAAGTAACGGGAATTGAATTATATAGATGAACAGGTGCAAATGAAGGGGTGGAGGAATTGTTTTTTCTGCAAATGTCAGGATTTCCTGGATCGGGAAAATCGACAGTTTCTAAGTATATAGCGAAGTTAACAGGTGCTGTAATTGTAGATCATGACGTTTTGAAATCGGCATTGTTACAATCATTAGAAATGAAAGGGATTGAATCGACGGTTGTTGGAGGAGTATCATACGATGTTGAATGGGCATTGATTGATTCGTATTTAGAACAAGGACATAGTGTGATATTGGATAGTCCATGTCTATATGAAGGGATGGTTGAAAAGGGAATTAAGCTGTCTAATAAACATGGTGTGAAATATAAATATATTGAGTGTTATCTGAATGATATGGAAGAGATTAATATGAGACTACAAACACGTAAGCGTATGGTCAGTCAGGTTGGACGAGTGGATTCCGAAGTAGCTTTTAAAAAGTGGTTAGATGGTAGTAAAAGACCTTTACATAGTGAATATCTTATTGTGGATTCTAGTGAACCGCTAGAGCGGTATGTGGAAAAAATGATGGATTATATGAGTAGGTAGAGAAAAAGCGTTATCTTCATTCGTGAAGATAACGCTTTTTCGTTTAAATATCAGGTGTTTCTGTAGAAGTATTTATTTTTCTACGAGAGCGTCTTTTTCTTCCGATTTTATCTAATAGTTCATACATTACAGGAACGACTACTAATGTAAGGACAGTTGAGACTGCTAAACCGCCGATGACAACGACTGCCAAACTTTTCGATACCATACTTCCTGCTTGTGATTGACCAAATAGGAGTGGTAGCATAGCGACGATTGTTGTAATAGCTGTCATAATAATTGGGCGTAATCTAGTGGAACCTGCTTCAAGTAAGGCCTCTCTCGTTTCCATACCGTGTTCTCGGTTTTGTTGTACTCTTTCTATTAATACGATAGCGTTTGTAACGACAATCCCGATTAACATTAATGCGCCGATCAAGGAATTTACATCAACTGGTGTTCCTGAAATGATTAATCCTAAAATACCGCCGACAGCAGCTAATGGCAAGGAGAACAAGATTGCAAAAGGAGCACGTGCCTGCCCAAAGGTAATAACCATAATTAAATATACAATCCCGATTGCAATCCCCATAATCTTGAATAAATCTGTGAAGTTCTCTTGCATAGATTCAGTGGCGCCTGCGATATTTACTTTGGCTCCGTTAGGTAAATCTAAGTCGGCTATCGCTTTGTTCACTTCTGTGCTTACCTTACTTAAATCTTCATTTGAAGCTTCTGCGGTAATTTGGATCGTTTCTTTTCCATCTTTATGGAAAACTTCTGTTTGAAGTTGCTTTTCTGAAATAGTTGCAATGTCTTTTAAAGGAATTGGTCCATTAATAGGTGATAGTATGTTTGTGTTTAAAATGTCTTCTTGTTTAGTAATACTTTCTTTTTTATGTTCTATCATAATAGTAGTTTTTTCGTTATTGATTGAAACTTCACCAATAGGTGATTTCTTCATAAGGAATGCCACTTGTTGAGCTGCTAATTCTGGTGTTAATCCTAGTTGTTCGGCCTTTGTTTGATCAACATGGATTTGCCATTCTTTCTTAGAGTCTTCTAAATTCGTTTTTACTTTAGAAAGATCATCCATATCTTTTAGTTTTGTTTCGACGATAGTAGCAGCCTCTTTTAAATTCGTTTCGTTAGTGGCTGTTACGTTGAATTGCAAATTATTGCCGCTGCCAGAGCTTGAATAACTCATTTTTATATAATCAAGTTCCGCGGGTTCAAAAGTTTTATGTTCTTTCTTTAACTCTTTAATATACTGATCAATATCAGAACCTTTTTTAAAGACTACCAATATACTTGCGAGATTATTTTTCGTCGTTTGCCCCCATTGTGCATCTTCTGCGCTAGATCCCATTCGTAAAATAACATCCGTTACATCTGAATTAGAAAGTAGTTTCTTTTCGAAATCAAAAGCTTTTTGTTTTTGGGTTTCAGGAGCGTAATCAGCCGGAAAAGTCATATTAATAGATAACATTGTGTCGTCTTCAGATTTTATATTCGCTTTCGGTAGTAATACATAGGCAGCAATCGATCCTGCGAATAATAAAAAAGAAGTAAGTAGAATAATGAATTTATGCGAAAGAGCCCACTTTAATGTAGCTACATATCGTGGTGAAGAACTTGGCTTTTTGTGTTTTGTTTTTTTGAGTAGTAAAAAAGCCATAAGTGGAACAACTGTTAGTGCAACGATTAAGGATGATAGTATAGAATATACGACTGCTAATACCATAGGTAACATTAATTTTCCGATTACTCCTGATACGAGGCCAATAGGTAAAAAAACAGCGACCGTTGTTAAAGTAGAAGAAGTAATTGCGACGGCGACCTCTTTCGTTGCATCGAGAATAATATCTTTAGAGAAAGATTCTTTTTGTAAACGTCGGAAAATATTCTCAATGACAACGATGCTATCATCGACGAGACGTCCAACTGCAACGGCTAAACCACCAAGTGTTAGAGTGTTAAGTGTGATGTTAGATTGGTGTAGTAAAAAGAGTGTTAATAAAATAGATAATGGAATACTGACAACAGCAATGAGTGTCGTTCGGAAGTTACGTAAAAAGATTAAGATAATTAGAGTTGCCGCAAGTGCTCCAAGGATTACTTCTTTTCCCATACTAGTAACAGCATTTTCAACTTGCTCATGAGTTGATGCTAAAAGTTTAATAGAAAACTGATCTTTATATTGTTTACTTATATCTTTAATTTTTTTATCAATTTCTTTTCCGGTTGCAACTGCATTTTTACTTGGCTCTTTCATGATGATTAATCCAGTGCCTTCTTCGCCGTTTATATGTGAGATTGTATCGTAGTGTTGTTTAAGTTCAATTCGAGAAACATCTTGTAATTTAACTTGAGGTGCAACAGTGATGTTTTTAATGTCATCTACATTTTTTATATCCCCGATGACACGAAGGTTATATTCTTCTTTATTAACGGTAACAGCTCCAGCTGGAGTGGAAGTTTCTTTTCCTTGTAAAACTTTTAATATTTGTTCCGTTGTTACGTTTTTATCTTTTAATTGGTTTGGGTCTAGTATAATAGATAATTCGGAAGTTGATTTTCCAAAAAACATAACGTTGGCAACGCCATCAATGCTTTCGAGTTGTGGTACGATTTCCTTTTCGATTTGTTTTTCATCTGCTTTTGAAAATCCGTTTTGTTTTTGGATTGCAATTTGAGCGAGTGGAATCATAGAAGTATTTAATTGGCTAACTATCGGTTTCGTTGCATCTTTAGGTAATTTAATTGTATTAATGGCCTTTTCAACTTCACGTGTGGCATCTTTCATATTTGCTTTGGATGTATACGCGATATCGATGCGTGATAATCCTTCGTGAGTAGAAGAGGTGATGTTGTCAATGTGTTCTAAGTTGCGAAATTGTTTTTCAAGGGGGTCGGTTACTTCTTTTGTCATTGCTTCGGCGTCGAGTCCTGGAGATAAGGTTGTGACGGTGACTGCGGGATTATCGATGCTAGGTAAAAATTCCATAGGTAATTTAGAGCCGGAATAAACACCGAGTATGGAAATGAGAAAAACCATGATGATAACAGCGGCGCGGTTTTTTAATGAAAACTTTGTTAACTTATCCATAAAGTAATTCCTCCATTGGGTTATTTATAGTTGAGTACGTCCTTTCTTACTATATAACAAAAAATGGATATTTTTCATTAATTAAATGTAAAAAAATTCTAACAATAATCTTAAGTTGATGTTTCGTTGGAATTTCGTTATCTATCCCGCCGTTGGTCGGACGATAAAATTCTCACCTCGAATTCGGTTGGGGTAGAGCTATCTGCCAACAACCGGTTCTTTCAATTAGTAATGATTTGTGTGGAGGGACAAAAAATCAACATGTGCGCATTATTAGGAAGTGGCGAAGCTATTTTCTTTTTAAATGTGGACTTTAATGTAGAAGAGAATGAAAAGGTGATAGGGATTATGAAAGGCAGTTTGGTTAATTAGAGTGTATTGGTATACAATCAAAATACTTATTTTCAGTAGAGAGAATAAAAGGTTTTACTATAGAAGAAAGTAGGATAGATATTTTTTTATAAAAAACACTTGTTATTTAAAAACCATGATGGTATATTAATAAACGTCGCTGATGCGGAAACGTAGAAAACGACAAAAAAGAAATTTTAAAACCTAGTTGACATCGAAAAATGAAGATGTTAATATGATGAAGTCGCTTCTGAAGCGATGGACAAGTTCTTTGAAAACTGAACGAAACAAACAACGTGAAACGTCAATTTTTATTTTAGATGCTAGACAAACTAACTTTATTGGAGAGTTTGATCCTGGCTCAGGATGAACGCTG